>JBKPAK010000316.1:0-6884 GCA_046726415.1 Candidatus Methylomirabilota bacterium
CTCTCGGCCTGCGCGACGTCGTTCACATGCTGGGCTATGTCCCGCGCCACGACCTGCCAGGACTCTACGGGGGCGCTGTGTGCCTGGTGCATCCATCGCTGTTCGAGGGCTTCGGCATCCCTCTGATCGAAGCCATGCACGTCGGCTGCCCCATCCTCGCTGCTGACGGGACAGGACTTTCCGAGGTAGCGGGCGACGCGGCACTGCTCTTCGATCCACGAGACCCCGAGGTCATCGCCCGCGCCCTGGCGACCGTGGCGGGGGATGCCCAGTGCGCGGCGGAACTCGCCCGGCGGGCCCAAGCCCGGGCTTCTCTCTTCTCGGCGGCGGCCATGGCCCGCCGAACCCTCGACCTCTTTGAGCGTGTGCGCCGCGCCGCCGTGGTGGGGCGCTGAGGACGGCGTGCGCATCGGCATCGATCTAAGTCTCGTCCCCGGGGAACGGACCGGGGGTGGCCAGTACTCCTACCAGCTGGCCGCGGCCCTGGCCCGCGTGGACCGACGCCATTCCTATCGCCTCTATCCCGTCTTCTACTACATCGTGCATCCGGACTACCCGCGGTCAGAATTCCCCGCCTCGCCGCGAATGCGGCTGGCCTTCCGCCATCTCCCGTCGTCGTTGGTGCGTTGGCTGTGGCGCGCCGAGGGGTCGGCCCGCGTCAAAGAATGGCTGCTCGGTCGCGTCGACGTGGTGCACAGCACGACGTTTTGTATTCCGCCCATGTCGACGCGCAAGCGATTGGTGGTGACCATCTACGACCTCAGCTTCGTCACGCACCCGGAATTCCACATGGAGGCCAATGTCCGACACTGTCTGGCGGGGACGCGCGAGGCCATCGAGCGTGCCGACGCGATCCTCGCCATCTCCGAGCACACCCGGCAGGACCTCGTCGAGCGCATGGGAGCATCGCCCAGCCGAGTGGTGGTGACCCCGCTGGCCCACGATTCATCGCTCCGCCGCGTCACCGACCCTGCCCGCCTGGACGAGGTCCGCCGACGCTACGGGCTACCCGAGCGCTTCATCCTCTTCGTAGGGACTCTCGAGCCGCGCAAGAACATCGCCCGCTTGATCGAGGCGTATGCGGCGTTGCCCGGAACCGTACGGCGCCAGACCGGCCTCGTGATCGCCGGGGGAAAGGGCTGGCTCAGCGACACCATGCGGGACGAGGTGACCCGGCGCGGCCTTGGGGACTGTGTGCGGTTCATCGGTTACGTTCGCCCCGAGGACATCGCGGCGCTGTATTCGCTGGCCGCAGTGTTCGCCTACCCATCCCTCTACGAGGGCTTCGGCCTGCCCGTGCTCGAGGCCATGGCCTGCGGCACCCCCGTCCTCACCTCCAACCTCTCGTCACTGCCGGAGGTGGCGGGGGATGCGGCATTCCTCGTATCCCCCATGGATCGTGGCGCGATTGCCGACGGGCTCCACCAGCTGCTCGACGATGCGGCACTCGCCGCCACGCTGACCGCGCGCGGTCTCGAATGGAGCGCCCGCTTCTCCTGGGATCGCTGCGCGCGCGAGACGCTGGCCGTGTACGAGTCGCTGTGACGACGAGCTCCTCGATGCGCGAGGAGCACCCGCTGGTGACCGTGGTGACGCCGTCATTCAACCACGGGCGCTTCATCCGCGAAACCATCGACAGTGTGCTCGCGCAGACGTATCCCGCTCTCGAATACCTCATCATGGATGGCGGCTCTACTGATGAGACCGTGAGCATCCTCAAGGGTTACGGAGACCGCGTGAGCTGGATCTCCGAGCGTGACGCCGGTCAGGCCTCGGCCATCAACAAGGGATGGCGGCGCGCCCAGGGCACCATCGTCGCCTACCTCAACTCCGACGACACCTACCTGCCGGGCGCCGTGGAACGCGCGGTGGCCGGTCTGCGCGAGCACCCCGAGGCCGACATCCTCTACGGCGAGGGCTATCACGTCGATGAACGTGGACGCGTGCTGGATCGCTATCCCACCGAGCCGTTTCGCGTCGAGCGGTTGGCCGAAACCTGCTTCATCTGCCAGCCGACCACCTTCCTCCGGCGCGGGGTGGTGGAACGCGTCGGTTATCTCGACGAGTCGCTCCAATTCTGCATGGACTATGACTTCTGGATCCGGCTGGCGCGTGTGGCAACCTTCGCCTACGTCCCGGAGTATCTGGCCACCAGCCGCCTCCACGCCGAGACCAAGACCCTCGGGCAGCGAACCCGGGCGCACGGGGAAATCCTCCGCATCGTGCGGCAACACTTCGGGTGCGTCCCTCCGACCTGGATCTACGCCTACGCCCATGCGGTGCTGGGCCCTCGCCGTCGCCAGACGCCATGGGAAGATGTGCGGTTCATCGCGAGGCTGATCGCCATCAGCGGCGTGACCCTCGTGCGCTACAACCGGGGCATCCCGGTCTCTGAGCTGGTGCGCTGGCAGCGCTGGCTGTGGAACGGCTGGCGGAGGCTCCGTGAGCGCCGGCGATGAGGAACGACCGCGGCCGTCTCGCCGCATGGACGTCACGGACTCGGGGGTGCTGATCGCGCCCATCTCGGGCCGGCCCGACTCCTGGGACGAACTCCGGCGTGACCTATACTGAGTCGATGGCCGCTGGGTCCCCTGTCGCTATCCATGCCCCCATCGTCGGCGAGGCACCTCGCGGCGTCGAGCGCGATGTCCGGACCGTCTGCGACACGGCACCGTCCTGATGCGCGTGGCGCTCGTCCACGACTGGCTCACCGGGATGCGGGGCGGCGAGCGTTGCCTGGAGGTCTTCTGCGAGCTATTTCCCGACGCGGATCTATTCACCCTGGTGCACGTACCGGGGCGCGTGACGCCCATCATCGAACGCCGGCGCATCGTCACCTCGTTCATTCAGCGGCTGCCCGCGGCGGCCACCCACTATCGTCACTACGTGCCGTTGATGCCCGCCGCCGTCGCGCGCTTCGACTTCCGCGACTACGACCTGGTGCTGTCCTCCAGCCACTGCGTGGCCAAGGGCGCGCGCCCGGCTCGGGGCAGCGTGCACGTGTGTTATTGCTTCACCCCCATGCGCTACGTGTGGGACCGCTACGAGGATTACGTAGGTGAGCACGCCAGCCTTACCACGCGCGCGGCCATGCCGATTCTCGTGCCGGCCCTGCGCACGTGGGACCAGCGCTCCAGCCGACGCGTGCATCACTTCGTGGCCATCTCCGAGCACGTCCGGGCGCGCATCCGGCGCTGCTACGGTCGGGAGGCCACGGTCATCTACCCGCCCGTCGACCTCGAGCGCTTCCAGCTTGCCGACGGGTCCGAGGGCGATTTCTATCTGGTTGTCTCCGCATTGGTGCCCTACAAGCGCGTCGATCTGGCCATCGTCGCAGCCAACGCGCTGCGGCGGCGCCTCCTGATCGTCGGGATCGGCCCCGAGGCGCCGCGGCTGCGCGCGCTGGCCGGACCCACGGTCGAGTTCCTGGGCTGGCGAAGCGATGCGGAGATTGCTCGCCTGTATCGCGAGTGCCGAGCCGTGCTCTTTCCGGGCTGCGAGGATTTCGGAATTGTGCCCCTGGAGGCGATGGCGGCCGGTCGCCCCGTGATCGCGCTGGCCGCGGGCGGCGCCCTCGAAACGATCGTGCCGCCTGGAGGCGATGCGCCGCCCACCGGCCTGCTGTTCGAGGATCAAAGCCCGACGGGGATGACTGCGGCCATCCGCCGATTCGAGTCGAACGCGCTCTCGTTCTCTCCGAAGGCGTTGCGGGCTCGGGCCGAGCTGTTCGCCCGCGAGCGCTTCCGGACCGCCATGCGGGAATATTTGGCCATGCGCCTGGAACAACCGCGGCCGTGCTGAAGGGACACTCACGGCTCTTCGAGCAGTTCACCTTGGTCGTCGACCTCCTGCTGATCGGCGCCTGCTGGCTCGCGGCCTACGGGCTGCGCTTCTACGTGGTCGGTCCTGCCCTCGTGGTCCCGGAGGTGGCGCCGCTCCGCGACTATCTCCTTCAGCTCGTCCCCATCCTCGTGGTGTGGGGGGCGGCCTTTCGCTGGTTCGGCCTCTATCGGCCGCGGCGGTTGGGCTCGCGCCTCTCTGAATGGGTGGACGTGGCGAAGGCGTCCACGCTGGGGATCCTCGTGCTCATCGCCATCATGACCTTTGCCTTCCCGAGGACCGAGTACTCGCGGGTGGTGATCGTGTACTTCTGGGGCCTCTCCATCGTGGCGGTGAGCTTCTCGCGCGCGGTGTTCAGGGAGGGGCTCCGCGTGGCGCGGCGGCGCGGCATGAACCAGCGCCGCGCCTTGCTGGTCGGCGGGGGCGGACCGGTGGTGGAAGTCTTGGCTGCCCTCCGGCGGCGGCCCGACGTAGGCGTGAGCGTGCTCGGCCTGGTGGGCGACAAGGAGGCGGACGGCCCCCCCGCGGTTCCCTTCCTCGGACGCTTCGAGGATCTGCGGGCCACCCTCGATCGCCAGGACGTCGACGTGGTCATCGTGGCCTTGCCGCACGCCGACTATGCTCGCCTCGGCGACGTCCTGCGTGACATCGGCGACGACCCCGTGGCCATCCACCTGGTGCCCGACGTCTTCAGCCTCGCCTCGCTGCGCGGCGGCATCGAGGAGTTCGAGGGCATCCCGCTGATCCATCTTCGCGAGTCGCCCCTCCATGGGTGGAATCGGGTGCTCAAGCGCGCCTTCGACCTCGTGGTGGGGGGAACCGCCCTGCTCGCGTTCCTGCCCATGATGGCCATCATCGCTCTGGCCATCCGACTCTCGTCGCCGGGGCCGCTGTTCCTGCGCCAGGTGCGCATGGGGCTCGACGGCCGCGAGTTCGCGATGCTGAAGTTCCGCACCATGCAGACCGACGCCGAGGCGGAGACCGGTCCGGTGTGGGCGAGGGCCGACGATCCACGGCGCACGCGACTGGGCGGTCTTCTGCGGCGGACCAGCCTCGACGAGCTGCCGCAACTCCTCAACGTCCTGCGCGGCAACATGAGCCTGGTGGGGCCCCGCCCCGAGCGGCCAATCTTCGTGGAGGAGTTCCGGCGCCAGGTCCCCGGATACATGCTGCGCCACAAGGTGAAGGCGGGCATGACGGGATGGGCTCAGATCAACGGATGGCGCGGCAATACGTCACTCGAGAAGCGAATCGAGTACGACCTCTTCTACATCGAGCGCTGGTCGCTCGCCTTCGACCTGAGGATCCTGGTGCAGACGCTCTGGCGCGGCTTCGCGAGCCCGAACGCCTACTGAGCACCGATGCCTACTGAGCGCCTGCTACTCTCGCTCACCGTGCGCCGATCGTGTCCGGCCCCGGGGTCTCGCGTGGCGGTCATGAGAGTGAGCGTCTCGCGCAGCGCGCCGGGCCGAGCCGCTCTGACGGCCCCCGGCGGGGGCCGTTGAAGTGCGGCCCCGACGCCACTCGTGACCGAGACGCTCACGACGCTGTGGCTCGTTGCGCTGGCCGTGGCATCGGTCTTCTTTGTTGGGTTGCCAATCACCCAGGCCGTGGTGCGCGGCGAGGACCGTCGCGATCTGTTCTGGGTGGCGGCCCCGCTTCTGGGTCTGCCGGGATCGTCCTGGCTGCCCAGAACCTCGTCTACTGGAACGTGCCGGTACGGCACTCGGCCGGGTGGCTCTGGCTCCTCGCCGGAGTGCTGTTCGCCTGGTGGTGCATCAGGTGTCGTGCGGCTGTTCCCCGCCCACCGTCTTCTCCGATGCTGCTGATCTGGCCGGTCCTGATCGAAAGGGTCCTGTCGGATCCACGCTGGCATACCGTAGCGAGTGCGGCCATCGTCCTCGCCGCGGCGAACGCGATCTACACGGAATTGACTCCGCTGTTCGTCGCCCTGGGGATCGCGCAGTGGGGCTGGCGCGCCGGCCGTGGCCCCGGTTGGTGGGCCCGGTCGTTGGCGGTGCCCGCCTGTCTCGCCGGTGCACTCGTATTGAACCCATGGTTTGCCGAGGGCACCCGGGCCACCGTGAATCGCACGGCCGTGCCGGGCATCCTCAGCCATGTCTATCCATTCGCGATGAGCGGTGAGGGCGTCATGCGCATGTGGTCCGCGTCGGACTACCGGAGCCGTCGACACAGCGCGAGGACCTCGACGAGACCTCGCACGACCACTCTCGGCGAGGCTCCGGTGGCCTGACCCCAGCGGCGTGGGTAATGGCTGACCTCGACTTCCCGGATCCGCGCGTTCACTCGGCCCAGCCTGGCCAGCAGATCGGCGTTGATGGCGGCGCCCCGGGAGGCGACCTCGTGAAGGCCGGCGCGCTCGAGGGTGGCGCGCCGGAAGAGCTTGAACGCACAGTTGAGGTCCTTGACGTTGACGCCGAGGACCAAACGCACGAGTGTGTTCCAGAGGAAGGCGTTGAGCCGCCGGTGCGCCGGATCGCGTCGGATCCGGCGATAGCCGGTGACGAGATCCGCGCCATCGATCGCGGCGAGCAGTTTCGGCAGCTCCCCCAGATCGAACTGATTGTCGGCGTCGCAGAGGAGTACGAGGTCGTGGCGAGCGGCGCGGAGTCCGGTGAGGACAGCCGCGCCATACCCCTGGTTCTCTGGGTGGCGAATGGTCGTGAGCGCGGGGTACTGACGGGACAAGGCAGACAGCAATACCGGAGTAGCGTCGGCGCTGCCATCGTCCACGACGATGATCTCGAACCGATCGGCGACGGCGCGCAACGCCTCGTTCGCCGCCTCCACCACGGCGGCGAGGTTGGCCGCTTCGTTGTACGCGGGGAAGCACGCGGAGATGCTGGCGCGGGTCTCAGTGGGCACGGGCCCGATAGACCTCCCAGCCGTAGGCGAATTTGCGCGTATCGAGGAACCGGCGCGAGCCACAGAAGAAGGGGGCGCGCGCGGCCGATCCGGGCACGAGGACACACAGAGGAGCGTGGAGCTGGGCCATCAGGAGCCGGAAACGCTCGGTGTGTCGA
>JBKPAK010000317.1:0-21255 GCA_046726415.1 Candidatus Methylomirabilota bacterium
GGACGAAGACCCAGGCGAGCGGTCGGGCCCTCTCGTTGCTGGGGTCGACTCCCTCGTGCTCGAGCAACAGGTCGGTGATCTTGGCCAGCAGTTCGCGCTCGGCGCTGGGCGACAGGGCACCCTCCGGGATGTATGCGTCCAACATCGGCATGTCTACTGACCTCCTTTCGGACTCGCGGCCGGGTCGTGGTTCCCCTGCAAAGCACCATCTGAAAGACCGGCTTGCCGGCGCACCGTCTGGCATAGCAGGCCGGGCATCAAACGGCGGTGGACGGCGGACGCGGGCACCCAGATGAGTGCCGCGATCGGACGGTCGTACCGGATGAAGGTGCCGACGGACAGATGCGCCTCATCCAGTCGGACCACGAGATGGGCGGTGAGGAACCACGAAGACGCCTCGAGCCTGATCCAATCTTCACCGCGATCGGCGATCTTCCATCCGCCCACTCGCTCCGTCGAAGGCCGCGACTTCAGCCGCAGACCGAGGACGCCGCGCCAGATGAATTGGCCGCCCAGACCCGCCACATCTTCGATCGCGGTACGAGACCACTGCTCCGCTGAGGCATCTGCGGCACCATTGGTCGTCACGGTGAAGAGATCGATGTAATCGGGACTATCCATACCGCTGAGGGAGCGGATCACTTCAGGGATGTTGCGCTGCTGGATCACCGACGGCATGTTCTTCACCTTTCATGGGGGTGTAGCTACGGCTGCATCGATACGAGCATCGCGCGCATCTGCTCGTGTACGGCGTTGATGGCCTGCCGGGGCCGGATCATCACCCGGAACTCCACGATGCGCCCGGTGTCATCGCAGCGGATGATGTCGACGCCGTGGACGTATTTGCCGCTCGAACTCAAGCATGGCGACGTCGCCGGCGAGGACCTGCTTCGTGTAACGAAACGCGCCATGGACGACGTCGTCCGCCAGCAGACCGTCCAGCGCCTCCGGCCGCTCGCCCGCAAGGACCCGGTGCCAGGTCTCGACCACCTTCTCGATCATCGTGCCCCCTTCGGCGCGTCGCCTGGTGGCTCTGCCCAGAGCCTCAATCAGATCTGAGCGGCCGGCGCCGGGCTCGCCGACGAGCACGATGTGCCCAGCGGGGACGATGGTCGCCGCTTCGAAGCCGCGAATCTCCGGACCGTAAGCAACATGAACGCCTCCAGCAACGGTCGCCCCGCCCCTGGCCCCCGTCACCGTGACCTCACCTCCCAGACTGAGCCGCCGCCCGCCCAGGAGCCCGCCCGATGGCACAGCGAATGTCGCGTAGCCAAGCCCTACCGCGCCGAGTCCTTTCAACGGGCCGTTACCAGGGCGGCGGGAGGACCCAAGCGCCTTTGCTCTGCCGACGGCGTACTCACACCCTCTCTACGACGAAGACCTCCATGTCAAGGTTGGCCTGGCGCAACTGTTTCAGCGGGGCATAGTCCGGGTCGTCGTGCCATGCTTGTGCCTGCTCGAGAGAAGGAAACTCCAGAAGGACGACGGCGAGGGGCGGCTCCTTAGCCCCTTCCAGAAGCCGCGGCGTGGAGTCGCTCCCGATCAACGCTTTGCCGCCGTGTTTCGCTACCAGGGCGGCCGCCTTCGGGCGATATTCCTTTGCCCATGCCGTTCCCCGAGGTGCTGATCGACCTAGGCCAATGATGTAGGCAGCCATGTCTCTCGCCTCCACCTTCTTTGTGGGATATTCCGTGAGCTGCGCGACGGCTCCCCCGGCGTGGGCAAAGGCCGACAGTTCGGGCAAGAGCAGGGTCACCGCAACCCCGCCCCCGCCCGAGAGGAAAAATCTCCGACGCGTCATCCCCGCTGGCAGCCGCTCCTGCATCGCGCGCCCTCCTTGTCCCGCACCGCAAACCGGGTGCCCCTCACTGATTTGAACTGGGATTTGCGATTGGACGACGGTCGCGTCCCTCTCGTGTTGCTGAACGAGCGCTGTGACGGTCCATCAGTCTGATTCCGCCACGATCGGCGAGTGGAAGACGACGTCGCCCGCCAGCAGACCGTCCAGCGCCTCCGGCCGCTCGCCCGCAAGGAACCGGTGCCAGGTCTCGACCACCTTCTCGATCATCGTGCCTCCTCGCGCCCGCTCGAGTTGCAACGTTCTGCCGAAGCCCCTATCCTCTGTCACCGGAACAGGGCAGCCAAAAGATGACGGCCGTGACCGCCGTCTGGCTAGAGTGCTGCGCATACAAAAGTAACAACTTCGCTTTTCGAAGTATACACTCCGCGGGGAAGGCCGTCAATCTGCTGGAGGAATCGTGACGCACAAGGTCTACGGGCAATACTGCGGCTTGGCGAAGGCGCTCGATCTGGTTGGGGAGCGGTGGACCCTGCTGATCATTCGCGAGCTTGCCTTCGGGCCGCGGCGTTTCTCGGATCTCGTTGAAGGGCTACGCGGGATCAGCACATCGGTACTTAACGAGCGGTTGAACCGTCTCGAGGAGGAGCGACTGATCAGCCGCCGGACGTTGCCGCCGCCGGCCGCCTCGAAGGTCTACGTCCTCACCGAAGACGGTCAAGAGCTCGGCCGAGCGATAGTTCCACTGGCGGCCTGGGGTGTTCGAATCCTTGCCGCCAACCGTCGAAAGCGCACCGAAGCGTTTCGTCCCGCCTGGGGGTTGCTGTTCCTCCGTGAAACGTTTGACGCCTCGTCGGCGCGCGACGTGCACGACGTGTATGAGTTTCACATCGATGACTCGGTGATCAGTGTGATCGTGGACGATGGCGAGATGCAGGTGATCGAGGGGCAGAGCGGCCGCCCCGTCGACGTCGAGATCCATGTCGATGCGACCACGTTCATCGACGTGGGAGTGGGGCGCCTTCGCGGACGCGATGCGATACGCCAAGGGACGTTGCGACTCGTGGGCAGCGAAGCGGCTCTTCGCCGCTACTCGAGCATTATTCGCCCGCTGGCTCTGCCGAGACCGGCTGGCTCACGTCTCGATCGTCACGGCGGGTCGATCGATAACCGTTCACGGGGCAAGCGATCAGATAGCGCCACAGCTCGTCGGCAGAGACCTTTTTCGATCTCCAGAACCTGAGAGCCACGCAGGCCCGCGGGTATGCGCTGGTCCCGCGGCGTCCGACGCGGCTCGCCCACCAGAACTTGCTGGGGACGCCTTCTACTTCGGCGCGTCGGCTGGTGTCTCTTGGCCGGATAAACGTGAAGGGCAGGCTGCTGTCCATGATCATCCGTTCGGCGGCGCAAGGCGGGGCCAAAAGTGAACGAGGCTGCCGGGTGCGCCCCTATGGATGAAAACTTGACCAGGTATTGAGACTGGTCTTCGTCGCTCGCTTCACGAATCGCGTCTCTCGCTCAACGAGCTGTTTGTCGACGGCGGACAACAGCAGGCACCCATCGACGCCAGCGAGAGCCGCGTCGAGGGTGCCCGGCTGATCGACGGCAGCGGCAACCAGCTCGGCCCCGGCGCGCTGGAGGTCCATCGCTCGGGATGAATCCTGGACCATGGCGCGAACCCGAACGCTCGCGGCCAGGAGCGCCTGGACAACGAAGCGCCCGTTGGTCCCTGTCGGCCCGTCACGAGGATCATAGGTCGCCTCCTTCCCATCCCTGCTCACGGCATTGGCGGTCTCGACAGTTTCGCCTTCTCCCCGGCCGTTCCCGTGGGCACTTTCGCGGGCGCGCTCCCGACCGTCACGTAACTCCCGCGCCTCTTCCGAGGCCCGGCGAGGCCAGCGATCAGGTTTCTGACGGGCACCGGATGTCGGCGTCACTCTCGAGAGCTGTCCTATTGGCTTACGATCGTAATATAATAGTGTCATGCGCTACGATCCCGAGCACAAACAACGGACTCGTGACCGTCTGATCGCCGTTGGGGCGCGGCTCTTCAAACTTCGTGGCTACAACGGCATTGGCGTCGACGGGGTGATGGAAGCCGAGGGCCTCACCGCGGGCGGCTTCTATGCGCATTTCCCGTCGAAGGAAGCGCTCCTTGAAGAGACGCTTGCGCGTGCGATGGCCGAGACCCGTCGTCAATTCTTCGCGGGGTTGACGCACCGGCACGGTTGGGAGTGGCTCCGAGAAGCCGTTCGCCGGTATCTCAGCCGCAGTCATCGTGACGGAGTGGCAGAGGGGTGTCCGCTGCCGGCTTTAAGTGCAGAGGTCGCCCGGGCGTCGAAACGGACGCGCGAGGCCTTCGACCGCTATCTGAAGGAGTTCGTCCTCGAGTTCGAGCGCGCCCTGCCAGAGAATCTGGAGCGTCGTCGCGAACACGCCCTGGCAATCGTCTCCCTTTGCGTCGGTGGTATCATGCTCGCCCGAGCAGTTGCCGATCGTAGCCTCTCCGATCTCGTGCTTCGCGCGTGCCGCAAGCACATCGTCCACCCGCAACACGCACAGGAGGACTCGCCATGATGGACGTCATTCTGAAGCGCTTCGAAGCGCCCGACGAAACCCGTGTCCTCGCGAAGGGCAAGTACCAGATCGTACGGCTGGGCGGTATGACGATCGGCCGCGCCACGTACGAACCCGGCTGGAAGTGGTCAAGCCATGTCGGGCCCAGCGTCGGCGCCTCTCGCTGCACGGTGGAGCATGTGGGTCTCGTGCTCTCCGGAACGGCGACCGCGGCGTTCGCCGATGGTCGAGTGACCGAGCTGCGGGCGGGCGAGTTGTTCTACATTCCGGGTGTCCCGCATGACAGCTGGGTCATCGGGGACGAGCCGTATGTCTCCCTACACTTCATGGGAGCTGACCACTACGCTAAGTAGCGCCCGGCCCGCGACCGAGCAGGTTGTCGTGTTCGACCTGAAGCCCATCGCAGGGTATCCTGCGCTCTCCGAGCGGGTCTGCGGCTATCCGGCGGCCGTCAATCATCAGCGCATGTGCGCGAAGTTCGGCAACCGCTTCGTCAAGTGGTTCTGCACGGGACATGGAGGCTCCCGCGCCTACCGCGCGCTCTCCACCACGCTCCAGACCCTAGTGCGGTTCGCCGGCGCCCAGCTGATCGAAGAGCAGAGCGGCGAGGGCCTGCCACGCTACCGTCTCCTCGTGAACCCGATGTCGGCGCCCTGGACGAGCGGGCGGTCGTGACGACATTCTTCCAGGAACTTGGCCGTCTTCGGCGAGCCTATCCCTTCATGGCCGCGCAGTGGGCACAGACGAATGCCCTGCGCGTCGAGCGGCGATCCCCCTGGTCACTGGCCGGGGGAAGGCTCCTCCCGTTCTCACTCTCCGAGACGAGCCGCGTCCGCGGTGAGGCGGCGGTGGACATCCTCTTCGTTGGTGCCCTGCCTCCGCTGCCGGGCGGTGCGCCGATTTCCACGGGCCGGTTGCTCGCCGAGCTCGCGGGGCGAGGCCACGCGATCCGCGCGATCGCGCCGATCACGCCAGCCGAGCTTGCTCGCGGAGACGCGTTCGCCGCCTGTCACCCCGAGATCGAGCTTCGCCGCTTCCTCGTTCCGGCGTTCGAGATCGCCACTGGTAGCCCGCCTTCCGACGAGTACCGGCGCCAGGAAGGTGCGGTGCTCCTCGCCGCCGCGGAACCCCTGCTACGGGCCCGGCTTCCCGACGTCGTCGTCATCGGGCGCGAATCCTTCGCCTGGCATGTCCCGCAGATCGCCCGCGAATGGGGGCGACCGAGCGTCCTCCTGGCCCGGGGCAATCCCACCCAGCTCATCCTCGACGGCACCTACCCGCCGGCTCATGCCGCATTCTTCCTCGCCCAGTTCCGGACCGTGGACCTGATTGTCACCGTCGCCGAGCACCTCGCCGACGGCCTGCGGCGCGTCGGGATTGCCCGCGTGGTCTCGATTCCGAACGCTGTGGATCTCAACACCTTCGTGCCGCGGCCCCGTTCGGTCGGGCTGTGCGAGGCGCTCGGCCTGCTGCCCTCGGCGCGGGTGCTCGTCCATCTCTCCAACCTGACCGCGCTCAAGCGACCCCTGGACCTCGTCGGCGCGGTGGCAGAGCTTCGCCCGCGACTACCGGATCTCCGGTGCGTGGTCGTCGGGGACGGGCCACTCCGGCCCGCCGTCGAGGAGACCGCCTGCCGACTGGGCGTCAGCGACATCGTCCGATGTACCGGATGGATCGAGCACGAGCGCGTCGCCGACTACATCAACCTGGCCGACGCCGTCGTGATGCCGTCGGTCGCCGAAGGGCTCGCCCGGGTGTATCTCGAGACGCAGGCGTGCGCGCGTCTGCTGGTCGCGAGCGACATCCCGGCAGCTCGAGAGGTGATCAGGCACGCGACCACGGGTCTCCTCTTCCGGACCGGTGACGTCCCCGACCTGATCGCTCAGATCCGCAGGGCTGCGACCGATCCGGAACTTCGCGACACAATCGGGCGCAGCGCGCGGGCGTTCGTGGTGCGCCGCCACGGCATCCCGGATATGGTGGACGCGTACGAAAGAGTGCGCGCGCGCCTGGCGAGGTCGCCGGCTGCCGACGCGACGGGGGCTCACGGGCTCCGGCGGTAGGCGCGGAGGGCCGGCGTGCGCCAGGCGATCCACTCCGTCGTCAGGACGCTCGGTACCCCAACGTCGACGACCGCGACCCCGGCGCCGAGCCACCGGGGGGCGACCCCGGCCTCGGACTCGCCCAGCTGGGCAGTTCGGTTCGGATACGAGGCGCGGACCGCCGGAGTCGACCCAATGACGGATCAAGCCGGGTACGTCTCGTTCTGGGGCAGAGTCGGCGGGACGCTCCCGTCGCTCAAAGGCGCCGCGTCGACCCAGTACTACTTCGAGTGCGAGCGCCGGCTCTGCGGGACGTACTTTCCGAAGCTCCAGGGACAGTCGCTCTTCAAAACGGATCTCTGGGACGAGGCCAAGAACACCGAGATCCTGCGCTGGTTGGCTCAACAGGGCGGCCGACCCTACAGTGTCGATATCGCGTTCGAGATCGTGCGCGATGCCCGCACGGTGCTGGCCGGACACTGTCCCGGGCTGACGGTATCGGACATCCGCGCCCTACCGTTCCAGGATGATTCCTTCGACCTGATCTACTCCATGGGGACCATCGAGCACTTCCCCGACAGCAACGTCGCCGTCCGGGAGATCTTCCGCGTGCTCAAACCGGGCGGGACCGCGATCATCGGCGTGCCGAACAAGACCGACCCGTTCTTACGTCCCCTCATGGTACATCTGCTCAACGTGCTTGGCGCCTACGCCTACGGGATGGAGAGATCGTTTACCGCGCGCGGCCTGCGCCGGCTGCTGGAGTCTGCGGGCTTCCAAGTGACTGCGGTGAGTGGCATCCTATTCATCCCCGGATGGCTGCGGATGCTCGATTTGCTCTGCTACACACGCCGGCCGGGCTTGGCAAGGATCACCGGGGCGCTGGTCGCGCCGTTTCGCTGGCTTTACCGGCACGTGCCGGCGGTCAGACGGCACGGCTATCTCCTCTCCTGTGTTGCCTCGAAACCTTCTGACGTTCGCTCTCGAGCTTGGCCTCCTTCCTGCGCGGGCGGTCGTTAGCAGGGTGTATCTGGACTCCTCAGTCAATGGCGATGCGACCCTCCGGTTCGCCGCGAGGCTGCGACCGTAGGAGGTGCGCACTGATGATGGGAGCGGCGAATCCGCAGCGGGGCCTCTTCTATAACATCTCACCGGAGACCTTCATCCCCGAGGAGCATCCGCGGCGCCGTATTCGCCCCCTCATCGACGAGCGTGTCATCCGACGAGCTTGCCGCGATTTGTACGCGCCCATCGGCCGGCCGTCGATCCCGCCGGAGCAGCTGTTCTTGGCCCTGGTCGGCGGCTATCTGCTCGGCGTGACGAGCGAGCGCAAGCTCGTCTTGGAACTGCAGTGCAACATGGCCCTGCGGTCGTTCGTGGGCATGAATCTCGACGAGCAACCGTGAGACGCCTCGACCTTTAGCCAGAATCGGCGGCGGCGGTTTGATGAGGCCGGGATCTTCCAGAACCGGATCATCCGTGAGGGCGCGTGGACGGCCGACCAACGTCTATAAATCGGCGCCCGCGTTATAGCTCAACGAGCCCGAGACTCAGGAGGAGCGCTCGGTCCACCTCCTTCATGGTCTCGGACCTCAAGCGACCGAGCCGGCGGACCAGCCGCCCCTTGTCGACCGAGCGGATCTGGTTCAGGAGCCCGACGGAGTCGGTCGTGAGCCCTCCCTCCGGGGCGCGCACCAGGACCTCCGTGGGATAAAGCGGCTCCTCGAACTGTGAGGTCACCGCCGCGACGATCGTGATGGGACTTCGGCGATTCGTGGGATCGTTCTGCACCACGACCGCGGGCCGTGTCTTCCTGATCTCCGCGCCTACCGCAGGATCAAGGCTCACCAGGTACACTTCGCCGCGCCGGGGCTGGATTACTTTCGCCGCTTTCGCCATGCGTCCCTGTCGACGGGGAACCACTCGTCGGCAATCGCGAGATCCCGCGCGGCGCGTCGCTCGGCACCTTCCTCGAGAAGGCGCCTGAGCTCGGTGCGGCCATGCTCGCGCACGAAATACCGCACAGCCTTATCGATGAAGCCGCTGCGGTTGCCACGGTGGGCCGACCGGTCGATGAGCCGAATCGTCTCCTCGGGGAGCGTGACGTTCATGCGCTTATGCATTGTTGGTACACCTCCTTTGGTGATGAACTGAACACATGATACACACTCCGAGTGTGTATCGCCAAAGTAGGCGCGGGATCGCGCGCGGTTATTGCCGCGCCTTCCGGATCGGGCTCGCCGACCATCGCCTTCGGCGCGGGTCGCGGGCGCATTGAGCTCGACCCTCATCTACGGGAGGGCAACGTGACCGCGTGGTTCGCCGATCTTTCAGCAGCGACGCGACGCTTCGACGACCCCTCATTCGAGTCCGTGCGGCCATCCTGGACCAGCCCTCGGGAAGCAGAAGCCATTCCCGCCTACGCGATCGGCACGGGACCCTGGCGGCCGCGAACGCCGCAGGCCCGAGCTCTACAAAAGGCGTTGCTCCCGAGCTGGCCGCCCGCCCATGAACGTGATTCGGCTCATGCTCGATCCACGCGGATGGCGCCGCGCATCGTGAACTTCGCCGCGTGTGAACGCATCTCCTAGCCAAGGTCCGGCGACAGCTGAGCCTCACTGCCGATCCATTTCTCGAGGGTCTGCTCCGCGAGGCTCTGGCCTTTCCGGCCGGTCAGGCGAATGACGGCGGTCCCATCTTCCTGGGCGCCACCACAGCGAGATGACCAGCGAGCTCATCCACCTGGGACAGTTCGTCCTGCACGAGCGCGAGCCGATCGATCGGTTCATCCACGCGACCTTCGCGGTGCCGACCCGCAGCGAGGCCTACAAGTACGCGGCCTACGACGGGTCGATGAGGCTGGACCGAGCGCGCCGGCGACGACGCGAGCTGAGTGGCGAGCTAGGCGCCTCCCTTTCCCGGGCGGACGACGCCGGAACCCGGCCGGTCTCACCTCACGCCGGAAGGGATCTGGTGGTGACGGTGCCCGACATCACATCAGTCTATGCGCACGAGAAAGATGATGTCGAACCATGCAGCGTCTTGTCCGGCTCCCCTCCTCATCTCCCCTCTGACGCTCACTCGAAGCCGCTGCCGAGAGCTCGTAAGCTCCTGACCATGATGGGATACGACGTGATTGTGATCGGCGCCGGTTCAGCCGGCAGTGTGTTGGCGGGAGAGCTCGTGGCGGCTGGGGCCCGCGTCCTTTTGCTCGAGGCCGGTGGTCCGGCCGATGCCTATCCGCAGATCTGGGATCCGAATCAGATCAACTGCCTCTAGAGTCCCGCCGCTCCCTTTGTGGAAAGGCGACGGACCTTCCTCAAATACCAGGACCTCGGTGTCACCGCCACTAGCAGCGGCCGCATACGGGCTCAGGTAATCAGCGCCACCGCGGGGATGACCAAGCCCACCGGCTGGCACTATCGCGTCTGCGACGGCCAGTTCGTCTACGTGCTCAAAGGCTGGGTCGATCGCGAGTTTGAGGAAGGCCAGAGGCTCCAGGTGCAGGCGGGCGAGTCGCTCTTCATCCCGGGCGGGCTGCGCCGCAACGAGACCGCCACCTCGAGATCCTCGAAGTCTCCGTGCCCGCCGACATGGGGACAGTGGCGTGTGAGGCGCCGGAGGGGCACGAGGGGCAGGCTTGAGATCATCGGCTGCTCGCCGGCGCCGCTAGCTCCAACGCCAACGTTGGCCGAGCTATGCGAGTCCGACTCCATTCGCCTGATATGTATACGCACCACTCGCCAACACAGCATCGTCTGGCCCGTCCGCAAAGGTGACGAGGCCGACGAATCTCGCCGGGCAAGCTGAAGAGGTTGGGACGGGATCGCCCGTCGACTTGATGGACTCGCTATCGACGCGAAGTCCCCCAAGGACGCCAAGAAGATAATCGACCAGGACACACGCATGTATAACCCAAAGTAGCGGGGCTACGCCCTGACCCCCGAGGCGGGGGACTGCGTCCCCGCTGGAGAAATGGATTGGCCGTGAAAGCGTTAGCGTATCCCGGGGCCGTGAGCAGGTCGTGGCGAAGCCGACGGTGGCGGCGGCCCCGGCTTGGCTGAACGGCAATCACCCGTGAGGAGAACACGGGGGCTGTGGGGCGATAGGCATTCCAAAAGGCCCGCGTCGACCGAGCCCGCCCCGGCAGCAGGAGGGGATGACTTTCTCCGGGGGGCGGAAGCAAGAGGGCCGGGCTGGCGGGCTGGTCGTGACCAAGCAGGACGACTCAAAGGGACGGAAGCGGTAGCGCGAGAACAGTAGGGGCCATCATGATGAACCGGGGGCGGCGGGGCGCGAGCGGGGTCCGAGCTCGGGGGCAGACGGGGGCAAACGCGCTGGGGCAGGGCGGGCTGGAGGCTTCCGAAGCGAGAGCTCAGGGAGACCTGGCGGGGCGGGCGGAGATCGCGAGGGTCCGGGGGCGGCGGCCGGATCGCCTCGCCCCAGGCGCTCGAGCAAGGCCTGGAGGCGCTGGCCAGCGGTAAGGACGGCCACGATGTGCCGGCGGCCGCCGCACCGAGGGCAGACAAGCACATCGATGGCGAACAGAATGCCGCATGGTGGGCCTGTATGAACCTGAACCTAAGGGAAAGGCCCTACGGCAGATTGGCGTCGAGGCGGCCAGAGGGCGCGCTAGCGACGACGGGGCCTCGGGCCTCCTCATCGAAACAGTGGCCATCATCTCCCGGGCAGGACCACGGTCTGCCGCAATCCGCCCTGGGGCCGGTTGCTCAGCGTGACGTCGCCCCCGTGTTCACGGATTACGGCGCGGGCGACCGCGAGGCCAAGACCGACCCCGCCCGTATCGCGGCTGCGTGAACGCTCGAGGCGATAGAAGGGCGTGAACACCTTCTCGATTTCCGTCGCCGGGATTCCCGGTCCGTCGTCATCGATGGTGATGGTGATGTTGTGAGCCCTCGCCGTCACGCAAAGATCGGCGTGACCCCCATAGTTCACCGCATTCTCGACCAGGTTCCGGAGGGCCCGCTTGAGCGCGAGTGGTCGGCCCTCGCACAGGGCGCGCGGTGGCCCGTCCAGGCGCACTCGGTGGCCTGCCTCGGCAAGCTCCATGCGAACCTCCGCGAGGAGAGCGACGATGTCGACGGCGACCGGCGACTCGCCGCCTCCATCGCCTCGCGCATACGCGATGGCGGCATGGATCATCGCTTCCATCTCGTCCAGGTCCTTCAGCATCTTCGTCCGCTCCTCGTCGTCCTCGACAAACTCGGTGCGGAGCCTCAGGCGCGTGAGGGGCGTGCGCAGATCATGGGAGACTGCGGCCAACATGTGCGTGCGGCCATCCAGCAGTCGACGGATCTGCTCCTGCATGGTGTTAAAGGCGCGCGCGACCGCACGGATCTCACTGGGCCCCTCCTGGTTGAGCGGCTCGGCCGCGGCGACGTCTGCACCGAACCGGGTCGTCGCCTCCGCGAACCGCCCCAGGGGCCTGGTGACGCGTCTCGCCACCCAGATGGCCAGCGCGGTGAGGCCGATGCCGACGACGAGGAGGATTGGCACAAACCGCCCCATGAGCTCAAGGGGAGACCACCGTCCGCGTGCAACCACTTGCAGCCGCGTCCCATCGGACAACTCGACCAAGACGAGAATGGGTTCCCACGATGGCCAGTGATAGCCAGGCGACGATGCGCCGGTACCGGCCACATGGCCGATGGCCAGCACACGAGCGCCCAGAGGCGGCAGTTCAGTGGCCAGACGCCCGCGGAGCCGGTCGGTGAACCAGTCTGGCGACACCGCGGGACTCGCGTCCGTGCCTGCGAGGTCCCGGATACTCAGGCCTGCTCGCTCGACGCTGGCAAACACGGCTGGCCGGGCAGCCGCGGGCGTTGCCTCGGCGGCGGCCACCAGCGTGACTACACGGTCGACGAGACTTGCTTGGCCCCCGCCCATCGTGACGGTACCTACCGCGATGCCCGCCACGACGACGAGCGGCAGGCCAGCGACCAGAACCAAGGTCATCCGGCCGGCGAGACTCCCCGGCAAGAGGCTGCTCAGTCCCGCTCCACAACTGGGGTGAACACGTAGCCGCCGCTGCGCACCGTCTTGATCAGCGCGGGCCGGCTGGGGTTCGGCTCGATCTTCCGCCGCAGGCGGCTCACCTGGGAGTCAACGCTGCGGTCGAAGGGGGCCGTCTCACGCCCGCGGGTGAGATCCAGCAGTTGGTCGCGGCTCAAGACCCGGCCCGGCCGCTCGGCGAAGGCGAGCAGGAGATCGAACTCACCGCCGGTCAGTTCGGGCTCGCGCCCGTCGGGTCCGACAAGACGCCGACCTCCGGGCTCTAGGCGCCAGCCGGCGAAGCGCAGCGTCGCGTTCCCTTCGCCGCGCGGCGTTACCGCACCGGTCCGACGGAGGACGGCGCGAATGCGCGCCAGCAGTTCCCGCGGGTTGAATGGCTTAGGCAGGTAGTCGTCGGCGCCCAGCTCGAGGCCGAGGATGCGGTCGATGTCTTCACGCATTGCGGTGAGCATGATCACCGGCAGATCCGATTCCGCGCGCAGTCGGCGGCACAGGCCGAGGCCGTCCTCCCCCGGCAGCATCAGATCGAGGACGACCAAGTCGATGCGCCGGTCAGCCAGCGCTCGCCGCATTTCCTTTCCGTCGGCGACGGTGGTCACCCGGCAGCCGTGCCGTGTGAGGAACTTGGCGACCAGGTCCCGGATCTCGCCATCGTCGTCGACCACGAGAATGTGAGGCGAAGTGTCCATGGCGACCATTCCATCCTAGGGCTTCGAGCTACCGGCGTCACGCCAATCTCTGTCGCGAAACGTTGCCGCGAGCCGCCTGGCAACATTTCGCCAAGAAGACCCTCAGGACCCGACACCTGCGAGCCACGAAAGCCATCGTGGGGCCACATCGCTCCGCTACCTGTGGAGCCATGATCCTGCTTTCGTCGGAAGGTCCTCCACCATACCATCGCGCACTTGCACCAGGCGATCTCGCTGCGCGCTACGATGCCGCCGCGCCCCGCTGGGACAGGACGATGCAACGGCTCGGTTATCCACACACCTACACCCGACTCCTCGACGAGCTCCATCGAAGGGGGGTCCTGGATCGGCGGCGGCCGTCGGCCCGGGTGCTCGACTGCGGCCTTGGTACAGGCACTCTCGCGGCGGCCTTCGCCCGTGCCGTTCCCGGCGTGACCATCGTCACTGGCATTGACATCTCGCTGGCAATGCTGCACCACGCGGGCGCGAATCTGGCGGCCGCCGGCTTCACGGCGGCGCTCCAGCGGGCTGACGCGCGCTGCCTGCCGTACCGGGACGGTATATTCGACACGGTCCTCAGCGCGCACATGCTCGAGCACCTGTCGGCACCACGCGTCGCACTGGGCGAGATGACACGCGTGCTGAGGCCTGGTGGGCTCCTTATCGTCGTCGCCGTCCGCGCCACTGTCGTGGACGCCGCGATCCGCCTCACGTGGGGTCACGCACGCATCCGCCCGGGTGATCTTGGCCGCTGGATGACGCAGGAAGGTTTCCATGACGTCCGCCGCCACGCGGTGGGCTCGCCCTGGAGGCCCGCGCGGTGGCTGAGCCAGGCCTTCGTGGCCCGGAAAGGAAGCAGCCAGCAGGACGAACAGACCCCTTGGGTCGCCGGCCCGGCGAAATGACGGGCCACCGTCAACAGAAGGGCCCGTCGGCCGGGACTGCGGCTGCTGCCAATCTCGGCATCGTTCGTCCACCGCTCGTCTACCTGTCTTCAGTGCTCATAGGCATCGTGGTCCACATCGCGTGGCCTCTCCCATTCCTTCCTCCTGCGCTCGCACGACCGATCGGGAGTTCACTCGTCGTGGTCGCGATAGCGCTGTTCTCATGCTCGGTGCGGGAGCTCTGGGCCGCCGGCACACCGGTGCCTGGGAGCAAGCCGACCACTGTCATTGTCCGGACCGGCCCCTATCGCTTCAGCCGGAATCCCATCTATCTGGCGTTCTCTGTGTTGCACCTCGGCATCGCGATCTGGGTAAGCAGCCCGTGGCTCGTCGCAACGCTGATAGTGACCGTGGCCGTGATGGCCATCGTCGTGATCCCGAGAGAGGAGCGGTACCTGGAAGGGAGGTTCGGGACCGAGTACCTGAATTACAAGGCCTCAGCGCGTCGTTGGCTATAGGCCTCGGGCCTCGGCCCGCGCGCACCGCCGGGAGTAGCCGAAGGGAGACAGGGGATGCGGAATAGAAGAGGAGCGACGGCGATCATCCTGTTGGTCGTGCTCCTCGGGGCGGGCTGCAACAACTGGCGTGGCCTTGGCTTCCGCGCCAGTGGACCCGAGATGCCTCGACTCAGGCAGGTGCTTGCCCTCAAGCCGGGTATGTCGGTGGCTGACGTCGGCGCCGGCAAGGGCGAGGTCACAGTGGCGCTCGCGGCCGAAGTCGGGCCGAGCGGGCACGTGTTTTCGACGGAGATCGACACCCAGGCCCTGGAGCAGATTCGCGCGGTGGTCGCCGCCGCCACACCCGAGAACGTGACGGTCGTGCAGGCGCACGCCCACGAGACTGGCTTGCCCACCAGCTGCTGCGACGCCATTCTCCTGCGCCGCGTCTATCACCACTTGACCCATCCGGCGGCGACCACCAGCGACCTCTTGCGCGCGCTGCGCCCTGGCGGGGTGCTCGCGGTCATCGATTTTCCGCCGACGCTCTCCTGGCTGTGGCCATGGCCGCCCCGGGGTGTCCCGCAGAACCGACGTGGCCACGGCCTCGAGGCGCGACTCGTAGTTGAGGAAGTCGTCGCGAGCGGGTTCGAGTTAATCCAGGTCATTGACCATTGGCCCGGCCGGGCGCTGCTCACCAGCTATTGTGCGGTCTTTCGTAAACCGCTGGATGGGCACCTGAGCACCCGGGAACACCCGGGCTGATCATGAAAAGGATTTTCAAGACGATGGCCGAGTAGAGCGCCCACAACTCAGAAGGCGGTATGCTGTGCGATCCGTTCTTCACGACCAAACGAGAGAACGGCGGAACCGGCCTGGGGCTGGCCATCACTTCCTCATTGGTGCGCGGGCATGGAGGCCGGCTCACCTTCAGCTCGGAACCCGGCCGGGGCACGTGCGCGATGGTCAGGTTTCCGCTCTCGGGCGCCGGAGGCGAGCCCGCCAGCCGGGACGAAGAATAAGCGACGACGCTGCGCCACGTGGACACCTCTCGCCCTGCCCGGAGCGCTCCCTCACTTCGCGCCATCGGTTGACGCCGAGCGCCCCGTGCGGCGCTTGACGAGGTGCGCTACGATGCGTATACATCCTCGGCATGAGACCCCTCGCTTCTGAGCAGGTGGCGGCCCGGTGCGCCATCGTGGCCGGGGACTGCGCCTGTGAAAGGCTGCGCCGCGCGTCGCGGGCCATTTCCCGACTCTACGAGCGCGCGCTGGCGCCCCTTGCCCTCACGCCGACGCAGTTCGCCATCCTGGTGGCCACGCGCCTGCGCGGGCCCGTGCCGCTCAGCCGCCTCGCCACCGGCCTCGTCCTCGATCGCACGTCGCTCTATCGCGCGATCCGCCCTCTCGAGCGGCAGGGTCACCTGCGCGTCGGGGCCGGGAAAACCCAGCGCGAGCGCGCCGCCACGGTCACCGCCAAGGGCGAGCATCTTCTTCAGCAGGCCCTTCCCATCTGGGACGCCACCCAGCGCACGTTCGTGAGCGCACTGGGCACCCGGACCTGGACCGTCCTCTCGGCGGCCGTAGGGCAGGTGGTGCCGGTCGTGCGAGCCATCGAATCCCGCGAGCCGCCGTCCCCGCGACGGCGCCGTCGATCTCCCGCCGGCCCCCGGTAAGTCGAGGCGTTGGAATCCTGGGGCCCGCGGCCGGCATCTCTATGATGCGTACGCATCATGATCTTCTCGGCCGGGTGCGGGGTGATCGATGACAGACGCCACGACTAGTCCCACCGCGTACTGCAGTATCGCTCCCGGCCGCAGACCGTATCACGCCCTTCTCGCCATCCGCCCCCTCTCTCACCGCCCGAACTCGGACTGCTCGAGGCACCGATCGCACCGACGCTCATTCGGGCTGCGCCCAACGTCTGACCATGGGCTGGGGCCGTTCCCGCGCATCGGCGTCGTGGGGTGGGCGTCGCCATGCTGACGGACTACGGCCTGGAAAGCCTGATCCCGCTCGGCTACCTGATCTCCGGGCGGGGTCTTGTTCGGCTCTCGGCCACAAGCCTCCGGCCCCGAGAGCGGCTGCTCTGGGACATCCTGCGGGCGGGCGCTCCAGGGTCGGTTAATAGCATTTCAGGCGGATCTGACCGTGTTGCTCCTCACGGGCACGGTCGGCCCTTTCGGGATCGTCGGCCTCGTGGCCGCGGCCATCCCTCACGCGTGGTTCGGGCTCTTCAGTCAGGCGCTCGGACTGCCGCTGCCTGGGCTGTTCGCCGCGACCGCCGTGGCGCTGGTTGTCTTCGGCACGACCATGGTCGTGGCGATCACAGCGGGCCGATGGCGATGAATTGATCGCTGGTGGAGGGATGCGGGCTATGCACGATCGCGAGGTCGGGCGAATTCGCGCCGCGGTCGCGAGGCGCATCGAACAGCGCGTCATCGCGGTGGCGCCTCACGCCGCAAAGTACGTTCATGCCGTGCCTGCCGCGGAGGCGACCGGGCTGGTGGCGGAGGTCTACGAACAGCTCGCTCGGGACTTCCAGATCGTTTCGCCGATCATCCTTCACTCCCCTGCGCCCCGGCTCCTCGCGGCCGTCTGGTGCGTGCTCAGAGAGACACTGGTCGCCGGGCGCGTCTCCCGGGCTCACAAAGAAGCGTGGCCACTGGCGTGTCACGGGCCAATGCCTGTCCGTACTGCGTCTCCGTACATGCCATGATGCTTCGTGGCACGGGCGAGACCGCCGTCGCGGAGGCGCTCCTCGCTGGGGAGGTCGACCACATCGAGGATCCCGAGCTGCGCAATCTCGCGCGCTGGGCGAGCCGGAGCCTCGCTCCTGAGGACCCGCTCCTCCGCAAGCCGCCATTCACCGCCGCACATGCTGCGGAGATCGTCGGCACCGCCCTGGCGTTCCACTACATCAACCGGTTAGTCAACGTGTTCCTCGGACCGTCGCCGGTGCCGGGATCGCGCAGACGGGCAGCTCGACGAGCCATCAAGTACTCGCGTACGGGGTCTTCGTCCTGATCGCGACCGCCGGCGTCGGCGCCCCCGTCTTGATCTATTTCGCGATGGGGGACCGGTCGCGACCGGCTGAAGAACTGGATGGCCCGGAACAGCGCCCTGATCATGGCGGTGCTCTTGCTGATCATCGGCGTCAAGCTGATTGGCGATGGGATCTCCGCCCTCCTGGGCTGAACGATAGATGGCGGAGTCGGCGCGACCTGGTGGCAGCGGCGGTCGGAGCGGGCACGGAGCCCTGAGGAGAAAGACGATGGCGGCGAGACGCGTTCGTTTGGGAGTCGGCGCGGTCTTCGCGTTTGGAATTCTGCTAATCGCCGGTGGTGGAGGACGAGCGGCTGAGCGGCCACTCATGCGCGATCTCGAGCTGGAGGCGCTGCAGGAAGCCGTCCGCTGGCCAGACCCCGACATTAGCACCACCGTGACCCTGGTGGGGCGGTTCATCGCCGCCCGTCGCGACCAGGAAGCCTACGCGTACTTCAGGGACCGAGCGAAGAGCGCTCCCGATCGACCGCTCTTCCTCGCCCTCGAGGGGTTCTTCCAGGCTCGCGTGGCCGACGACGTCTTCTTGCTGCGCCGGGTCGCGTGGGTCAACGACGCCGTCGCCAAGCTAGACCGATCTGTCGCGCTCGAGCCGGGGCTCCCGCGTTTCTTCCGCGGGCTCGTGCTCGCCGAGCTGCCGGCCCGTTTCGGAAAGGCGACGCAGGCCGTCGACGATCTCGACTGGGTCTTGCAGAACAAGGATCGCTTCCCGGTGGGGCTCCGGCGAAGCGTCTATCGAGGACTCGCCCGCGCCTACACCACCTTGGGCCGGGAAGGCGACGCGAAAGCCGCCCTGCAGCGATCGGGGTACACGTCACTCGATCCAACCGCACCCGTGTTCACGACGGACTACTGGGTGACCGCGAAGGACGGTGCCCGTTTCCGCCCGCCCCGCCTCGTGGAAATGGCTCCCGGCATCCACGTCGCGCAGGGCTACGACTTCGCCGACATCGCCTTCGTCCGCACGGCGGATGGCATCGTCACTGTCGACGCGGGGACCACCGAGGCCAACGCTCGGGCGGCCCTGGCCGCCCTCCGCGAGGTCACGGCCCAGCCCATCACTCACGTTCTCCTCACCCATGCGCACTGGGATCACATCGGCGGTCTGCCTGCGCTCAAGGGGCCAGGAACCCAGGTGATCGCGCAGGCCCGGTTCGCCGAGGAGCTGAAGATCGTCAATGCGACGGGCGTCCCGTTCCGGTACTTCTTCGGCGGAGAGGCGCCGCGCCGCTACGAGGCAGTCCCCGACCGCTTGGTTGACCGCCGCGAGACCTTGACCATTGGCGGCACTGACTTCGTGCTGTATCCGGTCCGGGGCGCCGAGACGGAGGACGCTCTCCTGATTCACCTGCCCGCGAGCGGCGTCCTGTTTGTCGGCGACACGTTCATGCCCTATCTCGGTGCGCCGTTCCTCCCCGAGGGCTCACCGGAGGCCCTCTTCGAAAACATCGCGCTTATCCGGTCCCTCGATGCTCGTCTTCTCCTTCACGGCCATCCGCCGCTCACCGAGTTCTATCCGGTCGCGGCCCTGGCCGGGTTCGAGGCGGCCATGCGCGAGCTCTACGCGACGGTGCTCGGGCGAATCGCTGAGGGACGGGCGCTCGCCGACACCCTGCAGGAGAACATCCTGCCAGGTGGGCTGCGCGAGCATCCGCAAGCCGTCCAGCCGTACCTGGTCTCGCGCGACAACTTCATCAAACGCGTCTACCACATGCGCACCGGCTACTGGAAGGCGGACGGCGAAGGCCTCGAGGTGGTTCCACTCAAGGCGTGGGCGGGCGCGCTTCGCCTGCTCGCCGGCGGCCGCGAGGACGCGTTCGCCACCAGCGCCCGGGCCCTGCTCGCCCAGGGGGACCACGTGCTGGCCCTAAAGCTCGTGGACCTGGGCCTCGTGAACTATCCCGCCAGCCCTACACTGTCCGATCTGCGCCGGCGCGCCCTCGACGGGTTGCGCGCGCGCCATCAACAGCTGAATCCCTTCAAGTTCATCATCTATTCGGAGTGGGCCGGGGCCGACCTGCGGCCGCCCGAGTGAGGTGCTCACGCCGGGGGTCGGCGACGTGACATCGGGGAAGACGGACTGGCCCTGGTAGACCTTGGCCGGATTCTGGACCATCGCCCGGACGGGGATGCCGGTGTGGAGCAGCGCCTCGACCACGAGGCGCCCATTGGTTCCGGTCGCACCGGTGATGAGGATCATCGGATTACCCTCCGTGCGGACGCTCCGAGGTATCAGTTTACCTGGCCGCGCGCGCGCTCTGGCGCAGGAACTCCCCAGCCTGCAGGGGCCGCGGGGATGCTGGGGGAAACTTCACGCCGGAAGGACTTTGGGAAGCGAACACGTATATAGGCGACCGGCTGCGCGCCGGCACTGCCGTTGTACGCGGTTGAGCATTCGGGGGAAGTGGAAGCGGGAGAGACCTTCACCCTGCTCAGTCGCGACGACCACGGGGTGATGGTGCCCGACATCACGCGAGTCTATGCGCACGGGAAAGATGATGTCGAACCATGCAGCGTCTCGTGCGCCTCCCCTCCCTATCTCCCCTCTGGCGTGAGTATGTCTTCCCGGGCCGCTTCCAGAGAGCCAGCCGCACAAGCCAAACACCTGAACTTCCGGTTCTCGGCGGAGAGACCAGGGAGCGCGATTCGAAGAGCTCCCGCAAATGTTCTTCCATGATCGTCTCGTGGAGGGCTGGATGCCGCTGCGGATTCGGATTCATCGTTATACCTCCGTCGCCTTCCATCCACCGCCGAGGGTTTGTGTGGCGCGATGAGCTCACGATGAGCGCTTGGTTCGTTTTGAATGCATCCGTCACCCGCCGCGTACAGCGAGCGCTGATCGTGGAATCGGCTCGTGAAGCGGCGGGACCTCGGAGATACGGCTCTCGGGACAACGCCGGCGCGACCCGACTGGCGTGGACGGCTTCGGTGAGCTGCTCCTGGCCGCGGTCGCCACTCCGAGCCGCGTCGTGCCGGCCGCCGGGACGCGGTAGATCGTGAGTGCGAGGGGCAGGATTTCATCGACAAAGCGGAGTCGCGTGTTCATTACCAAGCCTGGGCGTCTCGCAGGTCGGGACCTGGTTCGTCGTGCTCCCACATCAGGCCCGCGAAGATCGAGGGCCGGTACTCCATCAGCGGGCACGCGAAGCTAATGGCGACGATCAGACCGAGGTACGGGGCCCGAACGCCCGTCACCATCTTGATCGCTGTGAAATTCATCGGTCGCTCTCCCGCGTTCTCGTCGATCAGTGTCTACGCGTCCGGTGAAGCGCGTTTGTCGAGCGCGTAAAGATTTGCAAAATGTCCGTTGAGGGGGGGTGAGCTGCGGGCAGGCCGAGGGCGTTCCCTATCAGGACCACCACACGCGACGTGTTGCCGTGAGCGACGTCGTCAGCGGACAGAACCGCACCACGACACCTCGCCTTGCGCCACCAGCTCGCCGTGTACAAGCGAACGGGACCCCGGCTGGGACTACCCTGGTCACCCGCGCGAGGTAGAGCTGAGCGCGTGCTCGTAGACGGTGAGCCTGGCTCGGCTACTTTGCCTCGGCTAGGCCAGCTGCCTTCCGGATCTTGGCGAGCTGCCCGGCGTGGTCATTCCAGTGGTAGTCGAAGAGCGCTCCTACGAAGACGGGGATGGCGATCTCGTCGGTGCCCATGATCTGCTTGAAGAG
>JBKPAK010000318.1:0-12078 GCA_046726415.1 Candidatus Methylomirabilota bacterium
TCCTCGGCGGTCGAGACGGAACCGACGCCGAGGAGTCCACCACTGGCCTTGGCAATCGCCCGGGCGCGCTCCACCAGCCCGGTCCGGAGCGCCGTCACCTGCTCGTCGGTCAGTTGCTCGCACATGCCCTGAATCAGGTGGGTCCAGGCGGTGAGGAGTTTCGGCTCGGGCTTGTGATCGAGCCAGCTCCGCAGCAGATCGTGATCGATTGCGCCTGGGGCGATGCCGGACTTCTCCGCGCGGTCGAGAATTGCCCGCTTCTCTCTCGCGTCGAGCGTCCCGTCCGCCCACGCGACCTCCACGAGCGGAACCACCGAGAGGGCGCCGATGACCTCTGGCCGGATGCCGAGGTTGAGCAGCGCGTCGAGGATGGCCTGTTTCGAAATTCCCGACGCCGTGGCGAGTGCCTCCCGCGATGTCTCTCTGTGCTTCAGCTCGCGGAGCCGCTGCGTCAATCGCTCATCCTCGCGGCGGAAGAATTCATCCTCGAGCGTGCGGACTCGATCACCCAGGATCTGCTTGCCGTGCTCGCTATCGGACATGAGGGACCCTCCTCGCGAACTGGTTTGATGATATCAGGCAACTTCCGCGCCGGACTTCCACGACCGGGTCCTCGCTCCGCCGGGAGACTAGCTCCGGACGCCGTCCCGCGGAAGCGGCATGCTATCTTCGGTGCTATGAGCCGCTCCCCAGCCGGGCCGAACTCCGGTACTCAGGAGGGCGTGCTCGGCGAGAGCGTTTCGCGGTTTGCGGCATCTTGAGGAGAACCTCATGCAACTACCGAGACGAGACGTCCTGACCGGGAGTCTGATTCTGGCGATGGCTGCGACCGCCGGGCGTCACGCGGCGGCAGCGTCGAAGCCAGCCATCACCGTCCAGAAGTCCCCGACCTGAGACTGCTGCGCCGCGTGGGTCGGGCACCTGCGCGCACACGGCTATCCCGTGAACCCCGAGGACGTACCTGATCTCGCGCCGATCAAGCAGAAGCTGGGGGTGCCGCGAGCCCTCCACAGTTGTCACACCGCACAGGTCGAGGGGTACGTCATCGAGGGCCACGTTCCTGCCGACCTGATCGACCGCCTCCTCCGCGAGCGCCCCGCGGTCGCTGGCCTCGCCGTACCGGGGATGCCTGTTGGTTCCCCAGGCATGGAGGTGCCGGGCCAGAGCCCCGCGCGCTACCAGATCCTGGCCTTCGACCGATCCGGACGCACCACTGTCTACGCGACGCGCTGACCGTCACGCCCACAGTCCCACGCGGCTCGGTGGTCACGGGATCGAGAGCAGAGCCACTGATGAAGATGGAGACGGCGCGCGTCGAACGGAACAGCGCGAGCGCCGACGGAGCCATCTCGTTCTCCCAGTGATGCGTTGGTCTGACGCTCGGACGATAGCGTAGGCTATCGCCCGGTTCCCCCTTCGACCACGCCCCCTCGGAGTGCGCCTACGCCGGAGCCTTCGGCCGCCTCCTCATCCCTGGCTGCCGCTCTGACCCCGCCGACGCGGTGAGCGCGAGGCCACCGCGGTAGAGAGCGTCGATCAGCGCACAGCGCGCACTCCGACCGCCGGCGCACCGGGCCACGGTCTCCGCCAGAGCGCGCTCCATCGCCTGCAAGTCTGCGATCTTGGCGCGGACGTCGGCGAGGTGCGCCGCGGCTAGGACGAGGACCTCGGCGCAGGGACGGCGGCGATGATCGGCGAGGTGGAGGAGCCTCCGGACCTCATCGATCGAGAATCCCAGAGTGCGAGCTCGACGGACGAAGGTGAGCCGCTTGAGGTGTTCATCCCCATACAGCCGGTAGCCGCCGGCACTGCGGGCCGGGAAGGGGAGGAGCCCGATGCGCTCGTAATACCGGATGGTCTCGACGTTGGACCCGGTGCGCTTCGACAGGGCCCCGATGGCGACTCGAGCAGACGCCGTATCCATGCCACCTCCCGGGGGCTGAGAATTCGCTTGAGTCTGTAGTTACTACAGGCTTTACCGTCGCGCCACGGGAGGTGAAGCGGCGCCCCCGGGAGGTCAGACCATGCAAGTCGAGATCAAGACGACCCGGAGGTCGCTCGCCCTCTGAGAGACGCTTCGAGTGCGACCGATCGCGGTCCAGCGTGCTGTCCAAGAGGGCGAGCATATGAGACGATGCAGGACATACCGTGGCGGCCGTTTTTCGCGGGTGCTGCCACTCCGCCAGCCTGGTGACCAGGCGACGGCGGAGCGCCGAGGACAGTGACGACCTCCGGACCGTCCAGAGGTTCTCGTCCACCGGACGTCAGCACTACCATGACCTACGCACAGATCCTCGAACCGGGACGATCGCGAAATGAGGTATAGGGCCGTCAGTAAATCAAGCATGAAACTCACTATCCGCCCACTCACGCCCGATCTGTGGCCCGCGCTCGAAAACCTGTTCGGCGAGAACGGTGCGTGCAGCGGCTGCTGGTGCATGTATTGGCGGATCGGCAGTGCCTATTACAAGAGGCCGCGCGAGCAAAACAGAGCGGCGTTTCGAAAGGTCGTGAGGCGCGGTCCGCCACCGGGCTTGCTCGCCTTCGCGGGCGAGGTGGCCGTGGGCTGGTGCCAGCTTACGCCTCGGGATGCTCTGCCATGGCTCGATCGCGTGTGGCGGCTCAAGCGCGCGGACGGGGTGCCGGTCTGGTCGCTCTCCTGCTTCTATGTGCGCAAGGGCTATCGCAGGCGGGGGGTCACGTCCGCGCTGATTGCTGCGGCGTTGAAAGCGGCAAAGCGCGTCAAAGCCCCCGCGCTCGAAGCCTATCCTCTTGATGCGGATTTGACACCGAGCGCTTCGGGCACCGGCTATGCCTCGACCTTCGCGCGCGCCGGATTCAAGACGGTGGCCCGCCGCGTGGCGCCTCGCCCGATCATGCGCCACGACCTCAAGGCGATATCGCGATGCGCCTCGATCACCCCGGGCTCGAAACAAGAAGGCCGGACAAGCTAATGGAGCGGACGCCCGACAGCGCCGCTCATTGGCAGCGTTATGTGCCCGGCGGCGAGATTATGAGTTTCGACCCGGGTGCATGCAGCAGCTCGTGGGGATAGCATTTCCCATCCCCTTACCGCGATGGACCTACCCGTCGAGCTGGTTCGCGTCATGCGTGAGCTGATCGCGAAGCGGCGTGCTGGCTGAGGAGCTTTCCAGAACCCTGGAGAAGCATCATGGATGAGGACCTCGACCGGATGTCCCGTGAGCAACTCATCGATGAGGTCAAGAAGCTGCGGCAAGGCTTTCGTGAGCACCGGGACAGCACGCGTCATGAGCTCTGTTGGCACCATCCGGCGCTCTGGGGCCTCTTGCCAGAGAAGACTGATCCGGTTCCCGAGGTGCCGGACCGGCCGCAGTTCCTGCAGGGCTGCGTGAGGTATCGCCAGTCGCTTGATGAACAAGCGCCCGGCGCTCCGCGAACGCGGGAGCCCTACGGACCGTAGAACGACGCGTTCGAGCGGACACATCAGCAAGCGCGTACCGAGGATGGAGTGGCGCGCCGCTCGACGCGGGCATTGGCCGGCGCGCTTCGGCGCCCGGTCGGCGTGTTGCTCGTGTCGCGGCGCGTGCTAATGTTCGGGGCGTGAGCTCGACCCGCATCAGTCGCCGCGTGAACGCGCCGCGGGCGATCGTGTATCGCGCGCTTCTCGATGCGCGCGTGGTCGCGAGGTGGAGGGTGCCGACCGGCATGACCAGCCATGTACATACGTTCGACGCCCGCGAAGGTGGCTCGTTCCGGATCTCGCTCACGTACGACGAGCCGACCGGGACCGGCAAGACGAGCACACACACCGACACGTACCACGGCCGCTTTGTGAAGCTCGTGCCGAACGAGCAGGTTGTCGAAGTGGTCGAGTTCGAGACGACCGATCCCGCGCTGCGCGGCGAGATGACGATCACCACCACGCTCGTCGATGCAGACGGCGGCACCGATATCCTCGCCGTCCACGACGGCCTACCGCGCGGCGTGCCGACCGCCGACAACGAGGCCGGCTGGCGGGAGGCACTTGCCAAACTCGCGGCGCTCGTCGAGGCGGGCTAGAACACGCGCGCCCTCGCTCGCCATCCGGGGCTCAACTCGCTCGCACACATGAAGCAAAGTACTTGGGGGTATGACCAATGAACAAAAATGATGCCTGGACTCATGGATGTCGCAAGGCTCGGCGGCTCGAACTCGTGTGTCGTTGGCGGCCTCGCGGCTACCAACGGGGCTTCGATTGCAGGCCAGAACGCGCTCGCCCGATCGTTACGCGGCGGTGGCAGTCTCGAGGCTCCTTGGCGTCTGGCGCGGGATAGGCCATCCGTATCGCGCCAGTTCAGCCCAACCCTCTCCGTTTCTCCTCGAGCATCCCCGGTTATGCAGTACACGACAGATAGGGCGAATCCCCTTGCCTTGTGGAAACGTCTCCTAGGCTGAGGGACCAATCGGAGATTTGTTCGTGGAAGGAGCGTCGTCGTCATGGCGTATCAACGAACGACCAGGACCCTGGCCGCGCAGGATTCGAGGAGAAGGTCGCCGGGTTGTCTCGCCTCAACCTGGTCCAGCAGGGCGGTGAACTCGCCTACCTGCTGCGGCACGACCCGGAGTACCGGTGTGTCCGGAAGGAGCACCTGATCGAGGTGGGCCGCCGCATCAGGCTCAAGCGGAACATCCTGCTCCTGACCGAGGTTGTCGAGCGCGGAATCGAGGGCCATCGCTTCGACTTCTATGTGATCTCGGCCGCGCCCGAGGAGATCGTCGCGTCCGCGTTGCGGGGCATCGTTGCGCCCGATCACATCATCGGCACTCGCTTTCGCTACGACTGGCAGTCGGGCGAGATCGACTCGATTGTCCGTGTGACCGCCGGATTCGGCAAGGTCGCCGCGCTCGAGGAGTTGCAGCGGGAGCTCGGGGTCCCGAGCGACCGCGTCGTGTATGTGGGCGATGGCAGCTCGGACGTCCACGTCATGCTCGACGTGAACCACCGGGGCGGCCTCACCATTGCCGTGTCGGAGGCCAAGTACATCGCCCAGATCGCGAAGCGGGCGATCATGAGCGAGAACGCCCTCAGCCTCCTCGTGCCGATCCTCGAGGAGATCATCGGCTATGAGCCGAGCCGGATTCGCGCCCTGCTGGAAGAGTGGGGTGTCCTGATTCAGGAGTGGGACAAAGTGCGGACGGACTGGCTGGTGTTTCGCGAGAGTGCCACCATCCGCCACCGACCGCCCCTGCCCGGCTCGGGTCACCGTGAGCCCATTCTCGGGGTGATCGAACCGGTGGACCTCTCTACCTCCGCCGAGCGGCCCGGTTCGGTCGATGGGCAAGCGTGGCACCGCTGATGTCGGGCGTGGAGGTCCGCCGCACGCCCCGGCCAACGAGGCGTGGCGCCAGCCCTTGACGTGAATGGACGACGTGGCGGTGCGTGAAACCATTGAGCCTGTCGGAGACTCCCAAGAATGGGAGGAAGCCATGACCACGAAGAACGAACGCCCCATCGTGATCGAGCGCGCCCGTCTTTCGGCCGTTCAGCAGGCCAAGGAACTCCAGCACTACGGGACGGTGGCGAGGGTGCCCATCGCCCTCGACGCCGCGGTCTGCGCGGCCAGTGTCGAGAATCTCAATCAGCTCCTGGCCGATACCATGACCGTGCGGGACCTGTACAAGAAGCACCACTGGCAGGTCAGTGGTCCGACGTTTTATCAGCTCCATCTGCTCTTCGACAAGCACTTCAAGGAGCAGAGCGAGCTGGTCGATTCCATCGCGGAGCGGATCCAGTCGCTGGGTGGCGTGAGCATCGCCATGCCCCATGACGTGGCGGAGACGACCCTGATCCCGCGCCCACCACGCGGTCGCGAGGATGTTCCGGCCCAGCTCTCAAGACTGCTTCATGCCCAGGAGATCGTCCTGAAGGAAGCCCGCGCGATGGCACGCCAGGCGGCGGAGGCAGGCGATGACGGCACCAACGACCTGCTGGTCTCGGTTGTGATACGGACCAACGAGATGCAGGTGTGGTTCGTCGGGGAGCACCTCGTCAACACACCGCTCGTCAGGCACGAGTAGGGCGGGGAGAGGACCGACCCTCCGAGAGTTGCGGTGTGAAGCGCCAGCTCCCCGACGAGGCGATTGCTTCTCCACCAGTGGGAACGCATGGCAGGTCAGGAGCATGTGACGCCCGCTGTGGTTCGCCACCGTCCAGGCCATGTCGGGCGTGACGATCGAGGTGGGCGAGCGCACGCCGAAGGCGAAGCTGACGGTCCTGCATGGAGGCCCGGAAGGGGACCGTCTGTACGCCCTGCTTGTAGACTACTGGCCCGGGAACTTCCTCACCTTCCGGGGCCGAAGCTGATGAGCGCTAGTTCTACATGCCCGGCCGGACACCAGTCGCTGATGATCGGACGCCCCGCGCCGGTTCTGTAAGGAGGCTTCGACCATGTTTGGGCTTCATCGTGAGGCGGAGCGCGGCAAGGCGCTTGCCCCAAGTTACGACTACGTGATCGTCGGCGCCGGTTCAGCGGGTGCGTGGTCGCGCGTCGCCTGCTGGACGGCGCCGACGCCACCGTCCTCCTGCTCGAAGCAGGCGGCTCGGACGAAGGTGTCAAAAGCATCTCGAACCCGCCGCAGTGGGTCGAGAACCTCGGCTCGCCATACGACTGGGCCTACCGTTATGAATCGAGCCCGCACGTCGATCATCGCTCCATCCCCTTGGCGCTCGGCAAGGTGCTCGGCGGATCGGGAAGCATCAATGCCTTGGGGTGGGCCCGCGGCAACCGGGCCGACTACGACGCCTGGGCGGAGGCCGGCAATGCCGGCTGGGACTTCAACTCCGTCTTGCCCCCGTTCAAGAAATCGGAGGACTGGGAGGGCGGAGCCGGTGCATTCCGCGGCGCCGGAGGCCCGATCCGCGTCGAGCGCGCCAGGAATCTCCACCCGGTGGCGGCCGCGCTCATGGACGCCGGTAGGTCCTATGGGATGCCCTACCTCGACGACATGAATGTTCCCGAGCCCGAGGGGGTCGGCCCCATGAACCTGAACGTCCGCGACGGCACGCGCTGCAGCCCGTCGCGCGCCTACCTATGGCCGGTGATGGGCAACAAGAACCTGACGGTCCTGACCGAGGCGCAGGTGGTCAAGCTGGCGCTCAGCGGCACGCGCTGCGCCGCCATCGAGTTTCTGCGGGATGGCAAGCTGCATTCCGTCGGCGCAGCCAGGGAGGTGATCCTGTGCGCCGGGGCGATCCATACGCCGCGAGTCCTCTTGCTGTCCGGCATCGGCCCGCAGGACGACCTCGAACGACTTGGCATCGACATCGTCGTCGATCTCCCTGGGGTGGGAGGGAACCTCCAGGACCACCCCCTAGCGGCCGGTCTCTGCTTCGAGGCCAAGTGCTCGCTGCCCCCGCCGAATAACAACCTCGGTGGGAGCGCTGCCCTCTGGAAAAGCCGCTCTGCGCTCGCCAGGCCAGATCTGATGTTCCTGCCCCGCAATTCCCCTTTGTCTCGAACGAGATCGGCGCTCAGTGCGCCTTCCCGCCTAATACCTTCAGCATCGTGCCAGCCCTGGTGCGGCCCCGGAGTCGAGGCTATTTGCGGATGAAGACCGCGGAGCCCAACGGCCCGCTGGAGATCCAACCCAACTTCCTGTCGGAACAGGCCGACCTCGACGCCCTGGTGGCCGGCATCGAGCTGGGGTTCGACATCGCTTCGCAGCCGGCGTTCCGCCACCTGATCAAACGCTGGCTCGTCCCGCCCAAGCGAATCAGCCGGCCAGATACCGTGGCGTTTGTTCGCCGGTCGTGTTCGAACTATTTCCACCCGGTCGGCACCTGCGCCATGGGGTCTGGCCGGGAAGCGGTGGTAGACGCCGAGCTGCGCGTCCGCGGCGTCGAGGGCCTGCGGATCGCCGACGCCTCGGTCATGCCGACGATCCCCTCGGCCAACACCAACGCACCGGTGGTCATGATCGGAGAGTTCGCGTCACGGCTGCTGGTGGCCCGCGGAGTGACAGCGGGTGAGTTCGTCCTCAGTCCGCGCTAACAATTCCGGCTCGCGGGAGTTGCCACGAGCCGGGAGCGTGGGCGATCACCACGGGACTCGCACTCCAGTCGCCCTTGAGATGCAGCGACCGCGGAATCGGTGACAGTGGTTGAAGCGCCTCGGCGTCGGCCGAGCTGAGGGCCGTGGCATCCCAACGGGAGTCGGCTGGCATCCCAGGCAAGTCCCGCCAAATCGATTGACGACATCGGCGAATCCTCGTTCTCGAATCCGTCCCCATCTTTCGACACGCCGCGCTCGGTCTGGACACACTGGTCGCCGATGACCCAGATGACGTAGTCTCGGAGGACGTCCCCGATTGCGACACCGCACCGGGCTATGAGAGACCTTGCGGGAGGATAAGCCGACCTTCCCCGTGTGGAGGAGATTCCGATGGCGGAGTACATCCCCAGTCCCCGAGAGTGGGTGCGCGATCAGGTCGAGCTCTACGAGCAGAGTGGTGGAACCGAAGGTACCACGCTTCGCGACACCGGGCTGCCGGTGATCATCGTGACGCACACCGGCAACAAGACCGGCGCGATTCGCAAGACTCCACTGATGCGGGTCAAGGACGGGGCCAACTACATCCTCGTGGGCTCGCTTGGCGGGGCCCCGAAAGACCCGGTGTGGGTTTACAACTTGCGCGCCAATCCGGCCATCGAGATCCGCGATCACACCGCGGTGCAGCCGATGCGGGTCCGCCAAGTGGAGGACGAGGCCGAACGGGCGCGGCTCTGGGAGCTCGCCGTCTCGGCGTATCCTCCGTACGCGGACTACCAGGCGCGGACCACGCGGCGGATCCCGATCTTCGTCGCAGAGCATCGAACCTAGCTGAAGCGGAAGGGGTCAGCGCGGCCGGTGGGTCGCCGCCGGGGCATGCTGGCCAAACGAACGTGATCAATCCCTGATCTGGACGCGACCTCGAGGGCCGCACCTCCAGGATCTCGCTCTCGATGCGCAACTCATCCCCGGGGTCGCACGGGTCGTGGCCATCGGAGCTCGTCGGCCCCGGCGCCGACGATGCCGCCGGCGGTTTGAGGTCGCTTTCGACGAGGAGCCGCATGGTGACCGCAGCCGTGTGCCGGCCACTGGCGGCCAGTCCTTGGAAGATCGCCTCGCGCGCGGCGTCCTCGTCGAGATGGAATGGCTGCGGATCGAACTCGGCGTCAAACGTCTCGTCGATCGGCAGCCGACCGGAGCGAAACGTCTGGCCGACCGCGAAGTCTTCGAAATATCGGCCGGTCGGTTTTCATTGATCTCCCTCATGCGCGAGAACGTGCGGTCGTCGCCAGACGAGCGGGCCGAACCAGGCGCCGGTCGCGACCGCCCCGGCGGTCATCAGCCCGAACGCGGCAAGCGCCGCGCCGAGCGCGAGGAAGACGGACGAGATGTCGGCGCTCCATCGCAGGGCCAGCCAGCCACCGCCGACCGCGATGGCAAGGCGCGTCAGGTTTGCGAGCAGTGGCCAGAGCAGCCGTCCTGCGCCCTGCGACGCGAAGTACAGCGCCATGCCGAGCCCGAACAGGCCGTAGAACGGGCCGACCGCGTGGAGATAACGCGAGCCGGCGTGAAGCATGGCCGGGTCCGTATCGAACAACGCGAGCCACGCGTGGGGGAAAGCGGCCGCAGCGAGCCCGATGACCTCGGTGAGGCCCGCAGCCATCCCGGCGCCGATCCAGGCCGCGCGCAGCGCGCAGTTACGCTGGCCCGCACCGATGTTGGTTCCCACCACGGCGACGAGCGGGCCACCGAGCCCGAACACGAGTGGGACCAGCAGGTACTCGAGGCGGGAGCCGGTCCCGTAACCGGCGATCGCGGCGGGTCCGAAGTGGCCGACGAAGCCGGTGGCGATCGCGATCGTGAGATTCGTCTGGATGGTGATCAGGGCAGCGACCGCACCCACTTGCAGAATGTCGCGGAAGAGCGGCCAGCGGAGGCGGAGGCCAACGCAGGAAAGACGAACGACGCTGCGCCCCGCGCAAAGATAAGCCACCAAGGCGATGCTTCCGATGACGTAATAGGCGATGACCGCGACGGCGCCGCCGGCGATGCCGAGACGCGGGAACGGTCCCCAGCCGAAGATGAGGCACGGGGACAGGGGGATCAGCGCCGCAGCACCGACCGATGTGACCACGGCCGGGACCGCCATGTTGCCCGTGCCGCGGATCACGTTGGCCAGCGAGTTGAAGACCCAGATCAGGATCGCGCCCGCGAAGACCACATCGGAATAGGTCAGTGCCGCGGTGAGGCTGGCGCCGCGGCCGCCCATCGCGCGGTAGAGCCATCGGCCGCCGGCCAGCATGGTGATCATGAAGAGGAGGCCAAAACCGACGGCGATGACGAGCGCGTGGACGACCAGCGCATTGGCGTCGCGGCGACGTCCGGCGCCGAGCGCCCGGGCAATCGCGGACGAGATTCCACCACCCATGGCCCCCGCCGACATCATCTGCATGAGCATGAGTACGGGGAAGACCAGCGCGACGCCGGCCAGGGCATCGGTGCCGAGCTTGGCGATGAAGTACGTCTCGATGAGTCCGACGGAGGCCTGCACGAACATGACCAGCACGTTGGGCGTGGCGAGCCGCAGGAGCGTGCTCACCATCGGCCCTTCGAGGAGGACGCGAGTTCGCGGGTCGAACGGCGGCTGGGTTGCCGCCGGCGCGGCGTCTTCGGGTCGAGAGCCAACGTCGGCACGCTCGGCGCTGCCGTTCTGGGACATCACGACGTCAGGACTTCGCACCTGGGCTTCCATGGATTGCGCCTTGTTTTCCGGGCGAGCGCCTATCTGGTTCTCACACCGGCAGTGCCGAGCGCGGAGCGTGGGCGGCTTCGTCGATGCGGACGGGTAATGAACCGACAGACATGCGGCCGACCTTGCGGACGGCGTGGACGCTCACCGAGGCGCCGTTGCGCAATGTCACGCCCTGCTCGCGGTCGACGAGGTATCGTGGGATCTCGACCGCCATGCCGCCGCTGTTTCAGGCTCGGGCGTTGACGATGGCCTGCCGCACGGCGTTGGGCGCTGCACCGACGACCCGATCGACGATCGCGCCCTCCCTGAAGAACACGATCGTCGGAATGGACTGGATCCCGAAGCGCGCCGCCAACCCCGGATTCTCGTCGACGTTGACCTTCAGCAGCGTCACCCGACCGTCCGAGGCCTCGGCCAGCTCCTCGAGGACGGGCGCGATCGCCCGACACGGACCGCACCACTCGGCCCAGAAGTCGACCATCACGAGACCCGGAGTCGCGACCAGCACCTCATCGAAGTTCTGCTCGGTCAGGTGGTTCGTGTCGGCCACTCCGCCATTGAGTTTCGGGCTCGGACTCATCCTTGATTTCCTCCTGTCTACTAGGATGTCGGTCTGAGCCAGCAGGATTCGCGACTCGCATGTAGATGCATGTAGAATGCTGACGGCACCTCGTAGTCGGCGAGCCCATCGGGGAGGACGCCGAAGGCCACCCCAACGAAGTTGACTGATCCGCGCAGAAACGCGATCTTGTCGCGGCGGACGCACGCCTAGGTGCGGCGAGCCTGACGCGGCTGCAGGACGAGCTCGCCATGACCAGACTCCCCTGACCCGCAGCCTCGGCTCGTGGAGCGCGATGGGGTATCGAGCGGGCGTCGCCCCCGACGGGCGGCTCCAGACGATGCGGCCCACCGAGAACCGAAGACGAAGCTTGGAAGTCGCGCGGCCTCGCGCACGCGTCCGCGCTTCCGCACGGTCGACGAACAGGCCTCCACGAAGGTTGCCAGCCGACGCGACCCACCAGGCGGAGGCGCTGTATTATTCATATATGAACAAAACGGTCAAGGCGGCGCCAGTGGCGCTCGTCTCACTGCTGCATGCGGCCTACGCCGCTCAGGCCGAGATCGAGACGAAGCTCAGCGTGGTCGGCTTGTCGTTGGCCAAACTGCTGGCGTTGCAGACGCTGGCCGACGCCGGTGAGTCGCTGCCGCTCGGCCGACTGGCGGAACGCCTCTCCTGTGTGAAATCGAATATCACGCAACTGGTCGATCGCCTCGAGGCGGATGGCTTCGTCGCGCGGGAACCAGACCCCGAGGATC
>JBKPAK010000319.1:0-21171 GCA_046726415.1 Candidatus Methylomirabilota bacterium
AGAAGCATCGTCGTCCCCTGCCGGTTCACCTCCTTGATGATCTGGAAAATGGTGTCGACAAGAAGCGGCGAGAGGCCCATCGACGGCTCGTCGAGGAGCAGCAACGCGGGCCGCGCCATCAGCGCGCGGCCGATGGCGAGCATCTGCTGCTCGCCGCCCGACAGCGTGCCCCCCTGCTGGGTGGTGCGCTGACGCAGCCGCGGGAACAGCGAGAACACGCGCTCGAGATCCAGCGCGATGGCGTCGCGGTCCACACGCGCGAACGCGCCAAGCTCCAGGTTCTCGAGCACGGTCATGCGCGGGAAGATGCGCCGGCCCTCCGGCGACTGGGCGATGCCCAGACGCACGATGCGGTCGGTCGTGAGGGTGTCGAGCCGGCGGCCGTTGAACGTCACAGAGCCGACGCGTGACCGCACCGTGCCCAGGATGGTGCGGAGGGTCGTGGTCTTGCCGGCGCCATTGGCGCCGATCAGCGTCACGATCTCGCCGGCCTGGACCGAGAGGGAGATCCCGCGGAGCGCGCGGATGTTGCCATAATAGGTGTGGACGTCGTTGAGCTCCAGCATCACGTGGTCAGCGCGACCGCGCCGCCAGCTCCGCCTCGTAGCCGGTCCCGAGATAGGCCTCGATCACCGCCGAATGCCGCTGGATCTCCGCCGGTGTGCCCTCCGCGATGCGGACGCCGTGATCGAGGACGGTGATGCGGTCGGAGATTCCCATCACCACTTCCATGTGGTGCTCGATCAGCAGGACCGACAGCGCGAGCTCGCGGCGCATCAGCCCGATCAGCTCCGTCAGCGTGTCGGTCTCGCGTGGGTTCATCCCGGCCGAGGGCTCGTCCAGCAGCAGGAGTCGCGGCTCGGTGGCGAGCGCGCGGGCGATCTCCAGGCGGCGCTGGTCCCCGTAGGAGAGATTGCGGGCGGTGTCGGATTCCTTGTCGGCAAGACCGACGAAGGCGATCAGCTCTCGCCCGCGCTCACGGGCCCGCGCCTCCTCCACCACCACCGCCGGAGGTCGGAAGATCGCACCCAGCACCCGCGCGGCGAGGCGGCAGTGCTGGCCGACGAGCACGTTCTCGAGCACCGTGAGTTGCTGGAACAGCCGGATCGACTGAAACGTCCGCGCGACGCCGCGCGCCACGATGGCGTTGGGGCGGAGCCCGACGAGGCTCGCACCATCGAAGAGGATCTGGCCGCCGTCGGGTCGGATGAGGCCCGTCACCGTGTTGAAGAACGTCGTCTTGCCCGCGCCGTTGGGGCCGATGAGCCCCACGATTGCTCCACGCGGGAAAGCGAGGTCGACGTCACTCACGGCCACGACGCCCCCGAAGCGCTTCGTGAGGCCGCGCACCTCGAGCAGCGATGACGACGCGGATGCGGGACCACCCCGCACGGCGACCTCGCGGAGCCACTGGGGGACGACCCGGGCGATCGGCGCGACCGGCGGCTCGGAGACGACCGCGTCATCGGTGTCGGGCCTCTCGACGGCGACGGGACGCAGCCGGCGCCCGGCCAGACCCTGCGGCCGGACGAGCATCATCACCGCGAGGCCCAGCCCGAAGAAGAACCAACGCCAGAGCGTCAGGTCCGCGCCGGCGAGGGCGGTGATGCCCGTGGCCCGTCCGATCGCGCGCACGAGGAACGTGGTCTGCGAGAGCACGACGCGGTCGAACAGCGTGATGAGCATCCCGCCGAGGATCACGCCGCGAAGGCTGCCCGCCCCGCCGAGGACAACCATGCAGAGCAGCATGATCGACACCTGGAACTCGAACGCTCCCGGCGTGATGGCCTGCAGCTTCGCCGCGTAAACGGACCCTGCGAACCCCGAGAACCAGGCCCCGAGCGCGAACGCCAGTAGCTTGGTTGAGATCGGGTTGACGCCCGTGCAGTCGGCTGCCGTCTCGTCTTCGCGGATCGCCATCCACGCACGGCCGAGGCGCGAGTCCTGGAGTCGGGCCATCGCCCAGAGCGAGAAAGCGCCGATGACGAGGATCAGGAAGTACCAGGGCACGGGATCGGTTTCGAACGGCACGCCGGGCAGGTACGGCCGACCGACGGGGTTCACGCCGTTCTCGCCGCCGGTCAGGTTCAGTCGCGTGACGGGCCGCCACCCGCCGATGTCGATGGTGATGTCGCCGAGGTTGCGGATGGCGACCGGAATGATCTCGCCGAAGCCGAGGGTGATAATCGCGAGGTAGTCGCCGCGCACGCGCAGCGTCGGGGCGCCGATCACGAGACCGAGCAGGGCCGACATCGCCGCGGCCAGCCAGATGCAGAGCCAGAAGCTCCAGGCGTGACCGTATAGCGGCGAGCCCAGGACCGGCGAGTTGAGCAGCCCCATCGCGTAGGCGCCGATGGCGAAGAACGCGGCGTAGCCGAGGTCGAGCATGCCCGCGTAGCCGACCACGATATTGAGGCCGAGCGCGAGCAGCACGTAGATCATACCGTCGGAGACGGCGTGGACGGTCTGGAGTCCGAGGGCGCGGTCGATGAACGGATAGACGAGGAGCGCGACAACGAGGGTGATCCACTCCGGCTTCTTCACGCCTTTTCCGGGGTGCGCTCGCCCAGCAGGCCTTGGGGTCGGAAGACCAGGACGAGGATCAGGATCGAGAATACGATGGCGTTCGTCCAGCGGGCCGAGATGTACTGATCGCTCCACGCGGACAGGAACCCGATGGCGAGGCCGCCCAGGGCCGCACCCGGCATGTTGCCGATCCCTCCCAGGACGGCCGCGGTGAATGCGCGCAGGCCGGCCTGGTAGCCCATCCACCACATGCCGATGTTGTAGTACATCCCCTGGATCAGGCCCGCCGCGCCCGCCAGCGCGCCCCCGATGAAAAACGTGAGGAGGATGGTGCGCTCGACGTTGATCCCCATCGCCTGCGCGGTCTCGCGGTCCTGGGCGGTGGCCCGCATCGCCTTACCCCACGTGGTGCGCGTGACGAAGTGGTGGAGCGCGAGCATCAGCGGGATAGTGGCGCCGACGACGAACAGGTCCTTGGTGGTGAGGAAGATCGCAGAATCGACGCCGAACCACTCACGAAGGATGTCGACGGACGGGAAGACGTCGGGATAGGCGCTCGGCGCCGGCCCCTTCCACAGCAGGGCCAGGTTCTCGAGCATGAACGACACGCCGATGGCGGTGATCAGCGGCGCGAGCCGCGTCGAGTGGCGCAGCGGCCGGTACGCCGCGCGGTCGATGCCGACGTTGAGGGCGGCGGTGCTGAGCATGGTCAGGACGAAGACCAGCGGCAGAACCGTCACCAGCTGCCAGCCCGTGAGGGCGCCGGTCACCCCGAGGAGGCTGAACCAGGCGAGCGAGATGAAGAGCCCGAGCATGAAGACGTCGCCGTGGGCAAAGTTGATCAGCTCGATGATGCCGTAGACCATGGTGTAGCCCATGGCGATGAGCGCGAACACTGCGCCCCGGGTCAACCCGTTGATGCTCTGCTGGACGAGAACTTCCCACCAGTTCATCGCGGCTGGCTAAGATGGGGAGGGCCGATGGCGGCCCTCCCCGGCCCGGTTACTCGAGGATGGTCTCGAACTGGAACTTGCAGCCGATCGGCCCGTCGGCCTTCACGGCCTTGAACCCCGACATCGTATCGTAGTCGACGTCGCCGTTCTCGTCGAAGCTCCACTTGCCGTTGATGCCCTCGAAATTCTTGGTCGAGGCAATGGCCTTGCGCAGGGCCTCGCGCTTCTCGGTGACGTCCTTGGCCTTGTCGATCGCCGGAGCGGCCCGCTTCAGCGCGTCGATGATCACGCGGGTGCCCTCGACGGCGTAGAGCGCGTAGGCGGTCGGCTCCTTGCCGAACTTCGCCTTGTAGGTCTCGTAGGTCTTGGCGCCGACACCGCGCATCTTCTCGAATGGCAGCCCGGCGAAGGTGATCCGCATCTCGGTGGCGAGGGCTGCGTCGCACGTCGCGCCCTTCAGGAGCTCTTCCTCGAGCAACCCGTCCGGGCCCAGGAAGCGGGTCCGCGGCGCCACGAGGCCGACCTCCTTCATCTGCCGGATGATCACCTGGGCGCCCGTCTCGATGACGCCACCCATGTAGACGAGGTCCGCACCTGACGCACGGATCTTGGTGAGCACCGGCTTCTGGTCGGGTTGCTTCCAGTCGATGCCCTCGTTGGCCACGACGGGCAACCCGATCTTCTTCGCGGTCGCCTCGAAGACGTCGGCGATGCCCTTGCCATAGAGTTCCTGGTCGTTCAGGACGTAGATCTTCTTGGCGCCCATGCGCTTGGCCCACTTGGCGGCCACTGCCCCCTGGATGTCGTCGGCCGGGACTGGCCGGAAATAGTTCACCACGCCACTCGGGCGATAGATGTCCGGCTCCCCGGGCGCCGCTCCGCGCTTCTTGGTCAGCCCGGGATAGGTGTTGGCCGGGGTGACCTGGGCCATCCGCGCGCGGTTAGTGATGGGGATCGAGACCTTCGCGGCGCCGGAGTTGTAGGTGCCGATGTAGACGATGGCCTGCTGGTCGCCCACCGCCTTGTTCGCATTCTCGGCCTCGACCGCGCCGTCCCACTTGCCGGTCTGCGGTGAGGCGTCGTCGAGGTTCACGACCTCGATGCAATAGCCGGCGACGACGCCACCGACCTCGGACACCGCGAGATCGACGCCATTCTTCATGCCGGTGCCCTCGGGGACCATCGCCCCCTGCATCGGCCACGACGTGTAGAAGCGCAGCTTACCCTTGGCGCATTGCTGGGCTCCGGTGTCGGCGACGAGCGCGACGAGGACGACGAGCGCGATGGCGAGGGCGATGATCCGCGCGAGTCTCATGGCTGGTCCTCCCTGAATCGGCGCTATGATCAACTTCGAATTTCGCGCGTATCACACTATGGCGGCGCGCTGCTTGTCAACGGCGCTGCGGGACGGATGGCGAGCCGATGGCCACACCACGCGTCATCTACGAGGCGAAGCCGGGTTCGCTTCTCGATGTCGACCGCGAGCTCTACGGCCGCCTTGCGCGGGAGACGGGCCGGCGCACGCTCGTGGATCGCTTCGTCGTCCTGCGGCGGACTGGACGGGCGTGGCCCGTCCGGGCGGGACAGCTCTTCAGGATCGTCGTCATCGAGGGCCCGCAGGTGGCCGACCTCAATGTGTGGAGCCTCGGCAACCCGCGGGAGCGCTTCTGGGCCTCGCGCACCCGGCAGCTCCATCGCGCCCACGTCACCACCTACGACCGGCTCTGGTCGTGCCTGCCGTATCTCCGGCCGCTGCTGACGATCACGAACGACTCCATCCAATACGGTCGCGACGCGGACGGCGCGGGCTGTCACGATCTGCTCGGCACGCGCTGCGATCCCTACGTCCACAAGCTGCTGAACGGCGAGGAGCTCGACGTGTGCTGCCACTCGAACCTGGTGCGCGCGGTGCGGCCGCACCACCTCTCCGAGCTCGACGTGCACGACGTGCTCAACGTCTTCCAGGTCACCGGGCTCACCGCCGACGGCCGGTACTTCGTCAAGCCGAGTCCCGCGCAGCAGGGGGACTTCATCGAGTTCTTTGCCGAGGTCGACGTTCTCGCCGCGATTTCGGTGTGTCCCCACGGCGATCTGTCCGTGCCGGTGTGGGGCCCCGAGGCCGCCGATCCCCTCGCGACGTGCCGTCCGCTCGGCGTGGAGATCTGGCAGCCTGCCGCCGAGCTGCTGTCTGGCTGGACGCCGCCGTCGCCGTCGGATTACCGTGGCGGTCACGGATTACACGATTAGAAGGATCTGATCCATGTCGACCGAGCTGCTCCACGAGCTGTGGGATTACCACCACTGGGCTAACCGCCGGCTGTTCGACGTGACCGCGGCGCTGGGTGAGGAGACCGCCGCGCGCCACGTCGGCACGCAGTTCAGCGGGCCGACGATCCGCGGGATGTTCACCAACCTGTTGCCGCCGACTTGCTGAAGAAGTCCGCGAGACCATCGGAACGGGCTCGAAGCGATAGGCACCCCCGATCGGATCCCCGGCGGGCGGCGGCGATCCACCTCGCGCGCCACGCCGAACAATCGCGGCACAACTTCACGGGCCGATGCCGAGGAACTGCTGGCGTCCCTTCGTGAGGTCGACCCCCCTGAATCCCGGTGCCGATCCCGCCCTTCCAGGCGGCGCCCGATCATCGGCCCCTCCTCACTTGAGCCGTGCGCCGCGCTGGGTGACCACGTCCAGGAACTGACCCACCTCGGCGTTGATGACCTCGACGTCGGCGGGTATGAAGCCGCCGGCGGCGTAGTGGCCGGTCACGGAGTCCGGCCGGATGGTGCTGACCCGCACGTCGCGGATGTAGCGCGCCGCTTCCAGAGGCTCCCACTCGGGATTCAGGAGGTCCTTCGTGCCGACCATGATCAGAGTCTTGGCCTCAATGGCGCGAAGGGCGCGCCCGTAGTCGCCGCCCATGCCCGGCGTCGTGCCCACGTCGTGCACGTCGTAGGCCCACGACTGGTAGATGTAGTCGTTCGCGTCGAAGGCGCGAATAGTCGGGCCGATCTGGGTCTCGAGCCAGGGCAGGACCTCCCCGGGCTGCGCGAACTGGTACCGGTACCACTCCGGCGTCCGGGCGGTCAGGAAGGCCAGGACGTGGCGCCACAACCGAATCCCCTTCTCGGGCGGCGTGGTGTACTCCCCGCCGTTCCACGCCGGGTCCAGCATGATGGCCTGTCGGGTCGCGTCGGTGGCAACGATGCTCCACGCGGGCGTCCGCGCCAGCGGCACCAGCGCGACCAGGCTGTCCATGAAACTCGGGTGGTTCACGCCCCACTGCAGCGCCTGCATCCCACCCATGGACGGCCCCACCACCGCGACGACGTGGTCGATCTTGAGGTGCTCCGTGAGCAGCCGATGCTGCGAGCGCACCATGTCACGAATGGTGAAGCGCGGGAACTTCATCCTCGGCTGCGCGGTGCTGTTGCTCGGCGAGGTCGTCAGCCCGTTGCCGATGGCGTCGGTGCAGATTACGAAGTACCGATCGGTGTCGAGCGCCTTGCCGGGTCCGACCATGAAGTCGAGCCGATGGTGGTTCCCGGTGAGCGCGGTCACCATCAGGATGGCGTTCGACCGCTTCGCGTTCAGCGCCCCGTGGGTGACGTACGAAATCGCAAAGTCGCGAATGACCTCACCACTCTCGAGCTGGAGGTCGCCCATGGCGTAGCGCTGGTGGGGCGGCTGTTCCGGGCGGTGCGCGCTCGCACCGCCGGCGATGAGGACGCTCAGGAGAGAGGCACTCAAGACAGACACGACTACGCGTCGCATGACATCCTCCTCGGCCGAAAGGGTCTGGGCATCGTATCACTCGTGGGCCAGGCGCCGCCGGGCCGAAGAAGCGGTGCCCGGCGCAGATCGTCACACGCTAGCGCTGTTGCGTGCACCGCTCGCCGGTTTCAACAGTACTTCGAGCGAGCGCAGCGCAGCCTGCACGGCACTACGAGCGCTCCCGTCTTTTCGCACCTCCGCCTGGTGCCGCGTCTTCCACAAATCCGCTCGCGCTGCTGATGCGAGCGGTGGCTCACGGCTTAGACACGTTCCTGCTGCGCCACTGTCCGCTCGTTCGTCACCTTTCCGGTATTCAGGCTCGTCTTCGGCTCCAAGAGGACCACGTACCGCACGCGAGCATGGACCAGACTCTCCGGTCGCCCCCCAGCGCTACCGGCCCCCTGCGCGACACCGATCCCACCCTGAACCTGCGCAGCTACTACTTCAACCAGTGGAATTCCAACGAAACGCTCAATGAAGCCTGGGCGAGCGGCGGCTGGCTCGAGTACACACCTGGCTGATCAGCGAGGACGACGGCCTCGGCGTCGAGAAGGTGTCCGCGCCGGTTGTCCTGTACGATAGGGAGGCCTGATACCCGCGGCATGTGAGCCCGCTGCGAGGTGGCAGCGGGGACCCACCCCGGCCAAGGCGGAGCGGCTTGGGATCAGAAGCCAGAGGAGGAACGCGCGGGAGATAGAGATCGACGAGCGCAGATGAGGCTCCCGCTCATGCGGGGGAGAGGAGATGGCGATGGTAACCCTACCCGACGACATGTTCACCGCCGATGTGATTGCCGATCCCTATCCGTACTATGGACGTCTCCGGGAGGATGACCCCGTCCACTGGAATGAACTGTACGACCTGTGGGTCATTACCCGACATGACGATGTGGTTTGGATGACCCGGCACCATGAGCTCTTTTCGAACGCCGTTTTTCGCAATGATCCCCGACCCGCCTATCCGGCCATCGACGAATCGGATCTCGGCCTCTACGAATACGTGCGGGATTACCAGGCCGACCAGTTCATCCAGCACGACCGCCCCGAGCACCTCGAGATGCGCAAGATCGTCCATACCTATTTCACCCCCCGCGCCATGGAGACCTGGCGCCCCTTCGTCCAGAAGGCCGTGCAAGAGCTCGTCGATGCGGCAGAGGGCAAAGGGCACATGGACGTCATGAAGGATGTAGCCACTCCCTTGCCCGTGCTGGTCATCGCGCAGATGATGGGCGTTCCCTCCGCCGATCGGCCCCATGTGAGAAGGCTGGCGGAAAAGCTTCTCTACATCGGACGGGGCGAGCACGACCGCATGAAGCCGCTCACCGAGGGAATGCAGGGGATGATCGACTACGTCTCCCCGCTCGTCGACGAGCGCCTGGTCAACCCCGGTGACGATTTTATCTCGGTGCTGGCCGCGGGTGAGAAGAAGGGCGTCTTCACCAGACATCAGGTGCTGGTGAACACCTCATTGCTGCTGCTGGCCGGCCACGAGACCACCATCAACCTGCTCTGCAACGGCACCCTGGCCTTCATGCGCCATCCCGAGCAATGGGCATTGTTAAAGCAGGACCCTGAGGGCCTGGCCCAGCGGGCCACCGAGGAGTGCCTGCGCTACGACGCACCGGTCAAATCGCTCCAGCGCATCGCCGCCCAGGACGTCGACATGCGGGGCAAGGTGTTGCGCAAGGACGATCGCATCCGCTGGTTCATCTCGTCCGCCAATCGCGACCCGGAAGCCTTTGCACATCCGGATAGGTTCGACATTACCCGCGACCCGAATCCGCACGTTGCCTTTGGCTCGGGCGTCCACCACTGCCTGGGGGCGACCTTAGCCCGCGTGGAGGGCCAAGAAGTGTTCAAGGCGCTGGCCAGGCGGTTCCCCTCCTTGCATGTCGAGACGGAGGCGCTCGAGTATCAACCCAGCATCACCTTCCGCTCGCTCAAGTCCCTGCCCGTGGCCTGGAGCTAAGGGGGTCATGGCTCGTCCCTTGCGCGTCTGGGTGGATCATCACCGGTGTGTGGGCAATGCCATGTGCGAAGCCCTCGCCCCGGCGGTGTTTCGTCTCAATGCCAACCGGCAGTCGGAAGCAATCAACCCCGCGGGCGACACGGAGGCGAAAATCCTGGAGGCGGCGGAGAACTGTCCGGTCAGCGCCATCTTCGTCGAGGATGCCCAGACGGGAATCCGCCTGTTTCCATAGCGCGTCTGGGCTAGCTTCGCGGCCTGTCCTGGCCAAAAACTCAGTTCGGCCCACCTCGGTCGAACCTGACCAATGACCCGACGAGAGCAATTCGTCTGACGCCGGGGCAACTTCGAGCGCGCTCGACGAATCGCAAGACTTCGGAAAGCAAGAAGCCCCGAATCGACTCATCGTCAACCACGTCCGTCACCCATGTTGGCTGCGTTCGCTGGTACCTTAACGCCACCGGTCAGCGGCCGGAGGGCGAGCAACGCAAGCCCCCGGTCCGCTTGCACCGGAGAGTTGGACGGCTCACCCACGGAAGCTCGCGCTCTCATGAAGGAAGGTCAGGACATGGCGCCACGCATCGGCCCCTGCCTCCGAGTTAGCGCGCGGAGAGCCGCCTCCAGTGTAGTGCACGCCGTTGGGATGCATGTACTCGATCTGCGTCGTGGGACTGTACGGAATATAGATCGCGTGGCCGGCACCTTCGTAGCTCAGATGGAGGAACGGGAAGCGATAACCGTGCTGCTGCAGGCGTCGAATGGCGATGTCGGTCAGAATCGAAGAGGGCCAGATCTGATCGTCCCGCCCAGAGACCAGGAGAATCGGCCCTTGAGTTCTTTCCACGGGGATGGTCGCCCGCTCGACGGCGTTCAGGTCACGAAGCTGCGAGAGGTAGCGTGGTGATTCCGCGACAGGTGATTTACTGTAGTCCACCGAGGTCGGATCGTCGGTGTTGTTGTGCTCCTGGAGGTATGGCAACGGCCGCCCGCCCGAACTCCAGCATGCTGGAACATCGGGTGGGTCGTGTGGTTCGAAGGGGCCGTGGAGGACACCGCTGGCGACATAGGCGATGACGGCATTGATTGTCGGAATCGTCGCCCCGAGCAGCAGGGCCAGTTCGCCACCGCGCGACGCTCCCCACACAGCCAGGAAGCCATCCCGCAGCCACGGCTGCTCGCGCATCCAGCGGATGGCGTTCTCGAAGTACTCCAGGGGGATGTTTACGAGCTCCTGAGGGATCCCGGGAGCCCGAAAGTACGCCAGCGACAAGGCGGCGTAGCCGTGTGAGGCTGCGAGGGCGGAGCGGTGCTCCGAAATGCCACCGTCCGAGCCGCCGAGCACGATGACGGCGGGATGCGGGCCTTCGCCCGCAGGCATGAAAAGCGTGCCTACGACGCCGGCCTCGCGCACCGGTAGACGCGTGACGCCGGGACCGGCCAGCCGACGTTCGAGCGTCAGCTCCACACGCGGACTTCCGGACGCCTCGGTTTCGAGACGAACGACCAGCGGCAACGTAACGGAGTACGGAAGCGCCGGCGGCTCGCCCGGAAGGGGAGCTGCGGACCAGAAGAGCCCCATCGCCGACACTCCGCCGTACGTGCCGGCCGCAGGGGCGTCACGCGTGAGGTCGACGCGACCAGCGCCGTCGGCGACGAATGTCGCGTTCGACCCCCAGCGTCCGGCACCCGGAATCTGAAAGGTCGCGTTGACGGTCACCGGGGCTCTTGGGACGAAGCCTTCCAAGGCAATCGCAGTCGGCGCGTTATACAACGCCACCGGCTGATCGACGACGATCCGCGGCGTGCGCCGTGGCGACAAGGAGGACTGCATCACATCATCCCGGTTCTACTCGTTCCGATCGCGGCCCGTCGTCCACCAAGTCCGTGGCCGTCCAATGCCGGCGTTGAGCCGCGGCCGCGAGCGAATGCGAGCGAGCCGTCCGCTCAAGCGCCATGTTGGGCGGCAGGCTTCCGGCCGCTTGTGATGAAGAAGGTCACCGACCAGAGAAACTTGCCCTGCGCAACCGTTTCGTCGTACAGGATCTCCCAGCGCATCACGTCGTCGTCGGTCATGATGCCCTCGGCGGAGGCCGCGCGTGCCCAAGCGCGAAGTCCGAGGACGCCATCGAGCGACAGCGGATCGCGGACGATCAGCGTCTTCGCTTCGACGGATACCTGCTCCAAGCCCGCGTCGACGAATCTGCCCGCCATCCGGTGTGCCAGCGTACCGTTTCGTAACGCGTGATGTGCGCGAACGTCCAATACCTTCCGGGCAAGGCTCTGGTCAGGAAACTCCATCACCTGCGTTCCATAATCGGGATCAACGACGACAATCGTTCCACCAGGCTTCAGCACGCGTACCTTTTCATCGAGGGCGCGGTCGGGGCGGACGAGATGCTGAAAGGTCCTGTCTGACCAGCAACCGTCGACGAGTCCAGACGGGAGCGGCAGCGCCTCTGCGTCGCTGACGACAGATAGCTTCAGACCACGCGCCCGGAACTCGGAACACATCGTCAGAGACCGATCGACGCCGATGACCGTCGCCCTGACCGCTAGGGCACCGGCGCCGACTCCCGCACCTATTTCCCGATATCGGCCTGTCGGCCGCGGGGCAAGAATCGCGCGGGCACGGTCCTTGTACGCCCGATAGAACGATAGAACGGTTCTCGGTGCAGCCGGTCGAGGCAGTCGACCCAGGCGCCAGGCTTCGCCTCTTCATCTACTCGTGTGAAGCCGTGCTTTCCGGTGGCTGGCGTCACCGTTTCCCATCTCCTGCCGTCCAACGCCCGCGATAACCCGCGACGGCTGAGCAACGCGAAGCCCGCGTCGGGTTCATCGCGAATGTAGACTATGGGTCGGGTGCCGACCAACACTGGTTGAAAGAATCGCCCATCCACGCGTCCAACGCTCTCGAAGCCGACTGTGCGCATCAGTTCGGTGACCTGCTCCACAGGGATCGCGAGATAGCTGGTCTTCAGGACAGTGGCCCCCGCTTCTGCTCCATCTGTTGGCGTGATCTCGAATGTCAGGTCGTATCGCGGCCCACGCCACGTCCACACCTGACGCAGATGCTACCGGCGACCGGCCCAGACACGCTCGCCATATGGTCGCACTTCGACCGTTCCGGTGGGCGGCGGCGATTCGTAGTCGCGCATCCAGATCAAGCATCCACCGCCTCGACGCACGCAGCGGAAGCACTCGGCGAGGGTCCCTCGGATGTCCGCCGCGCTGTCACGATGGGGCAGGGAGTTGTCGCAGAGGAGCACGACATCGAACGCCGCCGACCGCACGGGCAGCGCCCGGAAGTCGGCGACCAGAGAGACGAGCGGCAAGCGCCGCACAACCGCCTCGTGTCGGGCCCGGGTGACAGCACCAACGGAGAGATCCGAGCCTGTGACCCGGAAGCCCCTTGCGAGAAGGCCGAGTGCTGGGGTCCCGATGCCCAGCGCAGCGTCCAACACCGCGTGCGCACCCGCTCCCCAGTATTCGCCGATGAGCGATGCCAGCGCGCCGCCCTGGCGCATGACGCTCGTCTCCCAGTCCTCGTAGATGAGGTGATACAGAGGCGCCAACTCGTCATAGAAGGCTCTGCCGTCACGTTCTCTTGTGATCTAACGCCCGCGGTGAGCGGCCGCGGCGAGCGAATGCGATCCGGCGGTCCCCTCCACTGCGTCGTTAGACAACGAAATCGCGCTACGGCTCACGGTTCCAGCTCTTGGCTGGCAAGTTGCGAACGATCTCCCGTGCAGGCCGCCCTGCGAGGCTCCCGAGCTCCCGAAATGCGCGGCCGCTCACATAACAGTGCTCCCCGGGGAAACACACGCCGAGTCGCTGATAAAGACGCCGCCCTGCACGCTCGGCGACCACCAACCCCTTGAGGTAGGTTCCGCCGACTCTTCGGACCTCGCCCGCAGCGGCGGCCAGCAAGGCGACCGCGACCCCCTGGCCGCGCCGACCGGGAATAACGTAGACATCGAGGACTTCGCCCCCGCTCACGCAGTGGTGCAAGTCGTAAGACCAAATCCATGCTCCAAAACCGATGAGCGTGTCAGTCTCGTCAGCCACGAGCACGTTGACTCGACCCGCTGACACGTCCCGCTCAAGGGCGTCAGCAGCACCACCCCAGGCCGTTGACAATGCCTCGCCCATGTAGGCCTGAAGTAGCTGCGCTAGGCCGCTGCTGTCACCCGCTCCAAGTGCGCGTACTCGAACGGTCCGCTTCACAACCCTCGACCCGATCGTCTTTAGGCGCCGTCCCGGAGGTCCACGCGGTACCGAAGCTCGCGTCTGCCTCCGAGCGCTGGCGGCGTGAGGAACTCCTCCACAAATACACCGCCATTAGTCTGAATCACTCGCTGTGAAGCCAAGTTGTCCGGCGCCGTGGTGATTTCGACGTAACGGAGGCCTTCGGCTTTCGCTTCTCGCAATACTTCGCGTAGCGCACGCGTGGCGTAGCCGCGCCCTTGCTTCCAGGGCACGACGGTGTAGCCGATGTGTCCAAGGCAGTGCGGAGGGAGCGCCTCTGTCCCGCGTTGCCAACGCAACCCGATGCTGCCACAGAATTCTCCGTCCCAGAGCCAGCGTCGGTAGCCGGGAAGCCGGGGAACTTTCGTTCCGTCTGGCAAGGTGATGGGGCCTCCAGTTCCTTGCTTATCAACCAGACTTGCAACGAACGTATCTGGATCTGCGGCAATTCGCGCCAGTTCCTCCTGCGCCGCCACGGCTCCGCGGACGTTGTCCGGCGACCATCCTCTCTCGAGAGCCGCGACGTAGCTCGGCAGGTATTCCCGTGACGGCCAGACCAGCTTCATTTCTGCGTCCTCGACACTAGCCGTCTAACGTTCAGGCTGAGCGGCCGGCGTCGAGGCGGACCGCTCCAGCCTGTTGTTCGGCGGCCCACGACGACTGCCGCGACCGCCTGTGACGGACCCACCGCGTCACGCAGCGCTTGTCACCGCGCGAGTCCAGCTCGGAAGCGCCCACCTCCAGAACTGTGAAGCCAAGTTTCTCGAGAACCCGCGCGGACGCACGATTCTCGTCTAGAGACATCGCGCGGACTTCAAAGGCGCCGAGGGCACCCGCTGCGAACTCGACCAGGAGGTCGGCCAGTTCCGTACCGAAGCCTGACCCCAGAACGCAGGGAGGACTGAGTACCCAATCGTTGCTACACCGGGGCCGACTCGGTGTGGCTGCGGACGCTGCCCAGGGCGATGAGCTTGCGCCAACCTGAAGCGCGGCACCGAGACGGTGAGCGCCGGAGGCTGCCGCTGGCACCTGGCAGAACTCGTGCGCCTCCTCGATTGAGATCGGCCTTTGTATCTGGAGAAGAGTTTGAGTCACCTTAGGGTTCGCGTACAGCGATTCCACGAACTCGGCGTCGCTCGCTTCGAGCATCCGAAGCTCAAGCCGATCAGATCGCAGCACGACCGTTGGTGTCATCCCCTGTCCGCCGAACGCCGCGGCTCAGCGGCGCCCATCAGCGGGCGTCGGCTGAAGCCGCTTGTTGGGCAGCCGGTTAGGATCATTGCGCGCTCTGCCTCGAGATCTCCACCAGCGCGGCCCGCTGAAATTCGGCCAACTGCTCTCGCCCACGACCGATGGGTATCAGATACCGTTCGCGATACGCACTCGCGCCGACGTCTTCGATCAGGATGAGCCCACGTGCCGCAAGATACCGAGGGAGTTCGGCTGGGTCGAAGCCAAACGTGTACGGCTCGCCCGCCCGACGGACGGTGGCCAGCGTTTTGTCCGCTCCCACAAACGTCGCCGACCCATCAAGGATGGCCCGGTGAATGTACGTAAAGACCATCCGACTCCCGACGGCGGCGCCCTGGGCTACGTACTCAAACACGGCATGGACGACGCGAGCCGGCAGGTAATGCGTGACGCCCTCGCAAATGAAGAAAGTCTTGGCGCCCCTTCGATACCCAGAGCTGAGCATAACCGTGTCCAGCGTGTGCCTACTGAAATCGATCGAGACGAGGGTGACGTGTGGTGGGAGTGTCCCGAGTCGTCGCGCGACAGCGTCCTTCTTCTTGGCTTGGGTCAGTGGATGGTCCACTTCAAAGACACGGGTAGCCTCGATTCCAGGGATTCGATAGGCTCGGCTGTCGAACCCAGCTCCGAGGATCACGACCTGCTCCACACCCATCCGGAGAGCTTCACCGAGGACATCATCGATGTATCTGGTACGAACCACCACCGTTCCCCTTGACCCCGGCCAGTGCCCGTCAATGAGCGACCACGGCAAGGCGGCACCGACCACCGGCAGCCGCGACAGATGAAGCGCCCATCGGAAGCGCCAGCCGAGAAAAGCGGCGGCGAAGGGGTCCTCAAAGAGCTGAGTGCTTGCGGAGCGAGAGGATTCCGTGGCCTTCCAGAGGGCGACAACCGTGGCGGTTCGGCTGACGGCTTGCAACCTGGGCTCCCTCCGGTCCTCACTCCATGCTGGCGACCTTGTCTGCCCAACGCCCGCGGTGAGCGGCCGCGGCGAGCACATGCGAGCCAGCGGGCCGCTCGACAGCCTTGTTAGACCGTTCAAAACACAGAGAGGACGAGCCAGTCGTCTCTGGTAGCGTCACAGCATCAGCGTAGGGGTGTCCAGTTCGAGTCCAAACAACAGGCGGCCGACGGTCTCCAGGTTTCGGGGATGGACACCGATATGCTGGGTTACGGCATGGACATCGCGGAACGCGCGCTCGATCGGGCAGGTGGCGTAGAGCGACGTCGCTCCACCTGCCAGGTAAATGAGATCGACTGCCTGCACCGCGCTCGTAACGGCGTGCCAGCTCGCCAACCGCACCTGCACTCGCTGCGGAACTGTCGCGCCGCGTCCCGCGAGCACGTCGTCCCACAACCGGGCGGTAGCGTCGAACAAGAAGAGCCGCGCCGAACGCACTAGGGCTTCGGCCTGCGCCAGCCGAGTCTGCGCGCCGCGGTCTTCGCTGAGCGGTTGGCTAGTCCGCTCATGGCGCTTTTCCTCCGCCAGGTCGATCAGTGCCTCGATTGCGCTCCTGGCAGTGCCGAGCGCGATCGCGCCGAGGCCAGGAGCGACGCGTGAATGGGCGGGAATCTCATATCGAGGGCCAGTCAAGACTGGAGGGTCGGTGTAGAAGGACGCATAGCGCGCCGGGACGAAGCGCTCCTCGACTACGACGTCGTGACTCCCCGTGCCGCGCAGTCCACTGACCGTCCACGTATCGAGGATCTCGCAATCTGAGGCTGGACAGAGCATGAAGCGGTATTCTGGCGCTCCCGACGACGTGAGCCGCGGCTTACTGTCCTCGTAGACGATGCACATGAGGATGAACCACGCGCTGAGCTGGCATCCGCTCACCAGCGACCAACGCCCGCTTACGCGGTAGCCCCCGTCGGCGACTGTGGCCCGCCCCGTTGGGCGTGTGCTGTTGGCGAGGATCATGGTCGGATCCGAAAAGATCTCGGTTGCGACTTCTTTCGACAGCCGGGCGGTTGTCCAGTGCACGTTCGCATTCCAAACGCACCATGCAACTGATGCGTCCGCCCGCGCCAACTCCTCGTAGACGGCAATCGCCTCCAGCGGCGTAAGGTCCAGGCCGCCGTAGGCAGCAGGTAAGAAGATGCGAAAGAACCCGGCGCGGGCAAGGTCCCACGCAAGCCCCTCAGGCAGGCGCCGGGCGGCCTCAATGCGCTCCCGCTCATCGAGAATCCGCGGGCGAAAGGCACGGGCAGCCTCGATGACCTTGGTTGCCGTATCGCTAGTAACCATCGCGTCTCCAGCATACCGCCATGGGCGCGGCCGGTCAGTGCCCCATATCGATCTAACATTGGCGCTGAAGCGCGTCGTTCGGCCCGGGCCGTTTGATGTTCCGGCGATCGGCCATGTCCGAGTCGACGAGCCGGAGGGCCGTTCTTCACCGCCGTCTCCTAGTCCGCGCCGGATGCCGATGCCGCGAGCACTGCTGCCGCTTCCCTCTCGACCGCAGTCCCCTGAAAGAACCGCGGGTTCACTTCGCCCTAGAGGCGCACTGCATTGGCGAAGGTGAAATCGCGGAAGTCGTCGGAGGTGATGAGGCCGTCTTCAACGAGCTCGAAGGCCTCTGGCAGCACCTCGCGCATGTCGGGCACATCGAAGTGACTGATGTCGGAGCCGAAGATGGCGTTCAAACGCGCGCCGAAGGGGTTCACGCGACGGTCGAATGCCCACGCATTGATCCGGTCGTCCGCTTCGCAACCGAAGTAAAAGGGCGAGATGAAGAGATCGCGCCAGTCTTCCGTGCGCTCGATCCGGCACGCGGAGTAGTCGTCGAGATTGGCGAGGCCGCCGGTAAGGTCCGCCGCATCGGGGTCTGGCCATCCATCACGCTTCTCGAGCGCGGCGACGATGTCGTCGTACCCGTACTTCCGCGCCTCGCTCATGAGGAGCGCGCGATCCAGTGACCGCGGATCGGTCCCTTCGAGCGCCTTTCCGTTCCGCTTCTCCCAGTGACCGATGAGCTCGGCGAAGAGCATGCACGCCCATCCCACACCGCCCTCTAAGAATGCAACCCGGAGGCTCGGGAATCGACGCGTCACTCCGCCCAGGAAGAGTGCCTTGCAGACCGCGTGACCCGCCGCCGCGAAGTGCCCGATGTGGTTGTACGTGAAATTCCCTGGCGAGAGACGCAACCCTTGCCGCCGGACCCCGGTATGGAAGGTGGGCGCCACCTTCAGCTCAACGCATCGCTTCCACAGGAGATCGTAGTCGTACGCGCTGTCCAGGCCGAGCGTGTCGTGCCAGACGGCGAAGCGCGCTGCCTCGGGATCGGCGGTACCGACCGACGCCACCGGACGCGGCGGGAGACTGCCGAACATCCCGACCTTGAAACCGAGCTCCGTTGCGTGCTCGAGCTCCTCGATCGCCTCGTCGGGCGTGTGCATCGGGATGATGGCCGCCGGGGAGAGCCGGTCCGTGAGCTTGTGGGAGTATTCCATGGTCACGACGTTGAACGCCCGGCGCGCTGCCCGGCGCTGGGCGTCGTCCTGGATGCGCGGAACGCCCCCCGCCGTCGGGTAGATCACCGCATAATCGAAACCGATAGCTCCGAGCCGCTCGTGGAGGAGCCGCGGCAGCATGCCGGTCGCGCGATCGCGCGTGTTTTTCTCTTGGAATGACCAAAAGGACTCCTGCGCGATGCGCCGGCGCCGTCGCTCCGCGACGGACATCGACAAGACCTCCCGCGTGCCTTTGCTTACGGAGAGGACTCCCTCGAGGGCGGTGTCGCCACCCACCTTCCGGATCTCTTCGCGGAACACGGGCCCGTAGTGCAGCCAGTGTCCGTCGGCGTCGACGACGGGGTGCGAGAGGCGCGCGCGGATCTGCTCGGGCCTCGGCTGACCGCTGTTGCTCACGGGGTCTCCCTGGGCGCGGGGGCGTCTTGGTTGCAGTATCCTCCGCTAGCTTGCTCCCGTCGCCATGGTTGGGGGATGGTCTTCAACATCTGCAGTTCCCTGCCTGGCTGGTCACGCTACGCCGGTCGCCGCAGGTCCGCGTCGGGCGACGACCATGGTGATCTACCTCCGTGCATGCCGCCGTTAGTGCGCCGAACGCTGCCGCTGAGCGGCCCGCGAGGCCGGTCCGCTCCAGTGGCTTGTTCGGCAGTAGCTGCGACTCACAGGTCTTCAGGCCGCAGGCCCGTGCGCTTGGCGATCCGGGCCAGCATGCGGGGGCCGATCTCCTCGTCCTCAATGGAAAGCGAACACGAAATCGGCCCAGCCGGGCCGCGATAGTGTTCGATGGGAGCCCGACTGACGCTTGATCATCCAGCCAATCCTCAGCAGGGCTGCCAGCACCCGGCGAGCTCGGGTGCTGGGCCAGGCGCTCACGCCGCGTTGAAGGAGATGCTCAGCAGTTCAGGTCCTGCCTCACCGTGCTCGAGCCGCTCGGCGACGACGCGCAGCGCGAGCGCCTGGACCCGTGAAAGGGCCGCCTCCTGCGTCTCGCCGTACGCGAGGACGCCAGGCAGCTCCAAGACCTCGGCCAACCAGCGACCGTCGTCCTCGCGTTCGATCTCAACCTTGAACGTGATCAAGCCAGGATCCCCGGGTCACGAGTATACGATGCGCCGCTCGCCCGCTCGACTGACGGAAGCTGCCGAACGCGGCGGTCACCGGCCGGATCGAGCGGAGCGAACCCCAGTCCGGTGGACTGCGGAGTTCGGCGGCATCGATTCGCGTCCTCCCTCTGGTTAGAGCGGATTGGGTCCGACGATCTCCCAGCCGTAACGCTGGCGCTGGTCGGCCTTCTCGCGCTCGGTCATCGATGCACTCGTGCCCTGCGTGCGCTGTTGCTCCTCGAGCAGCCCGCCCGCTGCGGCCGGGGTGTAGAGGAACAGCACCCGCGCCGTCTCTGCGCCGCTGTTCTTCCAGGCATGCTGGACGCCGCGCGGCATGAAAGCACAGGTGCCGGGACCACCGGCTGTGATCTCGTCGCCGATCTTGAATGTGAGCTCGCCGCTCAGGACGTAGGCCACCTCATCGCTGTCACGATGCACATGGAACCAGCTCTTTGTCGCTGCGGGGACGGTCTCCTCGAACAGCATGATGCTGCCTCCGGTCGCTCCGCCCAAGAGTTTGAGCACCAGCGATCGGCCAGGCGAAACGCTCCAGACCGAGCCCTCTCCCGGCAGCACAACGACCCCGTGTTCCCCCATCGTCGATCCCTCCCCCTAGCGTTGTCGCACCACTTTGGACAGTGGCCCCACCCGGCGGTGCCGAGCTTGTTCCGGCCACGGCCGCCGAACGCCTGAGTTAAGCCGCGCCGCGAAGCGGCGTCGGCTTGAATGAATTGTTAGGCCGCAGAGAGCGCACTGATCGTGACGTAGTAGCCGTCCGGATCTCGGAGTGAGAACTCCGAAGTTCCAGTGTTCGGGTTCACGTGGGGCTCCTCTTCGAGCCGAGTCATGAGAGCCCGTGCCCTTGGCAGGGCCATGTCGAAATCATCGACACGAAAGAACAAGAGGAGGCCGTTGCCAGGCTGGGCGTGATCGGGGCTCATCAAGGAGGGATGCTCGTGGGCACCCCACTCGTGGAGGCAGAGCAAGACCGTTCCATCCGAGTCGAGGATTTGCCCGAAGTCGTCATGGGCGGGAGCCGTCTGCGGCAGGCCAAGCAGCGACTGGTACCATTTGAAGCTGCCGGGCACATCGCCAACCCCAATGATCGTCCAGGTGCGCCTCATGCGGGTCCTCCTGCGGCCTAACGCGAAGCATCACCTGCGGGCGAAGCCCGTCAGGTGGATGCAGTTGTTCGGCGACTCACCGTGCCGGTTTGGTCTGCAACGCGACTCGGAACGCATCGAAGAGCCATGCGCCATTCTGCTGAAGCGCCACAGCGGTGTAGTAATAGCGGCGGGTCTCCGCTTCAGGGGCACCTGGCTTGCCCACCACCACTTCGCCATCCAAGAGGGCCAGACCGGGGCCCAGCAGCCGAACCGTGTTCAGAGTAGTTGCGTGGCGGACCTCCGGCTGGACTCTGGGAAAGCTCTGAGCGTAGTGGCTGCGGAATTCCTCTCGACTGCGATGGTGACGAGTTCCGTAGATCCTGAAATCAACATCGGGCGTGAAGAGCCGGCTCATGGAGTCTGCGTCGCGAGCATTCCACCGAGCGTCCAGCTCCGCGACGAGAACTCGAAGCTGGGGCTCTAGCTCGGCCGCCTTACCGCCGGTCTGCGCGTGGACCGCCGGAACCGTGAAGAGCATCCAAAGGACGATCACGAACGGCGCAAGGGTCATTGTGTCACCCTCCTGCGGACCATGTACATGCGAGCCATGGAGCACTCGGTCGCCGAACGCTATCTCTCTTGAACTCGGCGATGCTTTCGCACAGTTCTGTGTATCCGCGCGGCGCACCACGGACGCCATAGGCAGAAGCCCGCCTTTTCGAGGCGTTGTGGGATGTGGTGCGATGCGTGCGCCCAGATATCTTGCGAGGCGT
>JBKPAK010000320.1:0-37464 GCA_046726415.1 Candidatus Methylomirabilota bacterium
AAGCGGATTTGCGCTATACAGTCTGTAGCCATCGAGCCTCCGTCTTGTCGTGTGCGAACGTGCTTCGACACCACTGTTCTCGCACACTTGATGGACTCGATGGCTCTTCTCTTTCATCCTTCGCGAATTTTCCGGGCTAGCTCTCTTACTGCGCCGTAGCCGGCCCATCGAGGGTGCGGGAGGGCATAGGGCGATCGTCGGGGGATGGTCGCCAGCGCGTCGATTGCACGATAGACCACAGAGAGACACCGCGCGGCATGGCGCTCCGCCCGCCCGGCCGTCTGCTCGCTGTCCCGAAACCTCTAGAGCGTTCGCACTGAGGACCCGCGTTTGGGTCGATGGATCGAGCGCCGCTTCGTCGCGAGCGGCCACGGCATCGTCGTAGGCGCCTCTCAGCAGGCCGGACCTTGGAGGACGGCGGGCTCGATCTTGCGCGTGAGCGGGCGACCCGCGCTCGGGCTCCCCAGGAGCTTGCCGCGGTCCACGATCAGCGCTCCCCGAAGCATGGTCATCACCGGCCAGCCACTGACCTCCCACCCCTCCCACGGGCTGTAGTCGCTGACGTGGAAGTCGTTGCGGCCGAGCGTCTTGCGGACGGCCGGATCGATGAAGGCCAGATCGGCGTCACTCCCCGCCGCGATGACACCCTTGCGCGGATAGCACCCGAAGATCTTCGCGGCATTGGTGGACGTGATGTCGGCAAAGCGCGCGAGAGACATCCCGCGCCGCACCACCCCCTCGCTGTAGGCGATGCCCATGCGCGCCTCGGCGCCCACATTGCCCCCCGTGACATCCTCGATGGTGCGGCCCCGCAGCTTGAGCTCGAGGGTCGTGGGATATTCGTCGGTGGCCAGGCATGAGAGGCCGTCCCGCACGAGACCGTGCCACAGGGCCGCCTGGTCTTCGGGGAACTTGAGGGACGGGTAGGTGTGAGAGCAAAACCCCCGCGGCGTCCTGTAGTACTCGGCGTTGAAGCAGGCGTACTGATGCAGCGTTTCGCCGTACACGGGTAGCCCCGACGACCGGGCCTCGACGATGGTCTCGACGCCCTCGCGGGCGGAAGTGTGCACGAAGTACACGGCGGCGCCGGTGTGCCGGGCGAGGGCGGTCGTCCGCCGGAAGGCGAGGAGCTCCGAGATGTTGCTGTGGACGAGGTGCAGGTTCGTCCCGTCCATTCGTCCCTCAGCCCGGAATCGCTCGTAGTTGAACTGAACGACGTCCTCGTCTTCCCCATGCACCACCATGAGCCCGCCGTGGGCCGCCACCCTCTCCATGGCATACGCGATGCGCCCGAAGTCGAGCCGGTTGCCCGCCCGATTGGGGTGCGGGGGGAGCACATTGGTGGTGAAGACCTTGAAGCTGGGGTGACCCTGCCGAATGGCGTCGGGCATGTCCTCGAAGACCGCGAGATCGAGCGCCCCGCATAGCGTGATGTGGAAGGCGTAGTCCACGTACGAGTTGCCCTTCCAGCGAGCGGCGCGGCTCTCCAGCGCCTGAGGAATCGTCGTGCCCGGGCGTACATAACAGAAATCGATGTGCGTGGTCGTGCCGCCGAACGCCATACCTCGGGTGTCGTCCTCGGGCCCCATGGTGATCGACGGTTGCTCCGGATGGCTCATGATGGGATGGGCGAGGTGAGTATGCGGGTCGATGCCGCCCGGCACCACGATCAGCCCGGAGGCCTCGATGACGCGCGCAGACGGCGTGGACAGGGTGCCCGCCTGCGCGACCGCCGCAATCCGCTCGCCCTCGATGCCGAGGTCCCACGCCCCCACGCCCTGCGGCGTGACCACGCGCCCGCCGCGCACGATCAGATCCAGCATGCGCCGAGGCTACCACATGGGCGGCCCCGAGATACCCCCCCAGACGCCCATGTGTTCGGGGCACCTCGGCGGACAGAATTTTCCTACAGGCTGCGAGCGCAGCCTCACGTCCGGGCGCTGGTCCGGGGCGGGCAGAGACGGTACCATGGAGGCTACGAGGAGACGGCCAGTGCCTGGCGGACGCGGGCGCTTCCCGCCGATCCTACCCCTGTGCGACTGACCGCTTCTCGACGAGCGAGACCGCTGTGCGACTGGCCGCTTCTCGACGAAGGAGATCGCCGTGCGACTGACCGCTTCTCGACGAAGGAGATCGCTGTGCGACTGACCGCTGCCGGCGTCGCCCTGGTGCTGTTGTTCGCGACGGCGGGACCGTCCGCGCCCCAGCCCAAGGCCACCGCGTCCTACGCGGTGTCGATGTTCGGCGATCTCAAGTATGGCCCGGGGTTCAAGCACTTCGACTACGTCAATCCCGAAGCGCCCAAGGGCGGCGATGTCAGGATGGCCGCCATCGGCACGTTCGACACTCTGAACCCCTTCGTACTCAAGGGCGTCCCGGCCACGGGGATTGGATTGACCTTCGACACGCTGATGGTGGGGTCCTCCGACGAGCCCTTTTCGGAATACGGCCTTATCGCCGAGAGCATCGAGGTCCCGGCCGATCGCTCGTGGGTGGCCTTTACGCTGCGCCCCGAGGCGCGCTTCCACGACGGCAGCGCCATCACCGTCGACGACGTGATCTGGACCTTCGAGACGCTCAAGGCCAAGGGGCAGCCCTTCTTCCGCAGCTACTACGCGCAGGTGGCGAGAGCCGACAAGGTCGGCGACCGCAAGGTGAAGTTCGCCTTCGGCGCCGGGGAGAACCGGGAACTCCCCCTCATCGTGGGTCAGCTTCCCGTGCTCTCCAAAGCCTACTGGAGCAAGCGCGACTTCGAGAAGACTACTCTGGAGGCACCGCTGGGGAGCGGCCCGTACCGCGTGGAGGCGGTGGAGCAGGGCCGCTCCATCACCTATCGACGCGTTAAGGACTACTGGGGCGCGAAGCTCCCGGTGCGCGTGGGCCAGAATAACTTCGACAGCATGCGCTACGACTACTACCGCGACATCACCGTGGCCGTGGAGGCCTTCAAGGGCGGCGAGTACGATTTCCGCCAGGAGAACGTCGCCAAGAACTGGGCCACCGCGTACAACATCCCGGCCGTCAGTCAGGGGCTCATCAAGAAGGAAGGCATCAAGAACGAGGTGCCCACCGGGATGCAGGCGTTCGTCTACAACACGCGGCGGCCCATCTTCCAAGACGCCCGGGTGCGGCAGGCCCTGGCCTACGCCTTCGATTTCGAGTGGATGAACAAGAATCTCTTCTACGGCAGCTACACTCGCACCACGAGCTACTTCTCCAACTCCGAGCTGGCCTCGCGCGGGCTGCCGGGACCGGATGAGCTGAAGATCCTAGAGCCGTTCCGCGGGAAGATCCCCGACGAGGTCTTCACCAAGGGGTACGTCCCCCCGGACGGCAGCAATCACCGCGAGGCCGCCCGCGAGGCGCTGCGCCTGCTCCAGGACGCGGGTTGGGTGGTGAAGGGCCAGAAGCTCGTCAATGCGAAAACGGGCGAGCCCATGAGCTTCGAGATCCTCCTCTCCGAGGCCATCTGGGAACGGATCGCCCTGCCCTTCACCAAGAGCCTCGAGCGGCTCGGGGTCACTGCTCGAGTGCGCACGGTGGACCCCTCCCAGTACGAGAAGCGCACTGAAGACTTCGACTTCGACATGATCGTGTGGGTGTGGGGCCAGTCGCTCTCCCCGGGCAACGAGCAACGCGACGACTGGGGCTCGGCCGCGGCCACCACGCCCGGCAGTCGCAACATGGCCGGAATCAAGGACCCGGTGATCGACAAGTTGATCGACCTGGTCATCACCGCGCCCGATCGCAAGAGCCTGGTGGCCCGCACTCAGGCCCTCGACCGAGTTCTCCTGTGGGGCTTCTACGTCATCCCCCACTGGCACATCAACATGTTCCGCGTGGTCTACTGGGACAAGTTTGGCCGCCCGCCGGTCAATCCGAAGTACGCGCTCGGTTTCGGCGCGTGGTGGGTGGATGCCCAGAAGGACGCGGCGCTCGGCAAGCATCGGGGTGAGGTGCTGAAGAAGTAAGTGCTGGCCTACATCGCGCGACGCCTCCTCCTCATGATCCCGACCTTGTTCGGGATCATGGTCATCAACTTCGCAATCGTCCAGGCCGCGCCGGGCGGCCCCGTCGAGCTGATGATCGCGCGCATCAAGGGCACCGCGGTGGAGGCGACGGCGCGACTGGGGGGCAGCGGGAGCGGGGAAACGTTGACGGGACAGCCTGCTCCGGAGGGCCCGGCGTCCACCGAGGTCACCAGCAAGTACCGCGGCGCGCGCGGGATCGACCCCGAGCTGATCCGCGCCCTGGAGCGCCAGTTCGGCTTCGATCAGCCGGCCCACGTGCGCTTCGTCAGGATGCTGCGCAACTACCTGACCCTGGACTTCGGCGAGAGCTTCTTCCGCGATCAGCCAGTGGTGGACCTCATCGTCCAGAAGCTGCCCGTGTCGATCTCCCTGGGCCTGTGGACGACGTTGCTGGTTTACCTGATCTCCATTCCTCTCGGCGTGGCCAAGGCCGTCCGCGATGGCTCGGCCTTCGACGTATGGACGAGCGGGGTGGTCATCGTGGGGTACGCTATCCCCGGCTTCCTCTTCGCCATCCTCCTCATCGTGCTCTTCGCCGGAGGGAGTTTCGTCGCCTGGTTCCCCCTGCGCGGACTGGTCTCTGAGGGGTGGGCGGGGATGAGCTGGCTCCAGCGGATCACCGACTATTTCTGGCACCTCGCCCTTCCGGTGACGGCGCTGGTGGTGGGGGGATTCGCCGGGCTGACCATGCTGACCAAGAACTCCTTCCTGGAGGAGATCCACAAACAGTATGTCGTGACCGCGCGCTCGAAGGGGCTCACCCGGCGGCGGGTCCTCTACGGACACATCTTCCGGAATGCCATGCTCGTCGTGGTGGCCGGATTCCCGGCCGCCTTCGTGGGCATCCTCTTCACGGGGGCCCTGCTCATCGAGGTGATCTTCTCGCTCGACGGCCTGGGCTTGCTGGGCTTCGAGGCCGCCATCAATCGCGATTACCCGATCATGTTCGGGACCCTCTATATCTACACGCTGGTGGGGCTCGTGCTGAGTCTGGTGAGCGATCTCATGTACGTGGCCATCGACCCGCGCATCGACTTCGCCACTCGAGAAGCATGACATCACCCCGCGAGGCCTCGGCTTTGCGACCATGACGCCGCTGTTCCGGCGCCGGCTGCACAACTTTCGGGCGAATCGGCGCGGTTTCTGGTCGCTCTGGATCTTCCTGGTCATCTTCGGTATCAGCCTCGGCTCGGAGGTGATCGCCAACGACCGGCCCATCCTCATCCGCTACGATGGGCGATTCTACGTTCCGATCCTCGTGGCCTATCCGGAGACCACCTTCGGTGGCGTATTCCCCACGGAGACCGTGTACCGCGATCCCGCCGTCAGCAAACTCATCAGCGAGAGGGGGTGGGCCATCTGGCCGCCCATCCGGTTCAGCTACGACACCATCAACTACGACCTGCCGGTGCCGGCGCCCGCCCCGCCCTCCCGGGTGAACTGGCTGGGCACCGACGATCAGGGGCGCGATCTCCTCGCCCGCCTCCTGTATGGCTTCCGCATTTCCGTGCTCTTTGGTCTCACCCTGGCCGCGCTGAGCTCGGTGATTGGGATCCTGGCGGGGGCCGTCCAGGGCTACTTCGGCGGCTGGACCGATCTCTTCTTCCAGCGCTTCATCGAAGTGTGGTCCGGACTCCCGGTGCTCTACCTGCTCATCATCCTGGCCAGCCTGGTGGAGCCCACGTTTTGGTGGCTGCTGGGCCTGATGCTGCTCTTCAGCTGGATGTCGCTGGTCGGGGTGGTCCGCGCGGAATTCCTCCGCGCGCGCAACTTCGACTACGTGCGGGCCGCCCGCGCCCTCGGCGTGCGGAACCGCGTCATCATGGTGCGCCACGTGCTGCCCAACGCCATGGTCGCGGCGCTGACATTCCTTCCGTTCATCCTGAACGGCTCTATCACGACCCTGACCTCTCTCGACTTCCTGGGCTTCGGTCTCCCGCCGGGTTCGCCGTCTCTCGGTGAGATTCTGGCCCAGGGCAAGGCCAATCTGCAGGCACCGTGGATCGGCATCACTGGGTTTCTCGTGCTCGCCGTGATGCTGAGCCTGCTGGTGTTCGTGGGAGAGGCGGTTCGGGACGCCTTCGACCCGCGAAAAACGGTGGCGTGACCGACGCCGCGGCACCGCTGCTGCGCGTCCGCGATCTCTCCGTGTCCTTCTCCGCCCCCGCCGGGGAGCTCGCCGCCGTGCGCAAGGTCTCCTTCGATCTGGATCGCGGGGAGACCCTCGCCCTCGTAGGTGAAAGCGGCTCCGGCAAGTCGGTGACGGCCCTGTCGATCCTTCAGCTCCTCCCCTATCCGACGGCCCGGCACCCGAGTGGCAGCATCATGTTCCGTGGCCGCGAGCTGCTCGGCGCCAAAGAACCCGTGTTGCGGGCGGTGCGTGGCAATCGGGTCGCCATGATCTTCCAGGAACCCATGACCTCGCTGAACCCGTTGCACACCCTGGAAAAGCAGGTGAGCGAGGTCTTGCTCGTGCACAAGCATCTGAGCCGGAGCGCGGCCCGCCGGCGCACCGTGGAGCTGCTGCGCCTGGTGGGCCTCGCCGAGGCGGAGCAACGGCTCGGCGCCCACCCGCACCAGCTCTCGGGCGGGCAGCGCCAGCGCGTTATGATCGCCATGGCGTTGGCGAACGAGCCCGACCTCCTGATCGCCGACGAGCCGACCACCGCCCTCGACGTCACCATCCAGGCGCAGATCCTGGAGCTCTTGCGTCGGCTGCAGCGCTCGCTGGGCATGGCCCTCCTGCTCATCACTCACGATCTCGGCGTCGTCCGCACGATGGCCGCCCGCGTCTCGGTGATGACCGAAGGCGAGATCGTGGAGGCCGGGCCGACGGCGGAGGTTTTCGCGTGGCCCCAGCATCCGTATACTCGCCGACTGATCGAGGCGGAGCCGAGCGGCGCGGCCAACATCATCGCTCCCAGCGCGCCGGTCATCATGGCTGCCCACAATGTGCGCGTCTGGTTCCCCATCAGGCGCGGTCTGTTCCGCCGTGCGGTGGGTCACGTGAAGGCGGTCGATGGCATCTCACTCAGCGTGCGCGAGGGTCAGACGGTCGGTGTGGTGGGCGAAAGCGGCTCGGGAAAGACCACCCTCGGCCTGGCCCTCCTGCGCCTCGTGCGCAGCCAGGGCGCCATCCAGTTCGACGGTCGCGAAATCCAAGGACTGCGCAGTGGCCCGTTGCGCCCGCTCCGGCGCGAGATGCAGATCGTCTTCCAGGACCCCTACGGGGCTCTCTCCCCGCGCATGACCATTGCCCAGATCGTCGGAGAAGGGCTGCACGTGCATCGCGTCGGTGCCGGCCCCACCGAGCGGCGGCGACTCATCGACGAGGCCCTGCGCGAGGTGGGTCTCGATCCGGCCATGCGCGACCGCTATCCGCACGAATTCTCGGGAGGCCAGCGCCAGCGCATCGCCATCGCCCGGGCCATGGTGCTCAAGCCCCGCTTCGTGGTGCTCGACGAGCCGACCTCCGCGCTCGACATGTCGGTACAGGCGCAGATCGTGGATCTCCTGCGCGAGCTGCAACGCCGCCACACTCTGGCCTACCTGTTCATCAGCCACGACCTCAAGGTCATCCGCGCCCTCAGCGACGAGATCATCGTGATGCGCGACGGCCGGGTCGTCGAGCATGGCCCCGCCTCGCAGATCCTCGACGCCCCCCGGGAGCCGTACACGAAGGCCCTCATGGCCGCGGCCTTCGAGATGCGCGCCGTCGACGGCGGCGTCGTTCGCGAGTGACTTAGCGATCGATTCTTTCCCCTCCAATCGTCAGGAGTCGGTGGAGGGAGCGCTCCAGGCAGGTGGAGATCTCGTCGCGGCAAGCGCGGTACTTCGCCTCGCCCTGGAGAACGGGATCCTCGATGTCGCCCGCGCCCCCCGCGAACTCGCGGAGCGTGAACAGCGGGCGCCCGCCCGTCTCGGGCAGGGCCCGCACCGCCGCCTTTTGCGATGCCGTCATGGTGAGGATGAGGTCCGCCTCGGCGATCAAATGGCGATGGCGCCGCAGATCGGTGGACGTGATGGTGTCCTCGTCGAGAGCGATGCCCACCTCGCGCAGCACGAGGCGGGCATCCAGCGAGGCGAGCATGCCGTCGCGCGCGACGTTGCCCACGCCGGCCGAGCACACCCGCACCGCGCCATCCACACCCCGCTCGCGCAGCATCCGCTCGAGCAGGGCGTGGGCCATCACGCTCCGGCAGGTGTTGGCGTGGCAGACGAAGAGGACGGTGCGCACCCCAGGCCCGGCGCTGGTCACCGCTCCTCGCGCGGCCACTGCCAGAAGCGCACGCCGCCGCCCAGGTCCGACCACTCGCTGGCCGGGCGCTCATGCAGGGTGCGGCCAAAGCCGACGGCCGGCGCCGGTTTGAGATCGGCGCCAAGCGTCTTGGGAAACAGCTGGGCCAGCTCGTCGGGAGCGAACCGCCGGTTGGCTTCGATCCGACGGACGGCCTGCGGCTGGGCGAGCAGCGTGTAGCCGTAGCCGAACGAGTGGAAGACCTGGCCATTGACATGGGCCGCCTCCTCGCTGGCGAGATACACCACGAGAGGCGCCACGTTGTCGGGATCGCGTTCGGTCCCCACCGCTTGCTCGCTCGGCCACTTGCCGGTCTGCTCGAACACCTCGCGGCCGCGCGGAGTGGAGTCGATCATACGCGTAGCCCCGCTCGGCATAATGGAGTTGCTGGTGACGTTGTACTTGGCCATGGCATTGGCCGTGGACCACGTCAGTCCGATGATGGCGGCCTTGGCCGCCGCATAGTTGGGCTGTCCCGGCGCGCCCAGCGCCGAAACCGACGACATGTTGATGAAGCGCCCATACTGCTGCTGGCGCATCGACACCGAGGCGGCGCGCATGGTGTTGTACGTCCCCTTGAGGTGGACGGCGATCACCGCGTCCCACTCCTCCTCCGACATGTTGAAGATCATCCGGTCGCGCAGGATCCCGGCCACGTTCACCACGATGTCGATGCGCCCCCAGCGGTCGATCGCTTGCTGCACCATGGCCGCCGCCTGACGCGCGTCGGTGACCGAGCCCTGGTTGGCTTCGGCGGTGCCACCCGCCTTGCGGATCTCGGCCACCACTTGCTCCGCCGGACTCGCGTCGGTCCCCTCTCCGCTCAGGCTGGCGCCCAGATCATTGACGACCACGCGCGCTCCCGCCTTGGCCATGGCGATGGCAATGCCACGGCCGATCCCTCGCCCCGCTCCCGTCACCAGCGCATTCTTCCCGTCGAGCATGCTCATGACGTCTCCTCGCCTCCTGTCTGTCGAGTCTCGCGGTCGCGCGTGCCCGGCGCGCCCACCACCCCCGTTCGAACATCCATCGCCCGTCAGCTCGGGGCGGTCACGGCAGCGAGTCCAGGAATGCCCGCAGCACGCGGTTGAACTCCACCGGCTGGTCGAGATTGGACGAGTGGCCAGCGTTCTTGATGACCTCCAGGCGCGCGCCCGGGATCTTTTTCGCCATGTACTCGCACGGCGCGATGAACGGGCTGTCTTGGTCACCCACGATAACGAGCGTGGGGACGCGCACATCGGGCAGCGAATCGATGATGCCGGAATCGCGCTGGGCGAGCATGCCGCGCGCGGCGTGGGCCAGCCCCTGCGGCGACCGGTGGCGACGAGCGGCCTCCCGCATGTCGCGGCTGCCCCCGCCCAGAACCTCCAGCCCGCGGGTTTCGAGATCGGCGGCCCGCGCCTCCGCGCGGCGATTCCACTCGGCGCGAGCCTCGGCGTTGCGATAGCCCGGCCCGGAGTCACAGATGACGAGCGCGCGCACCATCTCGGGATGGCGTCGATAGAACGCCAGGGACATGGTTCCACCGAGCGAGAGTCCCCCCACCACCGCGCGCTCCACAGCCAGCTGACCGAGCAGTCCGCGCATGTCGGCCACCGCGAGATCGTGTGAGTAGAGGGCCGGATCGTCCGGGCTCTCGGTTTCGCCGTGGCCGCGCATGTCCCAGGAGATCACCAGGTAGCGATCGCGGAGGGCGCGGTGCTGTTCGGTCCAGGCCCTCCCGGTGGACGAGAAGCCGTGCGTGAAGAGCACGGCCGGGCCTTCGCCACTCGCGTCATACGAGATGTTGATCCCGTTGATCTGGGCCATCGCCATTGATCTGCCCTCACGGCGCGCATCGCGCTCGTTGTCCCTGCGGCCGCGCGCTCAGTTCTCCAGCGGTCGATAGTACCGGTGTCCCGCCTGCGTCCATTCCCCCAGCATCGCGCGAAAGTGGGGACCCATCGGATCGATGCCGCGCATCGGCATGGTGCCGCGGCGGATGGTGAAGTCGTGGGGCGCCAGTTCGCCGGCCCGCGCGAAATGGCGAGCGGCCGCTTCGGATCGACCCTGCTCGAAGAGCCACTGCCCGAGCCCGAACTCGGCGCGCGCTTGCTGGTCGCTCTCGGTCGGCAACGACAAGCGCCTGCGGACCTCCGCCTCGCCGAGCGTCGCCATCTCGCCGTGCACCCACGCGCGCAGCAGGCTGAGGTGCCGAGCCGCCTCGATACCGGTGATGTGGCGAAACGTGTCGGTGCCGAAGGCGACATCGTTCGGGCGGGCCAGCCGGCCACGCTCGTCGATCCACACCACGGTTGGCACATTGACCATGTTGTAGAGGTCGGCGATCACGTGGCGCGGGTCGACCAGCGCCGGATGCGTCGGCCGTGCCGCCTCGATCCACGGGCGGGCGTCGTCGGGACTCTTGTCGAGCGCCACCGTGATGATCGCGAAGCCGCGATCCCTCAGCTCTTCATGGAGCGCCTGCCACACGGGCAGGTCGAGTCGGCATCCTCACCACGAGGCATACGCCACCAGGAAGACCTTCTTGCCGCGATGCTCGGCGAGCCCGTGCGACCGCCCGTCGAGATCCGGCAGGGTGAAGTCGGGCGCGTCGAGTGACAGGAGGCGCTCGCGGCGCGCCCGAGCGGAGACGCCCAGGAAGGCCACGCCCTCGTCGGGATCGACGGCGAGCGGCCGGCCAAGGTGGCCCGCCAGGTGTGCGAGATCGGTGTCGACGTCGACCGTCGAGCTCAGCGCCTTCCAGGCGGTCCCGCCATCCAGCAGCACGCGTCCCTCGCGGATCAGGACCCCTCCCCGCACGGCCCGGCCATCGAGAAGAATCGTGAAGGGCGTCATGGGCGGCCCGCCGGGCGTCCAAACTCGCGGGCCACCGCGAGATCCTGGCTCATATCGCGGCTTCGCGTGGGGCTGATGACCATCTCCTCGATGACGGTGCGCGAGGGCAGGGTCACGGCGAGCAACACCGCGCGGGCGACGTCCTCGGGCTGCATCATCGTTGCGCGCTCCTCGCGCGTCGGCGGCCGGGGGCGGCCGTCCAGGATTGGCGTATCGACCTCGGCCGGCATGATCGCTGTGGCCCGGATACCCTGATGGCGGTAGACCGTGTTGACATAGGCCATCAGATTATTGGCGGCGGCCTTGGCAGCCCCATACGGTGCACCGCTGATCAGACCGGGACGGAGGGCAGCCACTGACGAGATGGTGACAATGGTCCCTTCGGCGCGCTTCACCATGTCGGGGAGCACGGTCTGCGCGAGGGCGAACACGCCGATCAGGTTGATGCCGACGACCTCCTCCACCTGCGCCTTCGGCGTCCACTGGAGGTTTCGAATCGGTCCGGCCACGCCCGCGTTGTTGACGAGGACGTCCGCGCGGCCGAAGGTCTCGATCGTCCAGCGCCCCAGGGCGACGGCGTCGTCGAACGTCGAGAGGTCGGCGGGCCGTGCCGCGGCATGGCCACCGGCCCGGGTGATCTCCTTGACCACCCCCTCGAGCGGCTCCAGGCGACGGCCGGCGATGACGACTTGCGCTCCCTCCGCCGCCAGCATCATGGCCGTGCACCGGCCGATGCCAGTCCCGCCACCTGTCACAATTGCCACCTTTCCCCCCAGCATGCTCATCGAGCTGATCCTCCCCCGGCGACGCGGGCGCGCGCGGTCATCGACCCGGCCCCAGAGCATAGCCGAAATCTGGCCTCGCCCTGGGGCCTTCGGCGCCGGGCCCGGCCGTCGCGCGACGTCTCTGCGCCGGTCCAGCGCGCGACGTCGATGTCTCTGCGCCGGGCGCGCGCCCCGCCGCTCAGCGCCACGCCCACACCGGCTGCTCCAGGTCGTGCACACGCGTGGCGCGTCCGTGCACGACCACCTCGCGCATCTGATACACCACCGCGGCCGTCGGCGCGTGAACGAGAGCCCCGAGAATGGGAACCTGGATCATCGGCCGATCGCTCTCCGGAATGCTGATCAGCCGCGGCACGTCGGGGTGATCGAGGTCGTCGAGCGGCACCTTGTAGACGCTCGCCACCTCGGCCGGATCCAAGGTGAGCGTCACCGGCCAGGACGCCCATACCACCACGGGTGTCATGATGAAGCCCGAGCGGGTACCGTAGTCGTCGAGGAGTCCGAGCACCGCGCTTTCGTCGGCCACCAGCCCCACTTCCTCGGCCAGCTCCCGCAGCGCCGCCGCTTCCGCCCGCTCACCGGGCTCGATCCGCCCGCCCGGAAGCGCCCACTGGCGACTGTGCGTCTTCAGGGTCGCGGCGCGCCGGGTGATGAGGAAGCAGGCGCGCCCGTCGTCGTCGGGCAGCAGCACCACGGCCACCGCCGCCGGTCGGCGTCCGTCGACGGCGATGGTCCGCCGGTCGAAGCGGGCGAGGTGGAGGCGCGCGCGAGCCAGCAGCGCGTCGTCGAACTGGTGGGTCGGCACCAGCCAAGCATCGCTCATTCCGGGCCGCTCTGCTACTCTCGCCCTGGACTCGAGGCACGTGCGCGCCTTCCCCAGCGCGATGGCGAGCCGCAGAAACCCTGAAACGCGGGCTCTGGCGCGCCAGATCTCCGCGCGGGGGCCGGCGGCGAACCCGCGTTGCCCTCGCGTGGAGCGCACCGCGTGCCTACGTCCGATCGTAGGTTGCCGTGAGCGTGCCGAGTCGATCGGCCACCGCGTCCGTCAAGGCCTCGGCGCGCACGCGCCAGCGCCAGTTGCCGCTCGGCCGCCCCGGCTGATTCATGCGGCCCTCGCTGCCGATGCCGAGCACGTCCTGCAGCGGCACGATGGCGGTGTGGGCGACTGAGGCCAGGACGGTGCGGATGAAGTCCCAGTGGATCTCGGCGCCATCCGTGCCGAGATACCGCTTCGCGAAGGCGCGCTCCACGACGAGCTCGTCCTCGCTCCGCGTGCTGTGGCCCACGCCACTCGTCCACCAGCCCACGGTGGTGTCGTTGTCGTGCGTGCCCGTGTACGCCACCCGGTTGCGCGGATAGTTGTGCGGCCTGAAGTCCCGCGCCTGCGGATCGGTGCCGAAGGCGAACTGGAGGATGGCCATTCCGGGGAAGTGGAAGCGCCGGCGCAGCGCTTCGACCTCCGGGGTGATCACGCCGAGATTTTCGGCCACGAACGGCAGCGGACCGAGGGCCTGCTGCATCGCCTCGAACAGCGCCGCGCCCGGCCCCTTCACCCATCTGCCGTGGACCGCAGTGGTGGCATCGCCCGGCACTTCCCAGGCGGCCTCGAATCCGCGGAAGTGGTCGAGTCGCACGCGATCCACGAGGGACAGCACCGCGCGGATCCGGTCGATCCACCACCGGTAGCCGTCGCGCGCGAGCACGTCCCAGCGATAGTGCGGATTCCCCCAGAGCTGGCCCGTCGCGCTGAAGTAGTCCGGGGGCACGCCCGCCACCACCTGCGGCTGGCCATCGCTGCTCAGCTTGAACAGATCGCGCCGAGCCCAAACGTCGGCGCTGTCATGGGCGACGAAGATCGGCACATCGCCCATCAGCGACACGCCCTCGGCGTGACAGTAATCCCGCAGCGCCTGCCACTGCGAGAAGAACAGGTACTGGGCGAACTGATGCGCGCGCCTCGAGCGCGCGCACTTTCCCCGCCAGCGGGCGAGCGCCGCGGGATCGCGATGGGCGATGCCGGGATCCCATTGGGTCCAGGCGACCAGGTCATGCGCCTCCTTGACCGCCATGAACAGCGCGTACTCGTCCAGCCAGTTTGCCTGCCCTTGGCAGAAAACGTCGAAGGCACGGCGGGCCGCCGGCGACGCCCGAGTCTCGAAGCGTTCGAGCGCGCGCGCCCAAAGGGGTTGCCGGTGCGCGATGACGCGGCCGTAGTCGACGGTATCGAGGGGACCGCCGCGCGCCTCCACGACATCCGCGGCGGACAGCAGCTCGTCGTCCACCAGGGCATCGAGGTCGATGAGGAGCGGATTGCCGGCGAAGGCCGAGAAGCACTGATACGGCGAGTCGCCGTAGCCTGTGGTTCCCAGGGGCAGCACCTGCCAGATGCGCTGGCGGGCGCGCGTGAGGAACGACACGAACCGACGCGCCGCCGGACCGAGGTCGCCGATCCCGAAGCGTCCGGGCAGCGAGGTGGGATGCAGCAGCAGGCCACTGGATCGCCGATACGACATGTCTCGCAGTATCGGCACCCGCGTCGCGGGTTGTAAAGCTCGCGGCTCGGTTGGTCGCGCGTCGAATGACGCAGGCTAATATGCGGGGAGCTTGCCGCCTTTCGTCGACTTCTTGACGGCGGACGCCTCCTCGGCGGCGCGCGCGGCCATGAAGCGGCTGTCGCTGGCCAAAGTGAGGAACTGGTAGCCCGCCTCCATCATCTTCAAGGCGTAGCCCGACGTCGCGTTGTGGATTCCGGCGATCACCCCGTGGCGCTTGCACGCCGCCACGATCTCCTGCTGCGCCTCCACGACGGGCGGGTCAGTCTGGTCGAGCCGCGGCTTGCAGCCCAGGGCCAGGCTCAGGTCGGCCGGGCCCACGTAGATGGCGTCGACGCCCGGCGTGCTGAGGATCTCGTCGAGATTCTTCAAGGCCTCGGCCGTCTCGATCATGGGCATGACGATGAGCTGATCGTTGGCGTGGTCCGCGTAGTCAGCGCCCGCGTAGATCGACGCGCGCACGGGCCCGAAGCTGCGATAACCCTTCGGAGGGTACTTGGAGGCCCGCACCAGCGCCTCCGCCTCCGCCCGGTTGTTGATCATCGGACAGACGATGCCGTAGGCGCCGGCGTCGAGAATTTTCATGACGTAGGCCGGGTCGTTCCACGGCACGCGCGCCAGCGGTACCACCGGGGTGGTGGAGATGGCGGCCAGCATGTTGGCGGCGGCCTGGTAGTCGACCACCCCGTGCTGCATGTCGATGACGAGGGAGTCGAATCCCTGGTGCGCCATCACCTCGGCCGAGAAGGCGCTCGGGATGGAGAGCCAGCCATTGACCGCCGCGCCACCCTGGGCCCAGAGCTTCTTCAACGCGTTCTCTCTCACGACGTGCTCCTTTGCGTGGCAGAGTCGGACCGGATGATTCTACGCCGGTCGGAGTTCAAGGTGCGGAGGGAGCGACGTCCCCGGCGGTACTCCACGCGGCGTAGCCGCCGATGAGATCGACGACGTCGTCGAAGCCCGCCTGTTCGAGGAGGCTGGCCGCCGTCGACGACCGGAGTCCCGACTGGCAGTAGACGGCCACCCGCCGCCCACGGGGAATCTCGCCCAGGCGCTCTTCGAGCTGATCGAGAGGGATGTGCACCGCTCCGGGAATCGCTCCGTGCACCCATTCTCCGGGAAAGCGGACATCGACGAGGGTCAGCGTTGGCTGGCCCAGAAGCGCGCCCAGCTCGGCGCTGGTGACACGCCGGCCGCGCCGGACGACCTCGGGCCCGCTGCGCGCGGCGTCCATGCCCCCCTTCAGATAGCCCAATACGTTGTCGAAACCGATCCGCCCGAGCCGCAGGGTCGCCTCCTGCTCCCCGCCGGGTACGGCCACGATGACGATGGGACGAGCCGGAGTGAGCAGCGCACCGGCCCAGGAGGCGAAGCGACCTTTGAGGCTGATGTTCGTGCTGCCGGGGAGATGACCGGCCGCGTACTCGTCCGGCTCGCGGACATCCAGGATCTGCGCCCCGTCCTGCTGGGCGCGCAGTACCGCGTCGAGGGGGAGGGCGGCCGACTCGCGCGCAAGAGCGGCCTCCAGGATGCCCCGGGTGCGGCGGTTGAGCTGCGCGTCGTAGCCGAAGTATGGAGGGGCCTTTGGCTGATCAGTGGTGACGAGCTTGACGAAGGTCTCCTTGCTCATCGGCTGCAGCGCACAGTTCTCGCGTCGCTGCGCCCCGATCGTGGACACGGTCTCCGAGCTGAGATTCTTGCCGCATGCCGAGCCGGCACCGTGTCCCGGATACACCAGAGTGTCGTCAGGAAGCTGCAGGAGGCGGTGGACGGAGTCGTAAAGCTGGCTCGCCAACTCGTCCGCGGTGACCCCCACGGAGGCCATGAGGTCGGGGCGGCCCACGTCGCCGATAAACATGGTGTCACCCGTCAGCACCGCTTGCGGGCGCTCTCCGTCTTGCGCGAGATCGAACACGAGCACGGAGATGGCTTCCGGGGTGTGTCCCGGCGTCTCGAGGGTCATGAGGCGCACCTGACCGAACTCGAGGACGTCACCATCGCGGAGCGGCGAGAACGCGTACTCGGCGGTGGCCCGCGCTCCCAAGTAGATGCGGGCGCCCGTGCGCTCTTTCAGCTCGAGATGGCCGGCCACGAAATCCGCGTGGAAGTGGGTGAGGATGACGTGCTCGATCCGGAACCCGGCGGCCCCCGCGTCCTCGAGGTACTCCTCGACGTCGCGCCGGGGGTCGACCACCGCCGCCGTTTTCGTGCTCTCGTCCCCGATCAGGTACGACGCCTGCGAGAGACATCCCAGGTAATACTGCTTGAAGATCATGTCCGTCCTCCCGTGGCTCCGCGGATCGCTTCGAGTCTACCAGGGGGTGCGGCGCGGCACCCATCGATCGGCAGCCGCCGATCGGCTTCGGCGCGAACGCCCCGCATCGGATGGCGGCCAGACGCGGCGGGCTCGTGCCGGCGCGAACGCGGAACCACGAGGGATTGCCAAGCGTTCAGGTGTCCGAATATAGTTGCGCCACTCGACCCGGGACGTGCCATCGAGCACGCTTCCACTCGGCGGCAAGGAGGCCACGATGCACCGACGCGCGTTTTTGGCGACGACTGCCCTCGGCACCACGACCCTGGGTTTCCCCGCGATTCTGCGCGCCCAGGGCACGGGCCCCATCAAGATCGGCTTCCCCCTCCCCCTGACGGGCCCCTTCGGGGCCATCGCCACCGACCAGCAGCGCGGGGCGATCCTGGCCACGGAGCAGGTCAACGCGCGGGGCGGCGTGCTGGGACGCCAGATCGAGGTGCTCTTCCGCGACGATCAGCTCAAGCCGGCCGTCGGCGCCCAGCGGACGAAGGAGCTGATCGAAAACGAGAAGGTCGACTTCATCGTCGGCGGGCTGGCCGCGCACGTCCAGATGGCGATCAACGAACAGGCCAAGGCCGCCGGCAAGATCTTCATCTCCATCAGCCAGTCGGACGAGATCAGCGCCAAGCCGGATTCAGGCCCGCTGACCTTCCACGAGGCCTTGAACCCCACGATCACCGGACGGGCCGTCGGCGGCTGGGCCGTCAAGAACCTCGGCAAGGCGTGGTGGATCGTCTACGCCGACTACGCCTGGGGCAAGCAGAACGACGCGGTGTTCAGCGCGGTGGTGGAGAAGGCCGGTGGCAAGATCCTCGGCCACACGCCATATCCGCTGGGGAAGCCCGAGTTCTCGACGCACCTGCCGAAGATCCTCGCGGCCAAGCCCGAGGTGGTGCTGGGGGCGGCCCCGGGTGACGACAGCGTCGCGTTTGCCAAGCAAGCCATCAGTTTCGGCCTCAAGAAGCAGACCAAGCTCCTGATGCCCTTGCACTTCCTCTTCTATGCGAAGGCGGGCGGGACGGATCTCTTCGCCGACGTCTATGGCGGGAGCAGCTTCTACTGGGAGCTCGAGAGCACCATCCCCCAGGCCAAGAAGTACGTCGAGGCGTTCATGAAGCGGTTCAAGGAAGCGCCTGACGCCTACAGCGGCTACGGCTACAGCGGCATCATGGAAGTCGTGCGCGGCGTGGAGCTGGCCAAGTCCACCAACTCGGATGCCGTGGCCACCGCGCTGCTCAACAATCCGAGCTACGACCATTACAAGGGCAAGGAGTGGTGGCGGAAGTGTGACCGGAAGGCCTTCCAGGATCTTTGGATCCTCAAGGGGCGAGCCCAGGCCAAAGGCGATTGGGGCTACTACGAGATCGCCACCAAGGTCCCCGCCGACGAGGCCCTCGATCGGTCCTGCGCCGAGAAGGGATACGTCTAGCATCCGTGGCCGAACTTTCGCTCCAGGCGCTTTCGGCGCAGATCTTCACGGGCCTGGTCCTGGGCGGGATCCTCGTCCTGCTGGCGACCGGGCTCTCGCTGATCTTCGGGCTGATGGCCGTGGTGAACTTCGCCCACGGCTCGCTCTATATGCTCGGAGCGTACTTCGGCTTCTTCCTGCTGGGGTTCACAAAAAGCTTCTGGATCGCGGTCATCGGCGCCTCCCTCATGGTGGGCGTCTTCGGTTTGTTCATGGAGCGATTCCTCGTGCGGCCGCTGTATGGACGGAGTCCGGATGATCCCCTCCTGCTGACCTTCGGGCTCTCGCTGGTGCTGGTGGAGGTGGTCAAGCTGCTGTGGGGGCGGATCGGGTTGACCCTCGACCCGCCGCCCGTCCTGGCCGGCGCCGTCGACCTCGGGTTCATGATCTTTCCCACGTACCGATTGTTCATCATTGCGGTGACCGCGGCGGCGCTGCTCGGCTTGTGGCTCTTCCTGGAGCGCACCAACGTGGGGCTGATCGTCCGCGCCGGCACCCGCGATCCTCTCATGGTGCGGGCCCTCGGGTTCGACCTCGGTCGCATCTGGTTCCTCGTCTTCGGGCTCGGGGTGGGAATGGCTGGCCTGGCCGGCGTCCTGGCCGGACCGTTGCGCGGCGTCTACGCGGAGATGGGCTTCGAGATGATCATCGAGTGCTTCGTGGTCGTCGTCGTGGGGGGTATGGGGAGCCTGGTCGGGGCGATCGTGGCAGGTCTGCTCATCGGCGAGGTCGTCAGCCTCACCACCTTCTTCGCTCCCAAGGCCTCCGAACTGGTGATCTTCATCGTGATGGCGCTCGTGCTCCTGGTGCGCCCGAGCGGCCTCTTCGGCGAACCCGGACTGGCCGAGTGATGAAGCAGGCGGCGACCGCCGCGGTGCGGATCATTGCCGCGCACCCCGTCCTCTCCATCGTGATCTTCTTCGCCATCTTTCCCTTCGTCGTCCCCTACCGCTCGCTGGCCACGCAGGTGCTCGTCTACGGACTCTTCGCGCTTGGTTTCAACCTGCTCTACGGCTACACGGGCATCCTCTCCTTCGGACACGCCGCCTACTGGGGGCTCGGGGCCTACGGAACGGGCATCGCCCTGGCCAAGCTCGGCTTGAAGTCGCTGTGGCTGGCCATCCTCATCGGCCTCGTCTGCGCCGTGGTGGCGGGGGTAGTCGTGGGGAGCTTCTGCCTGCGCCGCCGCGGCATCTACTTCGCCATGCTCACCCTGGCCTTTGCGCAGGTCTTCTACTTCGCGGCCTTCCATCTCGCCGACCTGACGGGCGGCGACGACGGCCTTCGCGGCATCCCGCGCCTATCCCTCGGTTTCTTCGGGCTGGAGATATCCCTCGATCGCCCCATCGCCTTTCATTACTTCGCCCTGGCCTGGGCCACCTTGGCCATCGCCGGGCTTCGGCGCATCCTCGACTCGCCGTTCGGGGCCGTGCTCAGGGCCATTCGAGAGAACAGCGATCGCGCGACCGCATGCGGCTATGCCGTGGCCCGCATCAAGCTTCTCTCATTCGTGTTCTCCGCGCTCATCGCGGGCCTGGCCGGCTCGCTGGATGCCCTTCGGCTGACCATCGTGCCCGTGGAGGCCCTCTACTGGGCGACCTCCGGTCAGGCCGTCATCATGACGCTCCTCGGCGGGGGTGGGACATTCTTCGGCCCATTCGTCGGCGCAGCCGCCTACCTCGTCTTGGAGGACCGGCTAAGCCTGTTCCTCGAATCCTGGCCCATCGTCATTGGCCTCGTCTTCATGGGCTTCGTGCTCTTCCTGCCGAAGGGCATCTGGGGCACTCTGATCGCGCGTCTGCCCGGCGGCTAGCGATGGTCCTCGGCGGCGTCGAGCGGTTCCCAGCCGAGGACCGCCCGCGGATGCTCCAGGTCCCGATAGCTCCAGCGGTTCCGGGACGTGGCAAAGAAGATGTCGAAGCGCAAGCTCGGAGGCGCGGTGACGCACGCCTCGAGCATCCGGACGATATCCCGCTGGCTGCACCACACGGAAAACTGGCGCGGGTGGCGGGGGCGATCCTGGGCGGTGACCTGGCCGATGCGGACGCAGAGCACCGAGAGGGCATGCTCGTCGGCGTAGTGTCTGGCCAGCGCTTCACCCCACACCTTCGAGCAGCCGTACAGGCCGGAGGGACGGACCAAGGTCTCGTGGGTCAGGTTCGGCCACGAGCGGACATCTTCCTGGCGGTCGGACACCAGCGTGCTGAATGGGGCCTCGCGCTCGTAACCGCTGACCGTGGCTCCGCTGCTCGCAAAGACCACCCGCTTCACCCCGGCCCGCCGCGCGGCCTCGAACACGTTGTACGTCCCCACGATGTTGGGGCCGAGCAGCGCGTCCAGGGTGAACGTCGAGCCGGCCAGCGCAGCCAGGTGCACCACGGCGTCCACGCCGGCAAAGGCGGGCTGGATCGCGGCCAGATCGCCGATATCAGCTTGGAGACAGGCCACGCCCGGCACCGGCTTCCGGTTCAGGGCGCGCAAGGTGTAGCGACCCTCTAGATGCTTCCGGAGGGCGCCTCCGATGAGCCCACTCATTCCTGTGACGAGCACCGTGGTCACGTCGATCTCCCGTTGCCGTCGCCGGCGGGAACGCGCGCGGGTCGCGGCGCACAGGAGGAATGGTCCCCCCGCCCCTCCGGGCCGACACCCCACGCTGGGCGAGACTCCTGACGCCGTCAGTCGATGGCGGTGTGGACGAAGTTGCTGATCCGATCCATGCGCTCGCTGTGCCAGGGATCAGCCACGCGGCTGTTGGTCAGGTAGGCGAATGCGAGGCCGGAGTCGGGATCGGCCCAGCAATAGGACGAACCCACGCCGCCGTGGCCAAAGGCGCGCGGCGACGCCAGGGAGCCGAGCCCCCGGATGGTGTCTGTCGTGCCGCGCAGATGCGGTCCGAGTCCGCGGTGCATCGGCATCCCCATGTAGGAATCCACGCGATCGCCGGTGAAGTTGCGGGTCACGTACTGGACCAGGCGTGGCGAGAGCAGCCGCACGCCATTGAGTTTCCCGCCCCCGAGAAGCATCTGGTAGAAGGCGACCATCGCGCGCGCCGTCCCGTAACCTCCACCCCCCGGAGTCCCCGCCCGTCGGAACGCCTCGTTGTTCTCCTCGGTCCGCTTCACCTGACGGGTGCCCTCGGGACTCGGCTCGTGCATGTCCACGCAGCGGCTCTGGGCCGCGTCGTGAACACCGACGTACAGCTCGTCACCGAGCCCCAGCGGCTCCATCACGTTCTCGCGGATGAACACGCGGTAGTCGGTCTTCGCCAGCGCCTCGATGAGGGCCGCCGCGGTCCAGTGGGCGGACAGACCGTGGTAATGGACGCGAGAGCCCGGTGTCCACTCGAGGGTAAAGCCGCACACTGTCCGGCGCAGCAGCTCGTGGTCCTCCCAGGCCGCCGCCGGCATCGTGGCATTCGGGAAACCGGCCTGGTGGGTGAGGAGCTGGATGAGGGTGATGTCGCCCTTGGCGTTCGCCTCGAAACCCGGCAGGTGAGCGGCCACGCGATCCGTGAAGGCGAGGGCGCCGCGCTCCACGAGGATCCACATCGCGCACGCCGTCAGCACCTTGGTGTTCGAGTACAGCAGCCAGACCGTGTCGGCGCGAGCCGGCTCGCGCTTCGGCTCGAGTCGCGCGTCGCCGATGGTCGTGAACCCGGCGAGCTTGCCATGGCGCGCCACCGCATACTGTGCGGCGGGATAGCGCCCCTCGGTGATGTGGCGGGTAATGGTCTCGCGGAGCCGATCGAGCGCCCGCTCGTCGAGACCGAGCGAGGCGGGGGTCGATGTGGTCAGGGGAAAGCTCATGTCGGTTCTCCAGTTCGCGATTCGGCGACGCTGTCGTGGGGCGAGTGTACGCGGTTTGCGCTGATGCGCCAAGACGGCGGTGATCCACGCCGCCGCGAACGCCCGGCGCGATTGACACCCGGCGATACGGCTCCTAAGATTCGGCCACATCCATCGGCGTGGAGGCGCGCATGGCCATCAAGGTTCTCGAGCTTCATCATCACGGGATTCGCGTGGGTCCGAGCCCGGAGGCCGTGAAAAAGGCGCACGACTTCTACACCAACGTGCTGGGCCTCAGTCACGATCCGGGCCGGCCGTCCATCCCGACCATCGACGGCTACTGGATGGACGTGGGCGGCACCGCGCAGATCCATCTCATGGGCGTCGACGGGCAATCCAAGTTCGCCAAGGGCCCCGGCCGAGACCCTTCGTTGCCGCACGTGGCGCTCGCGGTGGCCGACGTCCAGGAGACGCGCAAAGAGCTGGAGCGGCTCGGCGTCGCCTACTGGGTCGCCGAGAGCGTAGTCGGGCCCCAGTCGCAGCAGATCTTCATGCACGACCCCTTCGGCAACATGATCGAGCTGCACCAGATCGACACCTGTCGCTGCGTGACGGCGAGGCGAGCCTCCCCGACCGGCGCGTCGATGAGCTGAGGCGTGCTGCCGTCCCAGGCCCGATCGGACATCATCGAGCGCGCGGAGCGCCTCACGCGAGAGCACATCGCGCCGCGGGCCGCGCAATACGACCAGCTCGGCGCCAACCCCGTCCAGAGCTGGTGCGATCTCTGGCGCGAGGGCTTCCTGGCCGCCTCGGTTCCGTCGGCCTACGGCGGGATGGGCCTCGACATGCCCACCTACATCGGAGTGATTCGCACCATCGCGCAGGGCTGCGCCAACTCCGCCATGACTCTGCACATGCACTCCACCGTCATGCGCTTCATCGACTGCCTAGGCACCGAGGCACAAAAGCGGCGGTATTTTTCCGAGGTCGTCGAGGGCGGCCGGCTCTTCGGAAGCTGGGGCAGCGAGCCTGCGGTGAGTCTCTCGCGGACCTTCTTGATCGAGACGGCCATCCGCGCAGACGGCGACGCGTGGGTCATTGACGGGGTCAAGCATTTCTGCACGATGGCCCTGGGCGCCACGTATTACATGGTGTGGTGTGCGATCGATGGCGAGGCCGACATGGGCAAGGCGTTGATCCAGGCCGTGGTGCCCGCCGACACATCCGGCATCGAGACGGACGGAAAGTGGGACACGCTCGGCATGCGAGGCACCTACAGCCCGTCCGTCACCTTCACCGGCGTGCGGGTACCGAGGGACGCGACCCTGGGTCAGCCCGGCGCCGCGGTTCAGGTGGGCGTGGCGGAGGGCTTCGGGCTCGGCTACGCCGCCGTCTACATCGGGCTTGCCGAAGCCGCGTTGGCCTTCGCCACCGACTACGCCAAGAAGCGCGTGGTGCGGCCCGAGAACGTCCCGGTGGCTATGGACCCAGCCGTCCAGCGCCACATCGGCGAGATGGCGGCCCTCCTCGAGGCGGCGCGGCTCGTGCTCGATGCTTCCGCAGCGGGCTGGGACGGCGCCGACGTGGTCGAGCGCGGGCTCCTCGCCGCCAAGGCGAAATACCTGGCCACCGAAGTCGGGCTTCACGTCACTTCCAAAGTGATCCAGGTCGTCGGTGGCCGTGGGGCCTACAAGGATTACCCGGCGGAGCGCGCGTTCCGCGACGTGCGCACCTCGACGCTCATGCCGCCCACCGTCGACCGGATGCTGGAGACGATCGGCAAGTGCGCCCTGGGCATCCAGGAAGGTATGTTCCGCCTGGTTGGCTCCGGCCCCCAGGGCGCGTGAACTCCAGTTCAGGATGAACACGAAGAGCAAGGTCACCATCATCCCCGACGCTACCAGAGGAAACACCGCCAGGCGGATGGTGGCCAGGCGACTGGCCCCCATCAGGCGCGCCGCACGCTCCAGCTCGCGCGGGACCTCGTCAATGAAGGCCAGCATCATCCAGATCACGTAGGGCAAGGTCGTGGCGATGTAGAGCAGGGTGAGGCCGTAGTAGGTGTCGAAGAACTCCACTCGCCAGCCGATCAGCCAGGCGAAGAACTGGGGAATGCTCGCGTAGTAGATGAGCATGGGAATGGCCACCACGATGGGCGGCACCATGCGCAGGGTGAGGATGGTGTAGGGGTAGTTCTTGCCGCCCGTGCCAAACCGCGAGATGGCATACGCTAGGGCCGAGCCCAGGAGGAGGGACACGACCGACGAGACGGCGACGATGACTGCGCTGTCGAAGGTCGCCTTCCAGATGTTGTAGGCCTGCTCGGTCTGCTCGCGGCGCAGCGCGCCGGTGTCTGTACCGCCGCCGAAGTAGAAGATCTGCCGGTAGTTCAGCAGGGTCGGCTCGAAGTCCACGAAGGGCACCCAGCGGGTAGGCCAGCTGACCCAGTCTCCGGCGTCCTTGAAGGACGTCATGACCATCCACGCGATGGGGAAGAGGACGATCAGGCTCCAGACGGCCAGCCCCGGCGATGGCGGGCCCTCGGTGTCCGCAGCGCGGCGAGCGAAAACGAGCGCCCACTTCATACCCTTGCCGGTCAGGAGTGTCAAGGCACCGCCCGGCCGCGGTGCGCCGGCGCAGACAGTGCGCGCGTCAGAACCGGAGCCTCGCTCGAGCTCAACGGGGTATGGTGAGCAGGTGACGGCGTGGGCTGCGCTGTCCTGTCCTTTCCTGGTGGGGCTCGCCTTCGCTCTCTTCGGGCTCCTGGCGGGCGCCGCCGCCACCGGTGCGGAGACGCCGCTCGAGACGGCGCGTGCGCTGCTCGAGCGCTATCACGAGGACCTCGCGCGCATTGATCGCGCACGCGACTTGCTCGAGGCCGCTCTGGCCCAGGGGGCCAACGACGTGCCCACCCTGCTCACCCTGACGCGGGCGTGGTTCCTCCACGGCGAGTACATCGCCCGCGGCGACGACGCCAAGCTGGCGGCATTCGATCGGGGCCGCGACCTTGCCCAGCGCGCCGTCCAGCTCGCTCCTCGCGACCCGGAGGCTCACCTGTGGTACGCGATTATGCTGGGCAGCGCCGCCCAGACGCGCGGAATCACGCGTTCCCTGCTCGTCCTGCGAACCATCCGCGGGGAAGTCGACACCGTCCTTCGCCTCGATCCCAACTCCGTCGACGGACTCACCATGGCGGCCAGCATCCATCGGGAGTTGCCCGCGTTCCTGGGCGGCGATCGCAGCAAGGCCGAGGAGCTGTACCTGAAGGCCCGCGCCCTCGCGCCTCACCTCACCGGGCCGCGCCTCGAGCTGGCCAAGCTGTACGTCGACCAGGCGCGCTACGAGGACGCCCGCCGCGAGCTGCAGGGCATCCTCGACGAGCGCGCCCCCGTCGACCTCCCACGCTGGACCCTGAAGGAGGCGCCCGGCGCCCGGGCGCTCCTGGAATCGATCCGCGACAAGCGGTGATCCCGGGATCAACCAGCCGAGCCGGTAGGGGAGGATCTCGCCGAGGTGCCCCTGGAACAGGACTGACGGGCTTTGTCGCCAGGGACCATTTTTCGGCTACGGTGGTGGCATGAACGCGCTGAAGCCAGTCACCCTCGAGGGGCGCTACGTTCGCCTGGAACCGCTCACACTCGCCCACGTGTCGCCGCTCGCCGCGGTGGCCGCCGGGCCGCGTGACACCTTCGCCTTGACCACGGTGCCGAGCGACGAGTCGGCCATGGTGCGCTATGTCACCGCCGCGCTGCAGGCGCAGGCAGACGGCAAGGCGCTTGCCTTCGCCACAGTAGACCGCGCGACTGGTCAGGTCGTCGGGTCCACCCGTTTCCTCAACGTCGAGTTCTGGGATTGGCCGGCACATAGCCCGTATCGGCGCGGCGCCGATCGGCCCGACGTCGCGGAGATCGGCGCGACGTGGCTCGCGCCGTCCGTCCAGCGAACGGGGATCAACACGGAGGCGAAGCTCCTGATGCTCACCCACGCCTTCGAAACGTGGCGCGTGTACCGCGTGAGCCTCTTGACGGATGCCCGCAACATGCGCTCGCGCGCGGCCATCCTGCGCCTAGGCGCCCGTTTGGACGGCATCCTGCGCGCCAACCGGGTGGCGGCGGACCTCGCTATCCGCGACACGGCCGCCTATTCGATTCTGGAGTCCGAGTGGCCTGAGGTGAAAGCCCGCCTGGCCGCCCGCCTGCGCTGAAACAACCTCGAGCGTCGTCGAGTTCTGCTTCCTCGCGCTTGGCACAGGTCGCCGGGCCCCCGTCTCAGAACCTGTACGGCAATCCCACCAGGATCGTAGGCGCGCGAGAGGCTCGTCGGGGGCCGGCGCTTCCGCCGGCGGTGGCTCCCGACCCAGCGCGGGCCCACTCGCGAGGAGCACGACGTCACGCCGAGCGCACCGCCCAGCCCACGCGTGCGCGTCATGGACCTCCGCACCACGCCGTGGCGCCGCCGCAACCCCCAGTGGCCGCGATTTGGCGCAGCCTGGCGGCTACGCGGTGAAGGGGGCGACCATCCCGCTCCTGGGCCCTAGACCCCCAGGAAGCGCTGCTGGACGGCGGGGTCGCGGCGGAGCGTCTCCGGCGTGCCCTCGAACTGAATGCGGCCCTGGTCCATCACGTAGAGGCGATGGGAGAGGGTGAGCGCCACCTCCAGGGTCTGCTCCACCAGCAGGATCGTCGTGCCTCGCCGATTGATCTCCTGGAGGATCTCCATGAGGCTTCGGACGAGCATGGGAGCGAGGCCCTCGGTTGGCTCGTCCACCAGCATCAGCTTGGGTCGGGCCACCAGCCCGCGGGCGATGGCCAGCATCTGCTGCTCGCCGCCCGACAGGAAGCGGCCACGATGGTCGACGCGCTCGCGCAGGCGCGGGAAATAGGCGAAGACTTCTTCGAGGAGTGACGCCGGGTCCTCCACTCGCCCCCCGAGGTAGCCGAGGCGCAGGTTGTCCATCACGGTGAGGTTCGGAAGCACGCGCCGCTCCTCTGGCACCCAGGCGATGCCTCGCTGCACGATGCCGTGCGTCGGCAGGTGCGTGATGTCCTGACCGGCCAGGCGGACGGCGCCTCGGCGCGGGCGGGCGATTCCCATGATCGACTTCAGGGTGGTAGTCTTGCCTGCGCCGTTGCGGCCGATCAGGGTCGCCACTTCGCCCTCGGCGACGGTGACCGACACACCCTGCAGAATGTGGGCCTCGCCGTAATACGTGTGAATGTCCTCCACGACGAGCAGGCTCACCGCGTGGTTCCGAGATAGGTTTGCTGCACCAGCGTGTTGGCGCGGACTTCGTCAGGAGTCCCCTCGGCCAGGACCTGGCCCTGGTGGAGCACCGTGATGCGATCCGAGATATTCATCACGAGCTTCATCTTGTGCTCGACCAGCACCACCGTGCGGCCGGCCACCAGCTCGCGGATCAATCGCATCGTTTCGTCCGTTTCCTCCGGGCTCATGCCCGCGGTGGGCTCGTCGAGGAGGAGCAGGGTCGGCTCGGCGGCCAGGGCGATGGCGATCTCCAGGTGGCGCTTCTCGCCGTGAGACAGGTGGGCGGCGAGCTGCTCGGCCTTGGCCGCGAGGCCGATGGTCTGGAGGACGGAGAGGGCGCGATCGCGCACGTCGGTCAGACGATCGGCCCGCGACCAAAAGTTAAAGGCATGGGCGTAGCCCTGGGCGGCCACGCGGACGTTCTCGAGGACCGAGAGGTGCGGAAAGATGTTGGTGATCTGATACGACTTGGCGATGCCGAGGCGACAGACCTCGTGCTGGCTGAGCCCGGTGATGTCGCGGCCGTTGAACCGGATGCGCCCCGACGTGGGTAACACCTCGCCGGAGATCAGCTTGAAGAAGGTGGTCTTGCCAGCCCCATTGGGCCCGATGATGGAGCGCAGCTCGCCCTCGTGGATGGAGACACTCGCGCGGTTGACGGCGAGGAGACTGCCGTAGGCGCGGGTCAGATCCTCGGTTTCGAGGAGCGCGGGACCGGACATTCAGCGTGAGATAGCACGCGCTCTTTCCGAGTGTCAAGGCGCGCAGGGCGCCCCTCGTTCTAGGAGCCGATGACGCCGCCGTCGCGCTTTCGGATCGCGATGGTCGCCGAGCGCGGGCGCCCGCCGTTCGGACCGTCCGGCCACGAGCTGATCGCCTTGGGATTGGCCGGATCGCTGCGCTCGCTGGCCGTCTCACCCGGATGCTGGATATCCACGAACATCGTCGTCCCGTCCGGGGTGGCCACCACGCCGGTCACCTCACAGCCGCTGGGCCCGACGAGGAAGCGCCGGATCTCTCCGGTCGACGGATCGGCGGCCAGCATCATGTTGTTCCCGATGTTGGCGTAGTCGCCCTTGTTCAGGGCGCTGGTGGACACGTCCGTCTGGATCCACAGCACACCCCGCGGATCGATCCACACGCCGTCCGGCGACCCGAAGGCGTCGCCCTTGATGTTTCCGCGCTTGCTGGGATCCGCATTGGACGGATCACCGGCCAGCACGAAGATGTCCCAGGCGAACCGCGTGGCCCCGGCGTTGCCGCCCTGCTCGCGCCAGCGAATGATGTGGCCGAACGCGTTCTTCGGCCGCGGATTGGCGGCGTCAGGAGGGGCCTTGTCGGCATCCCCGCGCTGACTGTTGTTGGTCATCGCGCAGTACGCCTCACCGGTCTTCGGGTGGACGGCGATCCACTCCGGGCGATCCATCTTGGTGGCCCCCGCCCGGTCGGCGGCGGCGCGGGTGTTCACCAACACCTCGGCTTGGCTCGGGAATCCGGCTGCGGGGTCGATCCCGTTCTTGCCCAGCGCGACTTCCAGCCACTCCCCGCTACCATCGGCGTTGAACCGGGCCACGTAGAGCACACCGTCCTGGAGCAGGCGCATGGCCACCTGGCGGTCTCCGGGCACGTAGGAGCTGCGGGAGACGAACTTGTAGATGTACTCGAAGCGCTCGTCGTCTCCCATGTACACGACGACCCGCTTGTCCGCGGCCAAGGTCACCTCGGCGCCCTCGTGTTTCAGGCGTCCCAGGGCCGTGTGCTTCACCGGCTGGCTCTTGGGATCGAACGGGTCGATCTCCACCACCCAGCCAAAGCGATTGGGCTCGTGGGGATGGAGGGCTGCGTTGAAGCGCGCGTCGTGCTCGTACCAGCGGTAGCCGAAACCCGTCTTGGTGATGCCGTAGCGCTTCTGGAGCGCGGGGATGGCGTCAGCCTGATTGACGAAATAAGCGTTGAAGTTCTCCTCGCAGGTGAGGTACGTCCCCCACGGTGTGTAGCCGTGGGCGCAGTTGTTCAGGGTCCCGAGCACCAGCGCCCCGGCGGAGTCAGCCGCCGTTTGGAGGAGCGGATGGCCGGCGGCCGGGCCATCGACGCGCATGAGAGTACGCGCGGTGATCCGCCGAGCATACGGCGACGGGCGAACTACTGTCCACCGCCCGTTGACGAGCGCCACCTCGATGATGCTGACTCCGTGGGCGGCCTGCGACTTGGCGACCTTCTCCGCCGTCCACGGCTGCATGCCGTCCACGTGCAGCAAGCCGTCGTCGGTGTACTCGTGATTCACGGCTAGGAGACCTCGACTGGAGCTCTGCGACCCCGCGGGCAGCGGGAAGAAGTGAATGCCGTCGTGATGCATCCCCGCCTGCAACTCCTGCTCGGCCGTGGTGTTGCTCGCGTCGGGTTTGAAGCCCGGGCCCTCCGAGATCGGATCGCCCCACGCGTACAGGACCTCGGCCGTGTAGCCCCCCGGCACCACCAGCGCGTCCGCTTTCGACGTCGGAACACTCGTGAAGCCGAAGGGCAGACCCCCTTGCGCGTGGGCGTCTCGCGAACGGACGCCTCCCAGGAGAGCCATCGCCGCCGCCCCGAGGCCTCCCTCGAGCACATGGCGACGCGAGAGCCGGGCCGCCACGATGTTGGAGAAGGCGGGATTCTGCGACGGATTGACGCCGAGGTCTTCCAGGTGTGAATTCATGGGCAGTGCCCTCCTGCTGCCCGCATCCTACGCGCCCAATGTTACGCGTCGATGACTGACGGGGAAAGACTGGCGGGCAAGAGGCCGCACGACGCCGGGTCGCCGCGGTGTGCATTTCGGCTATGTGAAGATCGACGGGACCACCGGCACCATGACGGTCAGCCATCGCGACCTCAGCGGCGCTGTCCTCCACCAGCTCGAGCTGCCGCCGGACCGCTAGGCAACGCGTCGGGATAGTCGCCGGCGCGCGGCGGGGGCCAGGCCCTCCAACTTCAATAGTAAGCGGCGCGAACCTCCACCTGGCTCATGACGCTCGCCCCCGCCCTGAGGACGAAGACCTTCCACATCGCCGCGCTGCGGTCGATGTCGCCGACGATGGCGACATCGCCAGGACACCCATAGTTGACGCGCATGCCCGCCACCCCCCAGGTGGCTCCCGTGAGCATCGTGCAGCGCTCCCCGGTGGTCAGCTCGAGCGCCCAGGGAGGCCCGCCGGGAGGGCTCGGTGGCCGACTCACGTCACCAGGGAGCGGGCCCGAGAGCATGAGCATGACCACGTCCGAGGACCACGGGCTGCTAGCGCACGCCACGACCTGATCAGAGCCGGCGAATCCGGCGAAGCAAGGGTCGTAGATGCGGTTGCCGGCCATGCAGCGCCAGGCGTCCGGGCGGCCGGCGCTAGCCAGGGAAGCGGTCCAGCAGGAGCCCGAGCCTCGCTCGCTGACCGTGAGGCCTGGGGCGACGGCTCCCGGGCGGAAGGGGACAAGGACTCGCACGTCCGTGCCGGCCGGCGCCGACTGCGCACGGACCGCTGCGGGCGCCGCGCCAAGGAGGCTGCAGGCCAGGAGCGCCGCCAGCCGCCTGGTCATGGGGAGTCGGAAGCGGTCGCCAAGCACTCGCTCGAGGGAAAGGCAGAACCACCGCTCTTGCCCATGCGACCTCCTACTTCACCTTCACGACCCTGGCACCGCGCAGCATTCCCGGCGCCTCTTCGTCGCGATGTCCGATCGCGGGCCGCGAGCGAGCACGTCCCCGATCGCGGGTCATGCGCGCGTGCGCCCCCAGGAGATGGCGCGTGAGCACCCGCTTGGCGGCGGCCCCCTGGCCGCGCGCGAGGTGCCCCACGATGGCGCGATGGGCATTCAGCGTGTGGCGCCGGAGGACGTCGGACACTTCGGCGCGAGCAATGATGGGCTCCATCACGTCGACCACGGAGCGGATCAGCAGCGGATACATGGCATTGCCCGTGGCTTCCGCCAGGAGGACGTGGAAGTTGAAATTCTCCTCCATCTTCTCGGCGCGGCGGCCCTCCTCGAAGAAGCGCGCGGCGCGCTCGACTGAGTCGGCCAGGCGCGCCAGGTCATCGGCGTCGGCTCGCTGGGCCACGATGTCGATGACGAGGCTCTCGAGGGCCACCCGGGCGTGCACCACCTCATCCAGGCTGATGCCACCGAAGCGGAGGAGGTCGCCCAGCGATCGCGTCACCGCCGCCGTGGGGCGTCCGGCCACGAAGGCGCCGCCGCCCTTGCCGGGTCGGATGCGGATGAGGGCCGATTCCTCGAGGATGCGGAAGGCTTCCCGGAGGGCGCCCCGCCCCACCCGGAACCGATGCACGAGTTCTCGCTCCGGCGGCAAGCGATCTCCCGGCTTCAGCCGGCCCGCCAGGATGGCGTCGCGCACGCGCGCAACGATCTTCTCGAACACGCGCCCGCCTCGGAATAGGGACCGCGCTGTCGCCTTCAGTGGCGTTCTCCTGGCGCGGGCCTCGTCACCCGCGTCGATGAAGCATGTGGTCTACGGCGCGCGGCGCAGTGTCGTACGGAACCGCCACGGCCGTCAAGCCACGGAGGGAACGTCGCCACGGTCACCACCAGAGATGTCAGTGCGCGGCCACGAACTCCCGAACCAGCTGGTTGAAGAGATCGGGCTGATCGTAGGGCGTCGCGTGGCCCGAGTCGGCAACAACGACGATCCGCGCGTTGGGGATGTGCCGGCGCAGCAAATCCAGCGAGGCGAACGGCACCGTCCGATCGGCGTCGCCCGCCACGATGAGGGTGGGACAGCGAATCTCGCCGAGCCGCCGGCGGACGTCGAAGCGCGTGAGGGCGCCTATGGCGGCGAGGTATGCGCGCTTGTCGTTCCGGCCGAGGCGGGCCACGGCGGCGGCGCGCAGCGCATCCTGGCCCGGCTTGGGGAAAAGGCTCTGAGCGACGCGTCCCGCGATGATCGGCATGGGCACCACCGCGAGAAGGACCAGCCGCTCCAACATGCGGTAGGCGCCGCGCCACCCGGCCGGGCGGAGCCGGGCAAACGTGTTGACCAGCGTGAGGGTACGGACGCAGGTCGGGGCTTCGAGAGCGAGGGCAAGGGCCACGCAGCCGCCGAGCGAAAGCCCAACGACGTGCGCCGGAGCCTCGCCAAGGCGGGTGAGGAGGTGGCTGACCTCCACTGCCATCGCCTCAACGGAGAGCCGCCGGGCGGGAAGACCCCCGGTCAGCGCGGTCCGGCCGTGGGCCGGAAGGTCGACCGTGATCACCCCGTAGTGCTCTTCGAAGTACGGGACCTGCCATTGCCAGTCGGCGGCCGACGAGCCCAGGCCGTGAAGGAACACGACCGGCGGCGCGTCGGATCGGCCGCGTCGCTCGTGATAGAGGTCGCCGACGGCGAGGGCGAGTTCCCCAGGGATCACAGGTTCGCTATCATACCCCTCCGCCATGAATCGGACAGCGCTCGGCGACGACGGGATGGACAGCTTGCGCTACCCCCTGCGCTGAACTCGTCGTGGCCTCCGCCGCTCTCCGCATCCGGCGAGGCACTGCGCGCGACGTGCCGACGATCCTGGCCTTGATCAAGGGGCTGGCCGAGTACGAGCGCCTGACCCACGAGGTCCGCGCCACGCAGGCGGCCCTCCGGCGTCACGGCTTCGGGCCCCGGCCGTATTTCGAGACGCTCATCTGCTCCCGCGGCCCCACCCCTGTCGGATTCGCCCTCTACTTCTTCACCTATTCGACGTTCATGGCGCGCCCGTCTCTCTACCTCGAGGACCTCTTCGTCCGGCCCGAGGAGCGCGGGCGCGGGGCCGGCCGCGCCCTGCTGCGCGAGCTGGCCAGGATTGCCATGCGCCGGGGTTGCGGGCGCATGGAGTGGACTGTGCTCGACTGGAACGCCCCTTCCATCGGCTTTTACGAACGTCTGGGGGCCGAGCTGAAGCGCGAGTGGATTCTCACGCGGCTCACCGGCGAGCCGCTGCGTCGCCTGGCCTTCGAACGCCGTCCGGACTAAGATCAGGCCATGTCGGAGGCCCGGGTCGACACTGTCGTGCGGGGTGGTCAGGTGGTCGGGGTCTCCATCGTCGGCGAAATGGCCATCGCCATCCGCGGCGAGCGGATCGTGGCTCTCGGCCACGAGGATCTCCTCCCTCCCGCCGACCGGGTCATCGACGCCCGCGGCAAATACGTCCTTCCGGGTCTCATCGACTGCCATCTGCATGTGGGCCCCGAATACGACGACTGGAAGACGGCATCGCAGGCGGCGGCGCTCACCGGCCTCACCACGCTGCTGCCCTTCGTGGTCTACGACGACGCAAAGCAGGAGACGCTGCCCGAGGCGATCTGGCGACTGCGCGAGGAAGCCGGGGCGGCCAGCGTGCTGGATTTCGGACTGCACTTCATCCTGAATCACCAGCCCTACATCCTGGCGGGCATCCCCGATGCCGTCCGCATGGGCGTCACCTCGTTCAAGATGTTCATGACGTACAAGAAGCGACCCCACCGCATGGTCTCCGACGAGTTCATGGCCAAGGCCATGGAGGGCATCGGCAGCCTGGGCGCACTGTGCCAGCTCCACTGCGAGAACGGCGACGTGCTCTGCTACCTCGAGGATCGGGCCATCGCGGCCGGCCACACCCACCCGCGCGACTTCCCGGCGACGTGCCCGGACTGGACGGAGGAAGAAGCCATCCATCGAGCCATTCTCATCGGCGGGCTCACCCGCTGTCCGGTCTACGTGGTACACCTCAGCACGAAGCTGGGACTCGAGCGGATCAAGCGGGCCCAGGCCGATGGCCAGCGCGTGTGGACGGAGACGTGCCCGCAGTACCTCCTGCTCACCGACGCGGAGATGGAGCGTCTCGGCCCCTTCGCCAAGATCGGCCCGCCTCTGCGTCCGGTCGACGGACCCGACCGCGAGGCCCTGTGGCGCGGCAGCGAGCAAGGCTTCATCGCCACGGTGGCCAGCGATCACTCGCCGCGGGTGCCGAGCGCCAAGGAGCCCGGCTGGAAGAACATCTTCGTCGACTCCGCCGGCAAGCCCATTCCATTCGGGGCGCCTTCGCTGGAGACCTTGGTGCCGCTCATGTATAGCGAGGGCGTGGTGAAACGCGGGTTGCCGATCACGTGGCTGGCCCGGGTCATGGCCGAGAACCCTGCGCGGATCTTCGGGCTCTATCCGCGCAAGGGGGCCATCCGGGTGGGCGCGGACGCGGACCTGACGATCTGGGATCCCGAGGGCGAGTCGACCATCGAGGCCGTCCACCATCTGGGGATCGCCGGTTTCACGCCCTACGAGGGATGGACGGTGCGCGGTCGACCGTGGATGACCCTGGTACGCGGCCAGACCATGCTGAGCGAGGGACGCATCCACCAGAAACCGGGCTTCGGCCGATACCTGTCGAGGACGTCGCCGCGGCCCCCGCTGGCTGGCGCCGCTCGGTAGGGCGCGGACCGGTTTGCTCGGCCGGCTCGATCCACGGGGTCATCGGCCTGCCCAGACAGACTCGGCCGGGTCACCGCCTGCGACAACTGCTCGACTGCTCGATACGGCTCAGCCGGCGGGCGTGACGGCGGCGACTTTGCGGCTCACGACTTCGTAGACGCGCAGCGCCTTCGTCTTACCGCGCAGGGACGTCTCCGGCATGAGCCGACACTCGAACTCCTGGCTGACTTCGGCGTAGGTTGCCTCGGTGATCAGGATGGTGGTTCCGAACTCCTTGTTGAGGGCCTCCACCCGGGAGCAGGTGTTCACGCCATCGCCGATGACGGTGTACTCCAGCCGGCGGCGCGAGCCGATGTTCCCCACGATCACGTCGTCGGTGTGAATGCCGATGCCGATGCTGATGGGGGGACGCCCGGCCACTGCGCGCTCCTCGTTGAGCTTGGCCAGGATGACCTTCATGCGAAGCGCCGCCTGGACCGCGCGGCGCCCGTGATCGGGCTCGTCGTCAAGGGAGCCGAACACCGCCAGCATGCCGTCGCCGATGAACTTGTCGAGCACGCCGCCGTGCTCGAAGACGGCGTCGACCATCTCCGAGAAGTAATCGTTCAGGAAGCTGACCACCTCCTCCGGAGCCATGCGCTCCGACATGGACGTGAAGTCGCGGATGTCCGAGAGGAGAATGGTGACGCGCCGCCGCTCGCCGCCCAGCCCCACCTCGCCCTTCAGCACCCGCTCGGAGATGTCCTTCGTGAGGTAGCGGCCGAAGATCTCCTTCACGCGGTCGCGTTCCTGGAGCCCCTGCACCATTTCGTTGAGAGCCGTGGCCAGCTCGGCGATCTCGTCCCGCCCGGTGATCTGGGCCCGCTGGGTAAGATCACCTCCGCGGACGGCCTTGGCGAAGCGGAAGAGACGGGCCAGGGGCCCGCGGATGGAGAACGCCACCTGACTGGCCACCAGAAGGCAAGCGACGGCCAGCGCCACCAGCGCCAGCAGGAACTGCGTGTGGAGGGCGGCGAACGGCGCCAGCGCCTCGTCCGGATCGACCTCGGTCAGGAGAACCCAGGGCTTGCGCGCGACGGTGGCAGGGTTCTCCAGGGGTTGGTACACGAAGAGCCGCTCCACCCCCGCCCTGTTCATCGCGCGGACCCACCCACGTCGGCCGTCCAGGGCGCCCTGGACGGCCGGATAGGACGAGAGGTCCTGCCCGATGAGCGCGGAGTCGGGATGGGCGAGGATCCTCCCATCCTGGTCGAGCAGGACGACGTAGCCAGTCCTGCCGAAGCGCGCCGGGGCGAGGAGATCCCCGAACTCCTGCTGGATGTCGTAGCGAGCGGTCAGAGCCCCGCGAATGCCGCCGTCAGGGCCCCTCACCGGCACGGCCAGCGACAGCACGTAGCGCTTGAACATAGGCGACACGTACGGTTCGGATACGTAGGCGTTGCCTTCCAGGGCAAAGGCCGCGCCCACGCGAGGGGCCGGCTCGGCCTCGCTCGTCACCACGGTAGAGAGCACGAGCGCGCCCTGACCGTCGCGGATATTGATCTCAAGCAGCGCGGGGTCGAACGCCTGGACAGCGGAGAGGGCCTCCCGGAGGTTCCCTGGACGCTGACGCGCGCTGTCCGGCGCAATCTCGCGCGCGAGGCGTTCGAGCCGCCTGAGGGTGTCCGCGACGTCGTCGCGGATCTCCTTTTCGACCACCATGCCGAGGGTCTCCATGTGCATCACGAACTGCCCGAACAGGATCTTCTCGCCCTGCACGTACCCCCACAGTCCCAAGAGGGCCGCGGTCGTGAGGCCGGCTCCCGCGACCGCCGTGACCAGCGCGAGCAGAAATCCGTGGCGTGTGCGCCCGAAGAGGCGAAGCCGCACGGCGACCATGAACAGGACGGTCAGCAGTCCGACGGCGACGATGGCCGCGACGTGGGTGTGGCCCATGCGCGTTCTGAGTAGACACTACCCATGACGGGCTGGCAATCTTTGCAGGCAGAAGGCCTCGGGCGGGCGGTGACCGGGCTCGTACGACAGGCCCTGTGGCGGTCAACATGACTATCGAGCGCGCGGGAGGCTCCGCCTTTCCCAGCACATCGACCAGACAGTGGGCGAGGAGGGAGGCATGACCAGCCCCAGCACCACGCCGTCAACGATCGAGCGCGAGGTCGACGGCAGCACGATCGAGTACTTCGAGCTCGACGTGACCGGCGACCGGATCGAGCGCCTTGCCACGGAGCTGTTCCGGGAGCACTGGGCCCATCTGACTGTCGGACCCCTGTTGCAAGGGGCCGTGTTCGAGATTCGCTTCGCCGACCCGCCCACGGTGACTGTGCTCGACGGGTACCTCACCGTCGATCTTGGCCCCTGGCACTTCCATCTCTGCGTGAACGACCATCGGGACAGCACCCCCGAGGCCGCGGCCATCCGGCGCGTGAGGCGCGCCGCCTTCTTCCGGTCGAGTGGTGGCGGGCACAGTCCCACGACGTGGGGGCTCCGGCTGTGGAACGGGCGGGGTGAGCAGATGGTGACTGTCCTCTTCCCGAGCCCGTACTACGACGACCGATTCGAGCGGTTGGCCGAGCCGGACTGGACCAAGACGGCCCTCTGGGAGTCCCTCCGCCAGCGCTACGCGTAGCCACTGCCCTCGCGGTCATCCGCATCCGGAGCAAGTCGGGCCAGCCTCCATCGCCAGAGGTGTGACCGCGATTGCACCGACTGCGATCAGCG
>JBKPAK010000321.1:0-7244 GCA_046726415.1 Candidatus Methylomirabilota bacterium
ACGCCGATCCAAAGTTGCGGACGGTGATCTGGAACTTTGGCGGAGAGCCCATTCCGGAGCCACTCCTGGCGGACATACGGCGGGTGTTCGAGGCGGACCTCCCGCGCCCGCTCGCTGACCTCCTCGACAGCGGTGAACGAAGGGCGCTGGCCGCGCGCGCCCGCGCCATTCTGCGGGCGGCCCACTTCCCACGCGACGACGCCGGGCACCGGTACCCCTGGCCGCCGGTGTGAACGCTTCGCCGCGGGACGGCCACGGCCATCCGCCGCCATGGCCGCGCCTTCGCGCGCCCCTACCCGGTCGGAGGCTTGCTCCGGCGATTCACGAGCACGCGCACAGAGGAAGCCTCACCGTTTCCGTGGCCTGCACGTCGCTGGGAGCCAGCGTGACGGAGGCCGACGGGCGGCAACCGTCAGCGTCGGCGTCGTCACTCGCGACGGCCACCAGCAGCACGCGGTTCTTCCGCGTGCGGTCAGCGCAGTGATGGTGCCCGGAGATGCGCAGGGTGGCGAGGAACTGCACCTCGTCGATGGACGTCACGGCGATGTGGAGCTTGGTGTGGCTGGGCTCCGGTGGGCCGGAGCCGCGCGGCGTGATCTGGACGATCCGACCGGTGGCCGATCCCAGGAGTCGTCGACGACGCTCTTCACCGAGAACGGCCCGGCGCGTCGCCTCCTGGCTATGCGCCATCGCTCTCTCGCACCGGCCGCCGATCACCCGCCCTGTCTCTCATGCCAGCTGCCTCGCGGGCCGGGAACGTCACCGACGGTCGCTGTGCCCCAACGGTTTCGCGGGGGCGATGCGATCTCGGACCATCTGCTTCACTTCCTTCGCCTCGGGAAATCTCCCCTGTGCCTCGCGCGAGAAGATCACCTTCCCGTCCAGTCGAACCTCGAACACGCCCCCCTGGCCGGGGACGAGGGCAACTTCCCCGATTTCCCTCTCGAACGTCATCAGCAGCTCCTGGGCCATCCACGCCGCACGAAGCAGCCATCGGCACTGCGTGCAGTATTCGATCTCGACTCGTGGTGTCATCGTATGTCCACTCCCGCGCCCGTGTGAACTGATCAGCCTGTCCCCGTGGCCCCTCCGAGCACCGCCGCGGTGAATGCCCGTACATGCATCCGGGTTCTCCCACATCATGCCGTGGCCCGCCGGTGGCACCGCAGAGCTCCACGAACCCGACACGCCGTCTATCTTCGTCTTCGGGTCCGATCGCGGCAAGCGCAGAGAGTCGTGCGGTCGACGCGCAGCCGCGCTCTTGACGGTTCGGCCAGCGGGACTACACTCGGCGAGTGACTGGCGAGAGCGATTCGTACCTACCCGGTGCAGATCTGGCGCGCTTCGTCCGGGAGTTGTCGGAGTTCGTCGGGCTGGATGACGGCGACCTGGCCATCGTCCGCCGTACCGCGCCGGCGGTGCTGGCGCAGGAGGCGACCTTTACCACCGCGCTCTACGAGCATTTCCTCAGGTTCCCGGCGAGCGCTCGCTTCTTCCTACGAGAGGACGGCGCGCCCGACACGGTGCGGATTGAGCGCCGGAGGCACAGCCTCGGCCGGTGGCTCCGCGAGACGGCGGAGGCGGCCCTCACTCACGACTTCGGCTACTACCTCCTCGCCGTCGGCCTGTCGCACAGCCACCGAGCCCTCGGCCCCGGCGGCGTGGTGCCGGCGCATTTCATGATAGGGGCCATGAGCCTGGCCCAGACGGCCCTGGCGCGCCTGTTCGAAGGTGAGCTGGCCGACCCGAAGGAGGCGCTCGCCGCCAGCGTCGCGTGGAACAAGTTACTGCTCATCCACCTGAATGTCCTCCTCCTCGGCTACCTGCCTGTGGCCGCGCCGAGGCCGTCAGCTTGACGACCTGCGCCCAACCGTCTAGCTTCGGTTCCTGACCACCGGTTTTCGCAACGAGGGGATCGGGCGGGGAGAGTTCGCGGGGCGTAGCTTCTCTCATATCAGGGAGGCGGCACTCGGCCCCGACATTTGACAGGAGACCAACGATGGGCGAGAAGCTGACCCTGACAGCCGAAGACGGACAGAAGTTCTCGGCGTATAAGGCGACGCCGGCGGGAACGCCACGAGGGGCCTTGGTGGTCGTGCAGGAGATCTTCGGAGTCAACCAGCACATCCGGAACGTGACGGACGGCTTCGCCAAGGACGGCTACGTCTCGCTGGCCCCCGCGCTGTTCGATCGCGTGGAGCCGGGGTTCGAGACTGGCTACACGCCGGCCGACATCGACAAGGGACGGGCCGTGCGCGGCAAGCTGGGGTGGGACCCGATGGTGATGGACCTACGCGCGGCGGTGAACGAGCTGCGCAAGACCGGCCTCAACGTGGGAGTCGCGGGCTACTGCATGGGTGGCACCATGGCCTGGCTCGCCGCCACGCGCATCGACGGCGTGGCGGGCGCCGTAGGCTACTATGGCGGGGGCATCGCCGATACGGCGACCGAGCAGCCTCGCTGCCCCGTGCTGCTGCACTTCGGGGAGACCGACGCTTCCATCCCGCCCGAGCACTGGGAACGGATCAAGAAGGCGCATCCGAATCTCCCCGTGCACGTCTACCAGGGCGCCGGCCACGGCTTCAGCTGCGACGAGCGCGGGAGCTTCCACCAGGCGAGCCACACTGTCGCCCGCGAGCGGACCATCGCGTTCCTGCGCCAGCACGTCGGCTAACGATGCGTCCCGCTCGCCCTCGCTCGAGCGATGGTTCCACCAGCCCCCCGAAGTGGTACTTCGCGCGAATGGGCACTTTTGAGGGGGGCCCCAGCGCCTTCCAACTCAATGGGCCGGTTTCGGGGGGCTCCCGCTTCCTCCAACTTGGAACAGGAGTGAAGGGGGTGGAGCCCCCCTCTCACGCGAGGGCGGCCGGCAAGGTCCCCTTCGATGACCTCGCTCCGGCCATGCAGTGGGCGGAGGCCTGACGCCGCTCGAGCACGTCCCGCTAGCTCCGCGCTGCTCGATGGGCGTGGGCGGGCCGGCGCGCTACTTGGTCGAGGCGCGCGACGAGGCGACGGTGTGCGAAGCGATCGCGTGGGCGCGCGAGCGGCGTCAGACTCTTCGCGTGCTCGGTGGTGGTTCGAATCTGGTGGTCGCCGACGAGGGCGTCGATGGGCTCGTGCTCACCATCGCGCTGCGCGGCATGACTGTCCACGAGACCGGCGACGCAGTCGAGCTGACGGTGGGGGCCGGCGAGCCCTGGGATGACTTCGTCCGCCTTGCCGTCGAGCGAGGGTGGGCGGGGATCGAGTGCCTCAGCGGAATTCCGGGGCTCGTGGGGGCGACGCCCATCCAGAATGTCGGCGCGTATGGCCAGGAGGTCAGCGAGACGGTGGAGTCCGTGAGGGTGCTCGATACCCATGACGGCGAGGTCCGAGTACTCTCGCCAGACGAGTGCGGCTTTACCTACCGCGACAGCATCTTCAAGAGTGGCGAGCCCGGGCGCTGGGTAGTCCTCGAGGTGCGCTATCGCCTCCGCCCCAGCGGAGACCCGACCATTCGCTATCCCGAGGTGGAAAAAAACCTCGCGGCCCGAGGAATCGCGACGCCCTCGCTGGCCGACGTGCGGGCGAGCGTACTCGCCATCCGGCGCGCCAAGTCAATGGTGCTCGATCCGGACGATCCCAACCGACGAAGCTGTGGCTCCTTCTTCGTGAATCCCATTGTCCCCGCTGAGGAAGCCGATCGGCTGGCGGAGCGGGGTCTCGAACCCCGCATGCCGCGCTGGCCGCAGCCCGACGGGCGGGTGAAACTCTCCGCGGCCTGGCTGATCGAGCGGGCCGGCTTTCCGCGCGGGTACCGCAAGGGATCCGCCGGGCTCTCCACTCGCCATGCCCTCGCGATCGTCGCCCACGACGGCGCGCGCGCGCGCGACGTGATAGCCCTCGCGCGGCGATTGCAGGACGCCGTGCGGACCCGTTTCGGCGTTACCCTCGTGCCTGAGCCGGTGTTCTGGAACGTTTGACGTGGTGGCCCCGATAATGGCCTCACACTCCAGCAGCCACTGCGCCGCAGCGAGGAGCGGCCCGGCTTCGCCGGGTCGCTGAGAGCGTCGGGGGCTTGGGGGCCTGTACTCCCCCCCACTGAGGAGACGAGCACGCGATCAGGAGGCGGTCATGCCGGAAACCACGGACGATAGTCGCGGCGACAGCACGCGAAACGGCGCGCAGGACGAAACGGTTCGGGCGGTCACCGTGCGGCAGGGCGGGGCGAGATCGATCTCGGCCGAGAGAGTCGAGATCCGCCAGGGCGCAGCGGGCAGTGTTCAAACCGGGCGCCTCCGGGTCATCCAGGGCGGTATCGGGCTGGCGTCGGCCAAGCGAATCCGCGTCACCGCTGGCACCGTCGGAGTGGCCCTCGGCGACCGGGCGGTCTTCGAGCAGGCGATGACCTCGGTTGCGGTGGCCCGCGAGAGGATCAGCCTCGACCAGTCGGCGGCTGGCGTGCTGCTGGGAAAATCCGTGACGGCCCGCGACAGCGCCATCGGCCTCGTCGTCACGCCCCGTCTGGAGGGCACCAACGTCCGCGTCCTGATGGGCCCCCAGGCCGCGCTCGCCTTCGGAGCCGGCGTGGGATTGGTTCTCGCGCTGGCGCGTTTCTTGGGCCGGCGATAGCGGATCGACGCCCAAGGAGAAGGCATGAACGCCCTCGACCTCACTCGCGATCTCGTGCGCCACAACACCGTCAACCCACCCGGCGACGAGCGAGACTGCGCACGCCACGTAGGACGGCCCCTGGAAAACGCTGGATTCGCGGTGACGGAATACGAGTTCGACGAGCGGCGCACCAGTTTGGTGGCTCGATTGGGAGGCAGCGGGGACACTCCGCCACTGTGCTTCACCGGACATCTCGACGTGGTGCCGCTGGGCGCCCGCCCCTGGACGCGCGATGCATTCGCGGGCGAGATCGACGGCGGTCGGCTCCACGGCCGAGGCTCAAGCGACATGAAGAGCGGCGTGGCGGCCTTCGTGGTCGCCGTCACCCAGCTCGCCCGCCGGCTTCGCGCCTCTCCCGGCGTGGTGTTGGTCGTCACCGCCAGCGAAGAGACTTTCTGTGACGGCGCCCGCCACCTGGCCCGGCTCGACGGCGTCCTCGGCCAGGCCGGCGCGATCGTCGTGGCGGAGCCCACGTGCAACTATCCGTTCGTGGGCCACAAGGGCGCGTTCTGGTTGCGCGGCCGGACCAGCGGCGTCACCGCTCACGGTTCAATGCCCGAGCGGGGTGTGAACGCGATCTACAAGGCCGCCCGCGCCGCCCTCAAGCTGGAGCAGTTTCGCTTCGAGGTCTCGCCGCACCCCGTGCTGGGCGCGCCGACGCTCAACGTGGGAACCCTGCGCGGCGGGCTGAACGTCAACTCCGTCCCGGACCTTGCGGAGATCGGCATCGACATCCGCACCATCCCCGAGCAGAAGCACGGGCGCTTGCGAGAACGGCTTGCGGAGTACCTCGGTGACGAGGTCGTGCTGGAGAGCATGGCGGACGCCGAGGGCGTGTGGACGGATCCCGATCATCCGTGGATCCAGTCCGTGTACGACATCGTGGCGCCCGTCATCGGCGAGCGCCCCGTGGCTCGCGCCGCGCCGTACTTTACCGACGCCGCCGCGCTCACCCCCGCCTATGGCGGTGCCCCTACTGTCATCCTGGGGCCCGGCGAGCTGGCTCTCGCTCACCAGACGGATGAGTATTGCGAGATCGCGCGGCTCGAGCAGGCCGTGGAGCTCTTCACCGAGATCACCCGCCGGTGGTGCCGGCTCTGAAAGCGCTCCGCCCGTAGCAGGGATTCCGAGGCACTCGCCGCGGCCGTTTTCGAGAGGTTCCGGCGCGACCGCCCCTCGTCGGGCGCGGTATCCCGGGGCATCATGGCTGAGGAGTGAACGCCGCCACGCTCGGCCTCGCCGCGACGTGGTCGGATCGATCGGCGGCCGTCCGCCCTGTGTCCGGCGGCCGCTAGTCTCCCAGAATTCTGCGGCGCAGGAGCCGGAGGTCGAGCGGCACGAGGGTGCCCAGCATGACGGCGGCGATGATGGCGAGGGCGACCAGGTGCGCGAGCACCGGCCCGTCGATGAGCAGTCCCCGGAACGCCTGGGCCTGGTGATAGAGGGGGTTGACGGCGCTCAGCGCGACGAGCAGGGGATGTTCCAGCGGGAAGTACGTCGCTGACATCAGCCCCATGGGCAGCACGAGAAGGAAGATGGGCAGGTTCATGTGATCGATCGTCGGCAGCAGGGCGGTGAAACAGAGCCCGAGGGCGGCGAAGGCACAGCCGGCCACGAACACCACCGGCAACACGGCGGGCAGAAGCCACACCCTCAGGGCGAACAGCCCCGCGGCGCTGAAGAGTGCCAGCACCACGGCCACGATGACGACATACATCGTGGCCAGCAAGCCCGCCCACAGCACCTCGCCCCACACCACGTGAGCCAGCTCGATCTGGGTGGTGAGCTGTCCCTCCCACGTGCGCTGGTAGCGCATCCGGATGAAGGCGCCGAAGAGCGACTGGAAGATCGCCGTCATGAAGGTCGCGTAGGCCAGCAATCCCGGAGCCACGTAGGTGAGGTAGTCGATCTCACGCCCATGCCACGGAAGACTCGCCACGTAGCCGCCGAGACCCACCCCGAAGGCGATCAGCATGGTGAGCGGCTCCAGCGCCGGCGGCAGGAACGCCGTGTGCCAGTTGTGGAGATAGACGCGGAGATGCCGCGCGACCACGGCGCGGCTCTGCCACTCGGGAGCCGCGGTCAGCCAGCGCATGGATCGAGGGCCAGTTTGAGGAAGAGGTCGTCGAGGGTGGGGACGCGCACCTCGTAGCGCAGCGCGGGGAAGGCCCGGGCGAAGTCCGCCAGCTCGTCGGCCGAGAGGGGGAGATGCCAGGCTCCCAGCACGGTGGCTGGTTCGCCTCGGCCGTGGCGCGCGAGCCACGCGGTGACCTCGCCCCTCGCCCCGGCGTCCACCACCACGACATGCTCTCCCACGAGATCACCGAGCACCGCCTTCGCGGTGCCATGGGCCACCACGCGCCCGCGGGCGAGCACGGTCAGCACATCGCTCAGCCGCTCCGCTTCGTCCATGTAATGCGTGGTGAGGATGATCCCGAGCCCCTCCGTGCGCAGCCCGTCTACGAGGTCCCACACGCCCATGCGGGCCTGTGGATCGAGGCCGGTGGTGGGCTCGTCGAGGAAGAGAAGGCGAGGGCGATGCACGATGGCCCGCGCGATCATCAGCCGGCGGCGGTAGCCGCCCGACAGCG
>JBKPAK010000322.1:0-23715 GCA_046726415.1 Candidatus Methylomirabilota bacterium
ACTGGCTGTTCGGCATTGTCGGGTCGGTATGCGAGGCCTTGCCCCCCGGCATGCCGTCCAACGTTCTGCGGCTAGGGCGGCTGGACGACGCCAGCAAGGACGTCGTGGTGGAAGCCGCCGATGTCGCACTCAATCCCATGACGTCGGGCTCCGGATCGAACCTAAAGCTCGCCGAATATTTCGCCAAGGGACTACCGACGGTGACGACGGAATTCGGCGCGCGGGGCTACGACGTCGTGCCAGGCGTCAATGCCATCGTATGCGCGCTGGAGGAGTTTCCCCGAGCGCTCCGGGAACTCCAGCGGGACGGAACCCGGCGCCACGCTATCGGTGCCGCGGCCTACGAGCTGGCCCGCGGCCGCCTCGACTGGAGGCTCCAGTCGCGGCGTATGCGAGACATACTTGAAACACGTGTGTTCGGAAGAAGGAAGCGTCGGCTGCTCGTCGTCACTCATCGCTTCACCGACCCACCTCTCGGCGGTGGTGAGGTACACCTGCTCGAGCTGCTGCGGCGAATCGACCGGTACGGCGACTTCGCCATCGACGTGGCCACGCTGGACATCGTCACCATCGAGAACCAGTTCCACTTCTCGTCGAGATACACGCGCAATCCGGCGGCGGCGTTTCCACGGGACCTCTCCAGCCTAACCCTGCGCCGCTTCCCGGTGGATCAGGCCCCGGAGAGCGTCCGGCTCGCTGGGGCCCGGGAGCTTTTTGGCCGATGGATGGCCGAGGGCCGGGCGCTGTCGCTGCGGGTGCTGGATCGCTTGCCGAGCCCGCTGCTGCTGGGGGGCTGGCACTTCCCGGAGCGGGACGGCGGGCGCGTCGAGCGGTGGTCAAGCCCCAGCGGGCTGGTGCATGTCCAGGGTGTCGACGGGTTGACGCTGCGCGGGTGGGCGCCGGCCGGCCGCCGCGTGCGCGTCCGGGCCGGCGGGGAGACGCTTGCTGAGCATTCCGTAGATGGCGAGTTCGTGTTATCGGTCGGCCTAGCCGGTCAGCGCACGCTGGAGGTGTCCGTGGACGCCGGCTTCGAGCCCCCAGGCGACCCCCGACCGCTAGGGGTGCGGATCCGCGAGATGTGGTGCGACACGCTGACGGGGGCGGAGGCGCTAGATCTGGAGACTGACTACCGCACGTGGATGAAGCGGCAGGAACCGGTCCGGTGGATCGAGGAGCTGATCGCGACCGCGCGCGCCCGGCCCCGGGAGTACGACGACTTGTTCCAGCGTACGCGCGGGCCAGCGTCGGCGGCGCTGGAGGCTTGGCTCAGTGAGAGCGTCGGCCGCTACGACCTCGTGATCGGTCACAGTGTCCCGTTCGGAACGCTGATAGCGGCAGCCCGTCATGCGGGACAGGCTGGGGTGCCGCTGGTGCAGATTCCGGAGTTCCACATTGACGACGAGTACTACCATTGGCAGAGCTACTACGACGCCATGACCGCGGCGGACTGGCTCATCACATTCCCAAGGGCAGCGACCCCGTTGTTTTTCGAGCGCATCGGCGCGCGGAGCGAATACGTTCCCCACGGCATCGACCCGGACGAAGCGCCGACGCCCGAGGACGAGGCCGTGTTGCGGGGCCTGTATCCAGACGCCACGCCATTCGTGCTCATTGTGGGCCGGAAGGACCGAGCGAAGAACTACGAGGCTGTCATCCGCGCGGTGGCTTGGCTCAACGAGGGTCGCCCGCGATGCCGGCTCGTGATGATCGGCCGCGACGAGGACGGCATAGCGCTGGATCTGCGTCAGGTGACGTACCTCGGCGGCCAGCCACGGGGGGTAGTGCTCGCCGCGCTTAAGCGGGCACTGTGTCTGGTGACTATGAGCGAGAGCGAGAGCTTCGGCATCGTGATCCTGGAAGCCTGGACCCAGGGGTGCCCGGTGGTCGTCAGCGCCGCCTGTCAGGCGTCGGTCGAACTGGTGGTAGACGGGCAGGACGGTTTGCATGCCACGACGACGACCTTGGCCGAACGAATCGCCTGGCTGCTGGACCATCGGGAGGCTGCGGCCGAGATGGGCCGCCGCGGCCGCGAGAAGGCCTGGGCGTCGTACGCCTGGAGCGGGATCGCCGCTCGGGTGAACGCGAGGCTGTTGGCGGTGGCGGAGCAGCGCGCCCATGTATGACGAGCGGGCCGACTTCTCGCATCACGAGCGCGAGATCGAAACGGCTTACGCGGCGCTGGCACAGCAGGACCTCCTTGACGGAGGTGCGCAGCAGACGGTCCTGGATCTCGGCGGTGGCCAAGGCATGCACGCCGGGTTCCTGTCGCAGACCTTCGGACGCGTGTATTGCGCCGACCGGATCGACTACTCGAGCTTGTACGGAGGGGAATTCATCAAGCTCCTAGCCGAGAAGCACGGCCGCCATGGCCGGGGAATCCGGATGGATCGGGTCGCCTTCGTGCAGTCGAACGCGATGGACTTGATCTTCCGGGACGCCATGTTCGACGGCTGCCTCTGCATTAACGTGTTCGAACACGTGCCCAATCCGCGGCGCGCGCTCGCGGAAATCGTCCGGGTGCTCACGCCGGGCGGATGGGCCTACATCTCTTTCGACCCGATCTGGACAACCGACACCGGGAGCCACTTCTTCCACCGCGTGCCGGAGCCCTGGGGGCATCTCGTTCACGGCGACGAGCGGTATGCGACGATGATGCTGGCCGCGGGCGCCGGGGATCTAGAGGTCGCCGAATACCGCACAGCGATGAACCGATGGCGCTTATCCCAGTTCCGCGAGGTGTTCGACGAGGGAGCGCGCTCCAGACGGATGGAGATCTGCGCCCGAAGCACCTGGTCGGGCCCCGAACAGAAAGAGCACCTGAGTCACCCGAATCTCGCCCGAGCCCTCGCGCTCGGCTTCACGCTGGAGGAACTGTTGCAGCGGGGACTCATGTTCCTAATCCGCAAGACCGCCACGAGGTGTACGGTGAACGGCGAACCCGATGAGGGCCATCGAATCCCTTAGGGCCGATTAACTACATCGCCCCGGCAACCTTTCTTCCGATGACAGCGTAGTCTTGGAACCCGTAGAGCAGCTCGTTGAGTCGCTCGACGCCACGATTGAACTCCTCCAGGGCTTCCGTGGGAGGACCACCGGCAGAGAGGGGAGGAACTCTCATTGAGGGTTGAACCGGTGCCGAGAACTTCAATTCGACGTTCTGAAAGCCCGTTGATTCCAGCAAGAATCTTGCCGCATCCGGATGGACGAGTCGGTTGTGAGAAAGGTCCATATAGAAGCTCTCCGCGAATACGGTAAGACACCGAGGATTAGGAGTTTCTAGGACGAGGACACCGTAGGCTCGGAGCTTCTGGTGAGAGAGCCTAACCAGGTGGACGATCTGGCCCGAGTCCATATGTTCGATCATCTGGGAGGAAAAAATCCCATGGAGGGACTCATCCGGCAGCGACTCGAGATACGAGAACGCATCGGCCCTAACGACGTCTAGTCCTTTCTCTCGGCACAGAAGTACCATGTCTAGGTCAAGATCCACGCCTTTACCCTCGAGGCCGGCCTCCCTGAGAAGCTCCAAGAATTCTCCTCTCCCGCATCCGATGTCGAGGACGCTTCCTACCCTTCTGAAGTATTCGACATAGGGAAGTAGGCGCCCCTTGATGTCTTCCTCGCTCCCACGGAAGCGTTCTTCGAAGCCGACGTAGTCAAAATCAGGCTCTAGATCCTCGCGGAGGACCGCGCTCCCCTTCACCTCGATCCTTTCCCCCTTCTGACCATCCTCTCTCACCAGCGCATGGATGATCCGGCGGAGTTTCCGCTCTGCCCTTGAGATGCGCTCTCTCATGATTTGCCGCCCTTGGCTGTGCTCCTGGGTGAGGGTTTCGATCTGCTCCCGTATTGCTTCGATCCTGTCCCTCACTACCGTGAGCGCCTGTGCCTGTGTGGCCAAGCCCTCTTCTTGGAGTTGCGCCTGCTCGCGCCCCAGCGCCTCCATCTGCTCCCGGACCGTCTGCAGCGCCTGCTCCTGCGTGGTCAAGACCTCCGCGCGGAACTGCGTCTGCTCCTGCCCCAGCGCCTCCATCTGCTCCCGGACCGTCTGCAGCGCCTGCCCCTGCGTGGTCAAGACCTCCGCGCGGAACTGCACCTGCTCTTGGCCCAGCGCCTCTATCTGCTCGCGGAGCGTCTGCAGCGCCTGCCCCTGGGCGGCCAAGACTTCCGTGCGGAACTGCAACTCCTCCCGCCGAAGCGTCTGCATCTGCTCTCGGAGCGTCTGCAGCGTCCGAGCCTGGGAGACCAAGACCTCCGCGCGGAGCTCCGCCTGCTCCTGCCGGAGCTGCGCCTGCTCCTGCCCGAGCTGCGCCTGCTCCTGCCCCAGCGCCGCGGTCTGCTCCCGGAGATGCGTGATGATTCTGGTATTCGCCGCATTGTAGGCGACCAGGCGAGTCAGAATCGGAGTGAGAAGTTTCCGAAGGACTCTCTTCATAAAAACGATAAATAGTCCCGCCGCCCCGCGGTGTGAAGTCGAAGGAATGTTGTACACATCCCAGTGAGCGTGAAGAGCGGCGAGATCGGCCGCAACCTGACCATCAGAAGCGGCGCCAGAATTTCTGGGCGGCTTCAAGTCCTCTCCTTCGCGTCTTTCCCCCATCATATCTTCCCGAATCTGCTTCATGATTTGTGACACATCAACTTCCGGCACACGAGCCATTCCCCTCCCCCCCCGAAATCCGCTATCAGGACAGTTTGTGTGGGCGAGTTGTGTGGGCGAGCTGGTAACCGTTCAGATCGCTCCCGCGGGAAGGGCCGGCGACTCGCGCACAGGCGACGCGCCCTACGTGGGTCGTTGCCACCGAACAAGGGGGCGTCAAGCGTCCGGCGAGGTCCCTACGCGGCAGCTCCAGGCCCGACTCACGAGAGATGGCCACAACAACCTGGTGACGCGAGCAGCGAAAGGATTCGCCGTACGAATATGCCAGGCGAATACTGGCGAACAGGCCGGTCCATGACCTCGCCGATCTGGCCGATCCGGACCTGAAGGCGCACAAGGACGGCGGGAGCCGCCAGCCACGTGTCGGTCGCCCGTCCATGACGAGCGCCACTCACCTGAGGAGACGCATGAAGACGCCGAGGAAGACAACCGCCCGACAGAGTCTCAGTCGTGTACACATCTAGATAAAATACCGTAACCGACGCTCGAACCCAAGCGTCGCTGCGATGCCATGGCTGAACCGGACCGCCCCGAGCCGGCTACACTGCGGCGGTGAACGCTGTCCACTCGCAGGTCTCTCTACCCGCGCGCAGGGCCCGGCTCGATGAGCTAAGCAGGACTCCCCAAGTGCGCATGTTCTTGAATAAAGTGACGTGGAGTTAGCTAGATCCACGCATGGGAAAGCGACCCCGAGATCGCGAGCGAGCGCATCGAGGCAGCAAGGCCGCTGACAGACGCGCGGTGGCGACAACCAAAGGGCGAACACGAGCCCTCGTCTGAGTCCGACCGCACTCAACATATCGCGGCGGCGCGGTACACGGTGAGAGTGCGTTCTGCAATCTTCTCCCAGGAGTACTGGCGGCTGCGCTCCAACCCCCGCTGGCCCAGATCATCCGCCAGGACGCGATCGAGAAGGACGCGCGCCACCGCGGCGGCTAGCGCCTCGACGTCTTCGGGATCGACCAGCAGACCCGCATCGCCGACAAGCTCAGGCATGGAGGCCCGTGTGGATGCGATCACCGGAGTGCCGCACGCCATCGCCTCAAGGATCGGAAGGCCGAATCCCTCGAAGAGCGAGGGATACGCGAAGGCGGCGGCCGCACCGTAAAAGGCGGGAAGATCCTGCTCGGGGAGGAGGCCGATCCATCGTACTGTCGTGTCATGGCTCGGGTGACGGGCCTGCTCGATCATTTGCTGGGCTCCGAAGTCCGGCTTCCTAACAATTACCAGCTGAGGGTCCGCGGTGCCGCTCTTCCTGCGTAGGGCGCAGGCGCGGATGAGTCGATCGAGGTTTTTCCTCCGATTGAGCCGCCCCAGAGCGAAGACGAAGCCAGGCCGTAGCGCGAGAGCACCCTGGCTATGTCCTCCGGCGAGAAGGGCCTGAGGTTTGCCGAAGCGGCGAGGGGAATCGCCGTGATCCGGTCGGGGCCGACGCCGTAGCGCTTCTCGATGTCCCGCCGCGAGAACTCGGAGTCGGTGATAATGTGCGACGCTCGCGCGAGGCTCCTCGGCACGAGCACTCGAAACGCTACCTGGACTTGCCCCAGTTTGGTAGACACGTGTGTTAAGTTGCCAATGCTCCGTGTTCGCGTCCGCGCTCGAACGCTCGGGGACTGAGGTAGCCAAGCGCCGAATGCCGTCGCTGCCCGTTGTAGAAGAGCTCGAGATAGTCGAACAGCTCGGTGCGCGCCCGGGCCCGCGTGGCCCACGTCGCGTCGTGGACGAGTTCGACCTTCAGCGTGGCGAAGAAGCTCTCGGCGACGGCGTTGTCCCAGCAATCGCCCCGGCGGCTCATGCTGCAGAGGATTCCATTCTGGGCCAGGACCTCTTGGTAGTCGCCGCTGGCGTACTGACTTCCACGATCCGAATGATGCAGCAAGCCCTGGGGCGGGTGCCGACGCGTGAGCGCCATGCCGAGAGCGTTGAGGGTGAGATCATCGGTGATGCGCTCGCTCATCGCCCAGCCGACGGCGAACCGCGAACACAGATCGAGGATCACCGCCAGGTAGAGCCAGCCCTCACCCGTCGGGATATAGGTGATGTCGGTCACCCATGCCTGGTCGGGGCGCGCCCGCTCAAACTGCCGCGCCAAGACGTTCGCCGCGATGGGGAAGGGATGCCGGGACTGGGTCGTCACGCGGAACCGCCGGCGGCGCCGCGCGGCCAACCCGTGCATCCGCATCAGCCGGGCCACCCGCTTGCGGCTCCTACGGCGGCCGCGGTCGGCCAACTCGGCGTGAATCCGCGGGCTGCCGTAGCGTTGCCGACTCTCCGCATGGATCGCCGCGATCTCGAGGCCCAGCCGCTCGTCCGCCCGCGTGCGCGGCGCCGGCGGGCCCGCCTGCCAGGTGTAGAAGCCGGCGCGCGACACCTGGAGCGTGCGACACAGCAGGCGCACCGGGAAGGCGGCCTTCTCCGCGGCGATGAACCCGAACCTCAGGGATTCTCCTTCGCGAAGAAGGCCGTCGCTTTTTTTAGGATGTCGCGCTCCATGCGCAGCGTTCGGTTCTCGCGCCGCAGACGGCCCAGCTCCTCGCGCTCCTCGGTCGTGAGCGCGCCCGGCGCTCCCCGGCCCGCGTCGATCTCGGCCTGCCGCACCCAGCTGCGCAGCGCCGTCTCCGTCAAATCCAGTTCTCGCGCCACCGTGCCCACGGCTTTACCGCTCTCCCGGACGATCCGGACTGCCTGTGCCTTGAACTCCTTCATGAACGCCCGCCGCTTCCGTTTGGCCATGACACACTCCTACCGCACTTTCGTGCGATTTGGGGTGTCTACCAACAAATCGGGGCAGGTTCACAGGTGTTGGGCAAGACGGCCGACCGCCACCCCTCGGCCGAGTTCGTGGCCTTTTTTGGGCGACCTGATCACCCATCAGCCGAGGCGGCGGGAGATTCACGTGATCCTCGATAACCTCTCCGCGCACAAGACCAAGCGCGTCGACGCCTTCCTGGCGGAGCATCCCCACGTGCACTTGCATTTCACGCCCACCTACTCGTCCTGGCTCAACCAGGTGGAGCTGTGGTTTGCCAAGATCGAGCGGGATGTCATCGCCCGCGGCATCTTTACCTCCGTCAAGGACCTGGCCAGCAAGCTCATGCGCTACATCCGCTACTACAACCAGACCCCCAAACCGGTGAAGTGGAAGTACTCGGAGCCCAGCCGTCGAATTACTACCACTTCGCCCGTTACGGTCCACTAGTAACCACAACCAGACGACGACCGGCGCCGTGAGAAAGATCGATTGGCGGACACCGCTTCGCAGAGCCGTTAAGATTGCGCGGCCTCGCCTTCGCTGTGATGGTGGGCCAGGAGCGGAAAGAGGACAGCAACGAGTGAGCCCGTCAGGATGACTCCGGGGACCTGATACAGCTTGCCCGCATACGTGAGGAGTGAGAGCTGCCCGGTCGGTAGCGTCGAGGCGACGGCGCGCTCAATCAGCGGCACGGCTTGCGCGAGGGCGACGAACGCGGCGAGAGGGAGGAAGAGGCGAAATACCTCCCTCACGGCGGGGTCGCGCACGACGAGAGAGGGCACATAGCGCCAGCCGCGCCGGTACAAGGCGACGATCTGGACGATCGCATGCGTCAGCGCGCCCAGCACCATGCCAAGCGCAACATCCTGGATCCCCCACCGTGAGGCCACGAGCACGATTGAGAGGAATGCCACGCCGAGGAGGCCAGACACTCCGAGCAGGGTCAAGATCGGCGCGGCAAGAACCACCAATCGTGTCGTCAGTGCAGTAGTCGGCGCGTCGAATCCGGAGGCGAGGTAGTGCACGAGGGCAGGCGCGGTGAGCATCATGCCGCCCGCGAGGATCAGCAAGGCGATGCCGGAGACTGTGAGGATCACGTTCGCTATCGCCCACGCTTGGCGCGGGGAGCGCCGGGACGACTGCGCAAAGATGGGTAGTACCGCGGGGGCAAGCGTCCCGGAGATGGCCACGGTGGCGACGGCAGTCGGAATGATAGTGGCGACGAAGAACGCGTCCGTCACGCCGGAAACCCCGAAGATGGCGGCGAGGCCGGCGTCGCGCGCATAGGCCAGGCCTATCCCTAGCGTGGAGAGCATGGCCACCCGGTGACGGGCGCGTACCAGGTCGGGGCCTACTACTTTCCGGGCTGGCCGACCCAGGAGAAGTGGAAGGTACTCGACGCGTTTCCCGAGCGCCAGCCGCTCCTCGGCTATTACCGTGAGGGCGATCCCTCGGTGATGGACTGGCAGATCAAGTGGGCCGTCGAGCACGGCATCTCGTTCTCCGCGTTTGACTGGTACTGGGACCGCGGCGGCCGCCAGCTCGAGCACGCGCTGCACGAGGGCTATCTGCCCGCGGTTCCGCCCTTTCATGAAGTTCTGTCTTCTTTGGGCGAACCACAACCCGCCGGGGTCGTCGTTGGAAGCGGACCTCTCTTGGCCATGACGGACTACTGGATCGCGACTACTTCCGGGAGCCTGACTACCTGAAGTTCGATGGCAAGCCGGTCGTGATCATCTTCACCCCTTCGCAGCTCCGCAAGGACATGGGGACCGACGCGGTGCGCGCGGCATTCGCCCGGATGCGCGAGCGGGCCAAGGCGGCGGGCCTTCCGGGGCTGTTCATCATGGGCGCGGCTCGGGAGCATCCGAAAGGGCTCGCCGCACTCGTACACGAAGGTACGACGCTGGCACGGGTTACAACTATCCTCACGCCGGCATGGCCGACGAGAAGGCTCGGTCCGCGCCGTACGCCCAGATGGTGGACAGCTACGCGCAGATCTGGTACAGCATTGCGACCCAGCGGGTCATCGACTATGCACCGGTAACCGAGCCCGGGTGGGATTCGCGCCCCTGGCATGGAGTCGATGCGTTGGTCAGGACGGGCCGTAATCCGGACCTCTTTGAGGAGATGCTCAGGCGGGCGCGCGTGTTCACCGATCGGTATCCGCTGGCGGGCGGCAGGAGGCTGGTGCTGATCGAGGCCTGGAACGAGTACGGCGAAGGCGCGGCGATCGAGCCCCATCAGCAGTGGGGTTTCGCCTATCTCGACGCCGGCCGCCGCGTGTTTTCGGCGGAGCCCGGCGGCCACCGCGATCCTACTCCGGACGACCTAGGCCTCGCCGTTCCGCGGGCTCCGTGAGACGGCCCGTTTACCACGAGGCCGCCGGGGTCAGACTGCGATCTCGGCCTCGCGGTAGGCGCGGAGGACCTGGCTGACGGTGCGTTCCCAGGTGAAGGCCCAGGCGCGAGCGCGACCGCGGGTGGCGAGGTCGTGGCGCAGCGCCGCGTCGCCGAGGAGCCGCCCCATACCCGCAGCGATATCGTCGGGATCGCGCGGATCGACGTAGAGCGCGGCGTCTCCTGCCGCCTCGGGAAGGGCGGAGACCCGCGAGGTCAGCACGGGCGTGCCGCACGCCATGGCCTCGAGCACAGGCAGGCCGAAGCCTTCGCCGAAAGAGGGCAACACGAGCGCGGCGGCCTGATGGTAAAGGGCGCGGAGAAGCTCGTCGTCGACGTAGCCAGTCAACACGACCCACTTGCCCAGGCCGAGCTTGTGAACGAGCGGAGCGAGCGTCAAGTCCCGATAGCGACCGACCGGCTCGCCGATCAGGACGAGCCGGACGTCCTCGGCCTCCGGGCGCGCGCGGAGCCGTGCGAATGCCCGGAGCAGCCCCGCTACGTTCTTGTGGGGGGCAAGGGCCCCCACGTAGAGAAGGAATCGCCCGGCGCCCACACGCCGCTCCGCCGCCAGCAGTCCTTCGGGACCAGGCGCGGCCAGGAAGAACGGATCGGTCCCCGGATGCGCGACCACGATCCTCTCCGGCGCCAGGTGATACCGCTCGCATAGCGTCTGCTTGACGTACTCCGAGAGGGCGAGCACCCGTCGGGCCTGGCGCAGCGCGAGCGGGATATGGGCGCGGAGCATGAGGTGGGCTGCGCGCGCCCCGGGCCCGCCCCAATGCTCGCGCTGGATTACTGGATGTATGTCGTGGATGGACACCACCGTCCTGCCCGGCCAGAGCCACGGCAGGAAGAAGCCGAGCGAGTGGTAGAGATCGACGCCGTCACGCGCCAGGCGGACCGGCAGATTGACGTGCAGTCGGAGGAGCGTGAGCGGCGCGTCGGTGATCTTCGCGACGATTCGCGGGCCGCGGAGCGAGAAAAGCGGGTTCTCCCCGCGGTCATTGGCCCGGAAGTAGAGCACGTAGTCGTGGTCGCGGTCGAGGGCGAGGAGGCGCTCGACGAGCAGGGCGGCATAGCGGCCCGTCCCGCTTGCCCGCCGCGCAGCCAGGCTCGCGTCGAGGCCGATCCTCACGATCGCCGCCCAGCCGCCTCGTAGACCGCGAGTGTGGCCTCGGCCGTCCGGTCCCACGTACATGCGGCCGCCCGCCGGCGCCCGGCGTCGCGCGCCGCTGCCCGGCGCTCGGGATCGAGGATCATCTGCGCGAGCGCTCGCTCGAGCGAGGCCGCACTGCCAGGCTCGACGTACACGGCGGCGTCGCCGCCCACCTCGGGCAGCGACGCGGCGCGTGACGCAATGACGGGGCAGCCCGAGGCCATCGCCTCCAGCACAGGCAGTCCGAAGCCTTCGTAGAGAGACGGAACGGCCAAGCAGAGGGCGTGCTGGTACAGCCAGCGCAGGAAGCAGAGTGAGACGCCCTCGAGCACGTGGATGCGCTCGCGATGGGCAGCGGCCGCTGGGAAGAGCGCGAGCGGGTCGAACGGAACGGAGGTGACCGAGACGAGGTGGGTAGCGAGCCGCTCCGCCTGCCAGAGCGCGGCCATCGCGGCGAACAGGGCGCGGAGGTTCTTGGTGGGAGCGGGCCCGCCCACATGCAGTACGAAACCCTCGGCGGGAAGCGCGTGCGCGCGCGGATCATCAGGGGGCGCGGGGAGCGCGGTGAAGAAACCATCGGCGGCGAGCGGGACGACGCTCAGGCGCGAGGCGGAAAGGCGGAGGTGCTCGATGAGGTCTCGTCGGGTCGCCTCGGAGTCGCAGAGGATATGAGCAGCGCGCGCGCACGCGTCCAGCATGACCCGGTAGAAGATGCGGTGACGGCGGCGGGGCAGGGCGTCGGGAACGAGCAGGGGGATCAGGTCGTGGACAGTGACCACGACGGGCACGGTCTGCCAGAGAGGAACACCTGGCATCGAAGCGTTGGTGGCGACGCCGGGGACATGGAGGACATCGAGGCCGAGGCAGTGGGCGACGAGCGGAAGCGCGAGCTGGTGGGAGAGCAGAGCTCGACCGCGCCCAAGGGGCGGTACGGGGAGAACCGTCAGCCGGAACCACTCAGGCAGCGGCGGCAGGTCGAGAGCCGGGGCCGCATATGCGATAAGCGCGTACTCGTGCACGGGCGCCCGGCCAGCCAGCGCCCCGACTAGGCCGCGGAGGTAGGATCCGATCCCATGCCGTCCTTGGCGGACCTGCAGCATCGTGACGTCCAGCCCGATCCTCATCGCACCCCACCCCATGTCTGCAGCCATAGCCGGCGGCGCGCCCATGGCGTCAGCCCCTTCCAGAGGGTTGCGGTGACGGCGAGGGCGGGAACTGCCGCGGCAAATGGACCGTCCGCGCAAAGGGCTCGGCCGACGGCGCCGCAGAGCCCGGCTCCTGCCGCGGTGAGGAGGGTAGGCCCGAGCAGAACGACGCGCGCGGGGCGGCCGAGGCCGCAGAGACGAATCACGGGCAGGGCACCCTCGGTGACGAGGCTAGCCGATGCAGCTCCCATTCGCCCCGCGCACGGGATCAGCACCACACGGCCAGGTTGAACGAGGCGAGGATCTCCGGCGCGGCGACGCCCATCGGCGCTTTACGCGACAGCGGGCACGTTACGCAGAGGGTGCATCGCTGTTCATGGCCGCGGTTAGGAAGCCGAGATAGACATACGGGTACATGAGCCAAAAGCCATGCGTGAACTGATACGCGAACAGCAGCGCGACGCCGGCGGCGAGAAGCGGAACGAGCACGGGTCGCGCCGCGCCGTCGGCGACCCGGAGTGCCCGTCGAGCCGCAACAACCACGACCGTCACCAGCCCCACGAGACTGGCGAGGCCGAGAAGCCCGGAATCGTGGAGGACGAACAGGACAAGGTTGCCGTTCCAGGGCTTCACCTGCGGTGGGGGCACGATGGTGGGCAGCTTGAGGCTGTTGGTCGATCCGGCGCCTTGGCCCAAGAAAGGCCGCTCACGGGACGACTCGATCGTCGCCTCGTTGATCTCGACGCGTCCGGCCATGTTGTAGTCTTTGCCCATCTTGAGTGGCTTGACGATCCGGTGGTACAGAGGCGAGCCACCGAGGGCCCCCGCCTGCACGACGAAGCCCAGGGCGACGACGGCGACGAGGGCGCCAACCTGTTGCCTCGTAGGCCGTCTCGCCCAGAGCCAAAAGGCCAGGAGCCCCGTCATGGAGACCCACGCGGCCCGCGTGAGACCAAACACGAGCCCCAGAGCGATCCCGCTCACGGGCAAGAATCCGCTCCACTGACGCGGGCGGCTATCCGCCGTTCTCGGCTGCCAGGCCCAGAGCGCGAGGGCGAAGGCGACGAGGAGGAAGCTGCTGTACAGATTCCATTCGTTGAAGGTGACTTTGGCGGCATAGAAGATAACGCTGACGCCGGGCCGGATCTCCGCAAACTCGGAGGCGCCGGTACCCCAGAGGGGCGTCTGCCAGAAGTTGGCGAGGAGGCTGAGGAGAGCGCCGGCGAACCCGAGGATGGCGCCGATCGCAATCCATAACCGCGCGGCTCGCCACAGTCCCTCGCGCCTTGCGCTCCACTCGCACGTGAGGGCGAAGCAGGCGAACCCGAGGATGTAGATGGAGGAGAACTTCGGTCCCTGGGACCATGACGAGGCGGCGAGAAGGGCGGTGAGCACCTGGATGACCGTGAACGCGGCGAGCGCTGAGTGAACGGGTGTCCAGCGCAGCCCTCCGCGAACCGCGACGAGGGCCGCCGCGGCCACCGCTGCGAGTCCCAACAGGCGATCGCCGGTGAACGTGAGGCTGCCGGCGACCAGGAGCGGCGCTGAGTACGCGCTGGCGGAAATCAGCAGGAAAAGCCCGAGCTGCCTTGGCCCGATTCGCCAGGACGTCACACTCTGCGCCATGAATCGCACTGGCCTCCCCCAGGTGTCAATCGAGATTCCATCGCGACGATGCACCGACTCCTCCCTTCGCGCTGGTAATGGCCGACCGTGTCTCGCGTGTCGCATCAGTCCTTCCGTTCTGAGGGACAGAGTCGTGCTGGGGGCGCCACGCGTTGGTCCTGACCCTGGTTCTGACGCATCAGCTGGAGCTCGGCCCTCGCTCCACGATCCTCATCGCCCACCAGATCCCCGGGCTGGCGAGCACGTGCTCCTGCCAGCGAGTACCGAGCTCCCGCCTGTTCAGGAGCTCTTCACTCATCCCTACCCCCGACGATGGGGGTGCGTTCGAACATCGTCCTGGCCATGCGGTCGAGAGTCAGTGTCGTTACGAGCTTCGAGCCCGCGGCCCCGACGTTGGCCAGCGCGGTCCTCCTTCGGTCCCTAGATTAGACCAGGAGCCCTCATGCGTGCCAACGGGAATTCAGGCCGAGATGGCGCCGTCGTCACAGTTTCGTCGTAGCTCAGACGTTAGTGTTCCAACCCTCAGAAGTGAGGGGTTGCCATGCGCCCGGCCGCGACGCCGGGGTCGCAGGTGAGAGTGACAACGTACGACCGACGACGGGGGACGACGATCGTCCCACGCTTTCCGCGCGAGCTTCTCTCCGGGGGTGGTTCGCCCGCTGCTCCAACCGGTCGACCAGCGTCCACGAACAGATGCCGCCGGTGGGCCCCGACGCGCCACTCGCCTCCCACGCTACCTCCATCGCCCGGGCGACCTCGGGCCCGTACTGCTGCGACCGGCTTGCCCAGCGGCACGCCTCCTGCCTGCATTCGGTAAGCCTGACGCTTGAGTCTCGACGGAACATTCGGTAAGCGGAGTTTGGAGTCACTGGGCGTTCAGCCATGCTTGCCTCTCAGCGTGTATGCTCAGGCTGCGGATGATGTCCTGGGACACGGGCCGATACTGGCGACTCCGGAGACGCCATGAGTAGGGCGCGACCCGAGCCGGACATCTCGGTAGTGGTTCTCTGCTATCGCGCGGAGGATTTCGCGCCCGTTTTCGTGGCCAGGATGAAGGACGTCCTGGAGCGGAACCGCCTCTCGTATGAACTGGTCCTCGTTGCCAATTGCCATCCACACGCAAAGCCGCCCGAACGCACGCCCGAGATCGTCCGCGAGCTGGCTCGAAACGATCCCACCCTGACCGTGGTCGCCCGGCCCAAAAAAGGCATGATGGGATGGGACATGCGCAGCGGGCTCGCGGTCGCCTCGGGGAAGACGGTGGCCGTCATCGACGGTGATGGCCAAATGCCACCAGAAGATGTCGTCGCTGTGTACGAGTGTCTCCGCCGGGAAGGCTGCGACCTCGCCCAGACCTTTCGTACAGTGCGCCACGATGGCCGGCTCCGCGGCCTCGTGTCCCGCATCTACAACATTGTCTTGAGGTGCCTGTTTCCGAGGGTCAAGGTGCGCGATGCGAACGGCAAGCCCAAGATCTTCACCCGGGAGGCGTTGGCGAGGCTGTCGCTACACTCGGACGCTTGGTTCATCGATGCCGAGATCATCATCCAGGCGAGTGCGTTGAACTTCAGGATTGGCGAAGTGCCAACCGTATTCCTTGCGAACGAGCGGCGTCCTTCGTTCGTCACTCCACAGGCAATCCTCGGTTTCGCCTGTCAACTCCTCCTGTATCGCTTGAAGACGCTGTGGCGCTAAAGCCTCGCTGTGCCGCATCGTCGCCGGTGCGTCTGGCATCGCGCGCGGCCCTCTGTGTCACGAATCCTTCGTCAGGACTCATTCCCCGGGCGTGGGCGACCCAGGACGCCTTCGATGACGTGACTAAGCCTGGGCGCGCTGACTTCCAGTGAATGGCGCGCTCTGATCACCTTGCTCAGGTCGGCACCAATCGCGGCGCGACGGGGAGCATCCAGGATGAGTGACGCCAACGCGTTCGCCATCGCCGGCAAGTCGAGATAGGGAACCGAAACACCACCGCCGGTGGCCACCAGCTCGTCGGCGCCCCCGGCTCCCGCAAAGCAGACCAGTGGCTTCGCCAAGGCACCTGCCTCGAGCATGACGAGGGGAAAGGGATCCTCGCGAGAGAGCAAAGCGAGGACATCTATCGCAGCAAAATAATCCAGCGGATTTTCCCTATTCCCGACGAAGTGAACGAAGCCCTCCAACCTGGCCGCCCGCACATCGTAGAGGGCCTGGGCGTGCTGGTAGGAGGCCGTGTGGCCACCGATCCACACGAAGTGCGCGACAACGCCCGGCAATTGCCGGAGGGTGAGGAGGGCCACCGGTACGAACAAATCGGCACCCTTCCGCCAATCCAGCGTGCCGCCTGCTCCAACCACCACCGCGTGCTCGGGAATGCCCAGTTCCCCTCGGATGGTCCGGCGTGACGATTCCTGGCCGTCCGCGGAAGCCGGCAGTGGCACGAACTCATGAATCAGCTCAACCTTCTCCGGCGGCACCCCGTACCGATCGACAAGATCGCGGCGGACGGCGCCCGAGACAGCGATCAGCTTCGCCACCTTGGGATGCGTCGCGTTGAAACGGGTGGCGCCGGCGTGGGCGCGGATCGAGTAATCCATCTCATGGATATGCCAGACAACCGGGCAACGGCCGGCGGCGATGTCGATGGCATGGCCACCGCTCACCACCGTATTTGCATACACGACGTCGAAGCGACGAGCGCGCAGCCGGGCGATCACCCACCGAGCCCGGATCCGGGCGGCGAGCCAGCGGGTGGGACGGGAGGAGTGGCGCGAGAGGACGACGGTGGAAGCGACGGCCTCGAACTCCCTCTCGAGCACTCCACCCTTGAGCAGGAGCACGTCGAATTCGCACTCTCGCCGCGCCCGCAGCCACTTGAGGTAGTGAAGAAGGAGAATCGGTGCCCCCGTCCGCGATGCGTCGTGCGAAATGAACAGCGCCCGCATCAATGGCAAAAGACGGAGACGTTCCGCCTCACCTCTTCTCCAGCAACGCCACGTTCGCCAGGTAGATGGGATACGGGTCGCCGCCGAACGCGAAGCGCGTCTGAAAGACCCGTCGCCGCAAGGCGAGGTAGGTCAGCTTGAGCACGGCGCGGCCGAGGCGGGCCGCCATCTTGTCGAGCAGCCGGTTCTGCAGGGGCCGCAGGTTGTTGTAATTCGCACCCAGCAGCGTGCCCAGAACGTCCCAGGACGTGCCGACCTTCTCCATGCTCAACGGCTGCAGTCCGTAGCGCTCGGCGAAGAAGCTCAGGGCATAGACGGTGGGCCGCCAGAAGTCGTAGGGCTGTTCGTGCAGCACGTAGAAGTGCGGGCAGGTGATCAAAATTCGCCCGCCCGACGCCAGCAGCCGCTGGAAATTGGCGAACGCCTTGTCCCAGTCAGCGACGTGCTCCAGCACTTCGGCGCAGAGAATGAAGTCGAACGGGCCCCTCGCCATCAGCGCCGGCGGCAGGTCCTTGTCAATTTCGGCCACGTGGTCGACGATTCCCAGCGGGTCTTGGGCATCGACGCTGATATAGGCGTGTCGTCGCGCGTCAAAGAATGACCGGAAGGGCTGACCCCCGCACCCCACGTCGAGCACCTTGTAACCCGGCGCGTTCGCCGGAAGTGTTTCGAGGACACTCTCGATCTTGGCTTTCAGCAACGGGACAATGAACCCCTCGACGGGGAGACCCGGCCGATACTCCCTCCGCTCGATGAGAGTCGGTCTGTCCATCGGCATTTGGGCGCGCTCGGAGGGAGTCATCGAGCTGGGGGGGCCGGGCGAACGGAACAGACCACGTGGCGCGTCCTCTCTGCTGTCGCCGGACGGGTGGGGCACCTCACCCATCATTGGACTGGTACTCTCGATGGCGAAATCCGATGCTTTGGCCATACCATAGCACGCCCGCAGGGGCTGCGATGGGTGGGCCAGCGGCGAGATCGACGGGACGGGCGTTGACGAACGCGTAGACGTAACGACGCAGAAGGTGACGACCCCGGCGCACCCATGAGGGCCGGGGGGGGACGCGCCTGAGAGGTGCCCGATGTCCATGCGATCACTCGGAAGATTCGTGAACCGGGCGCTGGCTCCCGTCGGACTTCGCATCGCCCGGGCCAACGACGCGTCGGCGCTCGCGCTCGCCGGCCAGACCGCCGCCCACGTCGAGGCCGAGCTTGAGTACTGGCGGGGCCAACTCACAGAGCTGATGCGCTCGCGCTACGGACTGGAGCTGAATCCGATCCAGGTGGACGTGGCGGCGGCGCCCGCCGCGGAGCTCGTGGCCCAGATCCAGAACCCGAACAAGGCCAACCGCACCAACTTCATCGCCTCCGGCCTTCGTCAAGCTTGCCTGTACCTTCGCGAGCTGCACGACTACGGCTACGACCCGCGGCGCTTCCGGCGGATCCTGGAGCACGGCGTGGGCCTGGGGCGCCTGATTCGCCACTACTTCCCGTTCCCGGCCGAGCTGCACGGTTGCGACGTCACCGATGCGGCACTGGACTTCACTAGGGCGTCGCTCGGCCACCGCGTACGCCTCGAGCGGACCAGCCTTCAGCCCCCGCTGCCGTACGATGCCGACAGCTTCGACTACGTCTACTCCAACTCGGTGTTCACCCACATCCGCCAGGCCGACACCCCGGGCTGGATCGCGGAGCTGGCACGCGTGGCCCGGGCCGGCGCCTGCGTGATCGCGACCGTTATCGAGCCGAATCGGTACCTGGCACACCTCGCGGAGCGTGAATTCGACGCCCGCACCGCCAGCGGTCACTATGAGTGGGGCCGGACTGACACCGTCCGCGAGAACTTCCTCTACTCCAGCGACCAGGAGCTCCTGCGGGTGTGGGGAGCGTGCTTCGACGTCCTGGAGCTGCGCCGACAATTCAAAGACCAGAGCCACCTGATCCTGCGCAAGCGCGCGGCGGCCGGGAGGTGACGCTCGGCCGCCCGCCCGTAGCGGGAGGGACGGCCATCAGCGGAGGTTACCTCTCATCCCGCCCACCCCGAATTCCGCGCGGACGCGGTTCACGGCCTCCCTGAGCTCGCGCTCGTGGCGGACCCGCGACTCCACCCAGTCCTCGGCGAACCATCGGCGGACCATGGCGTCCCCGAATCCGAGGTGACATCTCACGCCCATCACGGCCTCGAGCGACAGGCAGGCCGTGCTGACCGTGAAGATCGCGGGCCGCTGCCGCTCCGAAGCGGGCTGGAGCAACACCTCGCGAAACACCACCTCGAAGGGGAGAAAGAAGACACCCGGGTCCGTGAGCACGATGACCCGGTCGAACTCTCGGCTCAGGACGGCCCGGACCTGTTCGATCTTCTGACGATCGTCTCGCGGATGGGGCTTGATGACGAGGATGCTCCGGGCCGGCGAGTCGCGTACGACGAATTCCCGATACGCCTCGATCTCGGCTTCGCGAGTCATCTTCCGGCCTTCGGTGAAGTTAGAGGTCAACAAGACACTGACCGCTTCCCGGCTGGCGAGCCTTCTCAGCTCTGCCACGTCATCGCTGGTGATCAGGGGCCGTAATTCGTCGAAGATCCTCGAAAACAGGTGGCGATCCAATCTGACCGTGGGCATCGGTGGAGTGGTGAATGCATCTGGCAACAGCATATAGCCGATATCGAAGCGCGGTGGCTCCACCGAGATCCGCAGACCCGCTCGCCTCTCGAGGCCGTGCCTCAGCAATGCCAACGCGCGTCGCGCTGAGGCGCGGAGCGGCCGCCGCCGCGCGGGGACGACCTGGCGACGAGTACTCGGATTGAACCGATCTTCGGTCAGGTACATGCCGATCCCGTCCCCGTAGCAGACTTGTCGCGCTGCTCGGTACGCATTCATGAACAACACATTGCCGATCTGCCAATCCTTGCCGAGGAACAGCTCGTCCGCCTCCGCGGTGCCCACGCGCTCATACACACGCTGGAACACCGCGCGAGGCGCGGAGTCGGACACCCGGCGGGCCAGGGCACTCAGCTCCCCATCGCTGAAGTACACGATGCGCTTCCATGCCCCCAGACAGGTGGCCATCTCTTTGAGGATCTGCACGAACTCACCGTCCTGTCCCGACGGAGCCGCGAGATTGTAAATGACGAGATAGTCCTCCCAGTCGTGGTCGCGCTGATTCTCTTCGAGGAGGCGATGCCTCCTGGCGGCCGTGGCCGCCACGAGCTGGATGCTGCCCTGGCAGGTTACGATTCGTCGGTGTGTTCGCGGCATCTCTATTGGCAGACTCTCGACCACCGCGCGGGCACGGTGCTGGAGGCTCCAGCCGCGAGCGCCTTCTCAAGCCTCGTCCCTGCGCGACCCCGAACAGCGATCGAGGGCCCGACGCTCATGGCTCGAGTTCGTTCGAGGAAATCCGGTCAGCGGGCAGCCAGGCCGAGCCGTCTGACGAGGCCGGATCGCAGCCTCGTTCGGATGCCGGCCAGCGTCTGCCTAGCCCTCCGCGATTGAGTCGAGGGTGAGTTGCCTTCGAGCAGATCCAGCCTGACCGCGGATCGAAACTTACTGAGCTCGATATCCCAGTCCGAGACGTCGCCGGCCGTCCTTGCTTCATTGAAATACCGGAACCACAGCTCCCCATAGGGGTGATTTCGATACTTCCAGGGCTGCGTGTAGAGCCCCGTATAGTGAATGATCTTGGTCTGGTCGTCGTAGCGGTCGAGCATGTTCCACGACCGACTCAAGCCGCCGATTCGGTACGGGTGGAGGGCCAGGAAGCTGCTGCGCATCTGATGGACATCGGTGTAGGAGTAGAGACCTTGATCGATCTCACGAAAGAACCTCTCGATGTCGAACTGGCAGCGGCCACAGTCGATCACCATGACGCTCAAAGCCCAGCTGCCGGGGCCGGCATTGGTCTCGGGGGCGGCCAGGAAGTCGCAGCCGTCCAGTGGTGTGTCGAACAGCTCACCGATGTCGGCGAGGCAGATCATGTCCGAGTCGAGCCAGATCGCCCGCCCCTCTCCGCCACAGAGCTTCGGGATCAGAAATCGGTAGTTGCTGAACTCGGTCCGGTTCTGGTACTTGACCTTCAACGACAGTGGCGCCGGGACCGGTTCCGCGTCATTGCGCTCGATGGCATTGTGGGTGCCGTTGAAGACATAGATGTCCAGGGGACGCCGCGTGTGCTTTCGCAGCGAGTAGATCAGTGTCTTGCGTTCGACGAGGCTCGCCTCTCCGGAACCGATGAACACCCTGACCAGCGCGCCTTGGCCCACGACCAATCCTCCATCATCGCCCCACGACGGCAGCAGTGGGGGGCCTGCTTCCAGGCTAGCGAGCGGCCTCCTGGACCGCCGGACGAGGACGGAACACGGCGTTGTGCGCAATGGTCTCCGGATCCCGGCCGGCGGCGAGCAGTGACTTCCCGAGCGTCGTATCGTGCCGGGCGCGCTGCTCGTATCCGCACTCGGCAAGGAACGCGAAGAGCTCCGCCTTGTAGCGACGGTTGATCTCCACCTGCAGCGACTTCGGACGGTTGGCGCCGGTGAGCAGTTGCCGCATGCCCTTCAGCACCAGCAGCTCGTTCCCGTCCACGTCGATCTTGACGTGATGAGGCGGCCCAATCACGCCGCTCTCGATGAGCGAATCGACGGTCACCCCCAGCTTGCGCTCGGAGACGACGGGCTGAAACCTGACCTCGTCACCGTCCACGAGACAGTCGAGCTGGCTCATGGACGAGCCGCTGACGAAACTTTGATAGTGGAAGTCGAAAAAGCCGTTCCGATCGTGCAAGGCACAGCACAGAGGGACGACCGACTCGGCCACCCGGTTCAGGTGGACATTGTACAGCAAGCTGACGAAATTGGGCGCGTGGGGCTCGAAGGCGTACACCCGTCCGCTTGAACCAACCCGCTGCGCGGCCAGCAGCGTATAGAGCCCGATGTTGGCGCCCACGTCGTAGAACGTCTCGCCTGGCTTCACCCCCTCCCGAATCCATGCCACCGTCCCCTCCTCCTTGGAGAAGAGGGTCTCGGCGCGCCATCGCTCGAGGTCCGACTCGCAGCGAAAGACGAACCGCTCGTCCCCGTCCTGCACGGCGACGTGCTTCACGAGCCGCTTCCGCCAAGCGAAGCGGTACCGGTCCAGGATCCTCTCCCGGATCCGGCCGAGCGCCGCTACCGGCCTCACGTTCGCTCGATGTTGATGGTGAGGGTCGGCCGCATCGCCTCGCTGCCGTGCCCGGTCATCGGGTACACGGCGTGGTGCGAGTTGAAGGTCTTGATGAAGAGCACACACTGGTTCGGCTGGAACGGGAAGACGCGGAGCACCTCGCACTCGGCAAAGTCCATCTGTCGATTCATGAAGTTGAAGTTGCGCGTGGCGTCCTTGGGGCGAAGGATTGCCGTTCCCCCGCCCCAGCTCGTATTCCAGACTCCATCGTCCACCATCGACAAGACCAGGGTGATCAGCTTGGCGGGCGCGTCCGTGTGTGGCTTGATGCACCCTCCGTCAGCCGGCAACATGGAGAACTCGAAGCGAGTGCTGAGGACCCCGGCGTGGCCGGTCAGGCTCCGCAGCCGCTTCCGCACGCGCAGCCCGAGTTGCTGCGACCAGGGCGACAAGTGGTGGACGGTGTTGATCGGCACGGATTGCAGCCCGAGGTCGATGGACTGAGACGACAACAATTGCAGCACGTTCGTAATGAACGATCCGCTCTTCGTCCACTCGTAGAAGCCCCGCCAAGGCGGTGACGATTCGATGAAGCGGTGGTACGCTCCTGGGTTGTTCACCTCCGACAGCGAGTACTTCTTACCCAGCTCGGCCTTGAACTCGAACAAATCCCGGCCCGGCCAGTTCGCCCGCAGCTCCCGATACAAGTCGGGAGCGAACACACCGACCCCGTACCCGACCGGGAAGGGCTCGTACACGAATTGCATCGCGTCGAGAGAAAGCGGGAGGCGCGAGGTTCCCGCCGCCGGATCTCGGCGCCCAATCAAGGTCGTTGAGGTCATCTTCCCCACCTCCCCGGCGCCGAGGCCGGAGGGCCACGCTCTGGCGCCTCGGTCAGGCTCTGCCTGGCGTGGGCGAACTTCTTGCAGAACGAAAGGATTGTCGAAGACGCTGCCAAGCTTGTCAAGGCGGGTTGGCGCTCAGCAGGATACACTACTCGCCATGACGATCGGTGTGCCTTCGCTCTCGGCAACGGCTCCAGCGGTGGTCCTCACTCCCGAGAGCGGCCTCCGACATCCTCTCCAGCTCGTGCGAGACATGCTGCGCGACGTCGCTCGCTCACGCGAGTTGGCATGGCGGCTTCTGGTCCGGGATCTCCGGGCCCAGTACCGCCAGTCCATCTTCGGCATTGCGTGGGCATTTCTCCCGCCGATCGTGATGGCGGTGGCGTTCACACTGGCCCGCAAAACTCAAATCCTGGTGGTCGGCGAGACCAGCCTGCCATATCCCGTGTACGTGCTGTTCAGCACGATCCTGTGGCAGACGTTCGTGGAGGCGCTGAACGGCCCGCTGGTGGCCCTCTCCCAGGCCAAGCCGATGCTCTCCCGGATCAACTTCCCGCGAGAGGCCCTCATCCTGGCCAAGCTGGGGGAGCTCATCGTGAACTTCGCCATCAAGCTGCTCCCGCTGGCAGCGGTCCTCATATGGTTTGCGATTCCCGTCCACTGGACCGTCGTCCTGGCCCCGGCTGGCCTGGTCGCCCTTGTCCTCCTCGGGACACTGTTCGGTCTGGTCCTCGCGCCTCTCGGGCTGCTCCTTCACGACGTGCCGAAGGGAATCCCGCTGGTGACGGCGACCTGGTTCCTGCTGACGCCGGTCGTGTACCCCGTACCCGCCGGCGGACTCTTTGCGACCGTCGTCAAGCTGAATCCCGTGACACCGCTCCTCGTCAGCACGCGAGAGTTGGTGACCAGCGGGATGCTCTCCGATCCGCGCGCCTTCGTCGCCGTCGGTCTCCTCACTCTCCTGGGGCTGGCGGCGGCCTGGGTCGTCTATCGCCTCGCCATGCCGTTCGCCCTCGAGCGGATCAGTGCCTGATCTCTGGCGAGATCAC
>JBKPAK010000323.1:0-9297 GCA_046726415.1 Candidatus Methylomirabilota bacterium
CTTCGAGCAGGCCGCTCACGCCGTCGTCGAGCAACTCGAGCATTCGCGCTTCACCCTCGCCTATCAGAGCCGGAGTGGCCACTCGGCCGAGCCCTGGCTCGCCCCGGACGTCCTCGACGTGGTGCGCAGCCTGGCCGCCGACGGAGAGAAGCACGCAGTGATCGTGCCCCTCGGGTTCGTCTGCGATCACGTGGAGATCCTCTACGATCTCGACGTGGAGGCGCGAGGTGTCGCCGAGGAGCACGGCATCGCGTTCCACCGCGCCCAGACCGTGAATGACCATCCTGAGTTCATCGCCATGCTCGCTCGGTTCGTGAGGGACGCCCGATAAGACTCGTCGTCGTCGGGGGCGGCATCAGCGGGCTCGCCGCCGCATACCAGGCGGTCGGGCTGGCGCGGCGGTGGGGAATCCCGCTCGACCTGACGGTGCTCGAGGCGCGCGACCGGCTTGGGGGAACGATCGATACCGAGCGTACCGGTGGGCTGGTCATCGAGGCTGGGCCCGATTCGTTCATCTCCGAGAAGCCGTGGGCGCTCGCCCTCTGCCGCCGGCTCGGCCTCGAGGAGAGGCTCGTGCCTACGAACGACCGCTTTCGCCGGACGTTCGTGTGGTTCGGCGGTCGGCTGCACCCGCTCCCCGACGGCTTTCAGCTTCTGGCGCCCACCAAGTTCGGGCCGTTCGCCTCGTCGAGGCTCTTCTCCTGGCGCGGCAAGCTGCGCATGGCATTGGAGATGGCGCTGCCCCGTGGGGGCGGCCTGGTGCCGAGCGCACTCGATGCTGACGAGAGCCTGGGGGCGTTCGTGCGACGGCGGCTGGGCGGCGAGGCCCTGGAGCGCGTGGCGCAGCCGCTCGTGGCGGGCATCTACACCGCCGATCCGGACGACCTGAGTGTGGCCGCCACCATGCCGCGATTTCTCGAGCTGGAGCGCCGCGAACGCAGCCTGATCCTGGCCCTCTGGCGCGCCGGGCGGCGGGTGCCGCAGCCCGGCACGAGCGGCGCCCGCTGGAGCCTCTTTCTGACCCTTCGGGACGGGATGGGCGAACTGGTGCACGCGCTCGCGGCCCGTCTGCCGGCCGGGGCGGTGGCCCTCAAGCAGCGCGTCGCGGGAATCGAGCGGGCCGATGGCGGCTGGCGCGTCGGAGTGGGATCAGGAGAGAGCATCGAGGCCGATCGAGTGATCGTCGCTACCGAAGCCCACGTGGCCTGTCGCCTTCTGCGCTACGTCGATCCCGGAGCCGCGGCGCTGCTCGCCGACATCCCGTACGCGTCGTCAGCGACGGTCACGCTGGCCTATCGGCGCGCCGACATCCCCCATCGCCTGGACGGGTTCGGATTCGTGGTCCCGCGGGGCGAGAAGCGAGCGCTTCTGGCCTGCACGTTTTCCAGCGTGAAGTACGCGGGGCGGGCTCCGGAGGGCGTGTCCCTCCTTCGCTGCTTCCTCGGGGGTGCCCTGAACACGGGCGTGCTCGAGCGGGACGACGACGCGTTGGCCCTGACCACCCGGGCGGAGTTGCGGGCGGCTCTGGGCGTGATCGCGGAGCCGTCGCTCATCCGCGTGCGTCGCTGGCCGCATGCCATGCCGCAGTATCGGGTGGGCCACCTCGCCCGTGTGGACGCCATCGCGCGCGCGCTCGATCGGCTCCCCGGCCTCGTTCTGGCCGGTGGCGGGTACCGTGGTGTCGGAATCTCCGACTGTGTTCGCTCGGGCGAAGAGGCCGCCGCGCGCGCCCTAGGCGTCGAGGCATAGTCGGCTCGGCCGCCGAACGGTGGCGAGGAGTCGTGGCGCGAGAGCTCCGCGGTGAGCCGGCGCACTGCGTGCGCGTGGGGCACCTGCGCGCTCGGGAGCCGAAGTGGGTCTTTTCGGGCTCGCCTTCGCGTACCCCGCTGGGTAGTCTAGCAAGGGCGCTCCGAGCGCCGGATCAGCCAGGAGCGAGACGATATGCCGACCATCAAAGCCGAGAGCTTGGAGCGGATCACCAGGGACATCTTCGCCGCATGGAATGTTCCCCAGGGCGACGCGGCCTGCGTGGCTCAGCAGCTTATCCTCGCCAATCTGCGGGGCCACGATTCGCATGGCGCCATCCGCATTCCGCAGTACGTGGCCGGGTTGAAGACCGGAATCATCAACCCCACGCCGCGGATCGCAACCGTCATCGACTTGCCCGTCATCGCGGTCCTCGACGGCGACCGCGGCCTCGGCCAGGTCGTGGCCCGGCACGGGACAGCGCTGGCTATCGACAAGGCGAAGGCGCACGGCGTGTCCGCCGTCGCGCTGCGAGGCACGACCCATGTGGGACGGCTCGCCGACTATGCAGAAACGGCGGCGGCGGCGGGACTCGTGGGGATGCTGTGGGCCAACGCGGTGGGCGGTCTCAACGTGGCGCCGTGGGGCGGCGCTGCCCGCCGGCTCGGCACCAATCCGCACGCCGTGGCCATCCCAGGCCCAGGGGGCACCGTGGCCATGTCGCACGACTTTGCCACCAGCGTGTGGGCCGAAGGCAAGCTCCGCGTGAAGTTCAACCGCGGCGAGATGGCCCCGCCCGGCATCATGCTCGATGGACAGGGCGAGCCGTCGACCGATCCGCGCCGCTACTACACCGAGCCGCCGGGCTCGCTGCTCACCGCCGGCGGCCATAAGGGCTACGGCCTGTCGCTGGCCGTGGAGATCCTGGCTGGGATTCTTTCGGGAACGGGTGCGGCGGGCCCAAGCTCCGTTCCCTTCCGCAACGGCACGCTCATCATCTGCCTCGACGTCGAGCGCTTCCTGCCGCTGGACGAGTTCCATCGGCAGGTGTCCAAACACTTCGAGTTCGTCAAGGCGACCCCGCTCGCCGCCGGGGCCAAGGAGATTCTCATTCCCGGCGAACCGGAGGAGCGCCTGGCGCGCGAGCGCCGCGCGACCGGCATCCCCATCGAGGACGAGACGTGGCGGCAGATCCGCGAGTGCGCCGCCGAGCGCGGCGTGGCCTGCTGACAGGTAGAGCGGGGGGACGGGCATGCTCGAAGTGGTCACCATGAAGGAGATCGACGCGATCTTCGAGGTCACCGACGGCCTCGGCATCCACCGCGAAATGCTGGTGATCCCGCTGGGCCCGGCCGCGCCGGGCCGCGTGCGACGGCTGCCCAGTGGCAAGCTGGAAATCATGGTGGACGCGCAGACGCCCATCGAGGAATGGGTGAAGGAGCTGCCGGCGCTGATCGCCGCCGCCCAGGGGAGGTAAGTCATCGGGCTCCGTCGGGAGCTCGGCCCCGCGTCGCTCGCCGCCATCGTCTTCTTCAACGTCAGCGGAGGTCCCTACGGCGTCGAGGACGCCGTGCCGGCCTTTGGCCCCGGTCTGACCCTAGTGCTCTTGATCCTCACCCCCATCGTCTGGAGCCTGCCCGTCTCGCTGGCCATGTCGGAATTGGCGTCAGCCATGCCGGACGAGGGCGGCTACGTGACCTGGGTGACGCGCGCCTTCGGGCGGTTCTGGGGCTTTCAGGTCGGCTGGTGGAGCTGGATCGATAGCTTCGTCGACGTCGCGGTCTACCCCGCGCTCTTCGTGGAGTACGCGCGCTACTGGCGCCCCGACATGGGGGGCCTCGAGCGCTGGTTGTGGGCACTGGCGTTCATCGTCGTCTTGACCGGGCTGAATCTGACCGGCGTATGGCCGGTCGGCCGCGCCGCCATCATCCTCGGTATCCTCGCGCTGACCCCGATCGCGCTGCTCGTCATCGTCGGCCTGGGTTCCATCAGCCAGGCGCCTTGGCGGCCGCTGGTGGCCGAGGATCAAACGCTGCTCGGCGGCCTCGGGCTCGGGCTGGCGGTGATGATGTGGAACTACTCGGGCTGGGACACGCCGTCCACGACTTTGGGGGAGACGCGCGCGCCGGGGCGCGCCTATCGCCTCGCGCTTTTCATCGCGCTCCCCGTGATTGCCCTCTCATACCTCGTTCCGGTCGGGGTCGCTCTGGGCAGTGGAGCGCTGGCGTGGACCGCGTGGGAGACGGGGGCGTGGCCAACTCTCGCCGGGAAGATCGGAGGCGCCTGGCTGGGGAACTGCGTGGCGGCAGGGGCCGTCGTGAGCACCGGAGGCCTCTTCCTGTCGCTGCTCCTGACCAACTCTCGACTGCCCTACGTGCTGGCCCGCGAAGGCTTGCTCGGGGCCTGGCTCGGCCGGGTGCACCCGCGGTTCGGCACGCCGTGGGCCGCCGTGCTCGTCTCCGCGGCGTTCTACGCCGCCTTCGCCGCATTCTCCTTCAAGGATTTGATCGTCCTCAACATCTGGCTCTACTCGTTGAGCCTGCTCGTCGAACTCGCCGCCTTCGTGTGGCTGCGCGTTGTCGCTCCTGAGATGCCGCGCCCATGGCGGGTGCCCGGCGGAAGTGTGGGCATGCTGGCGGCGGCGCTGTTCCCGACGACGTGCGCCTGCTTGGCCATGGCCACCGCGGGGTGGGGCAACACCCTGGGCGGCGTCGCCGCGGCTCTGACCGGTCCGATCATCTACCTAGGACTCAAGCGATAGGCACGCCGCGGGCACTCGCCCACTTCCTCTGTTGCGGTCTGGGGGGCAGCGAAACGACGGCGGGTTCGAGGCGTTCGCCCTCTATTCGAGGGCCACGTTGTCTTCGATGACGGCGGCCAGGCAGCGAAGCGTGTCGAGTGACCCGACGTAAGTCCGCCAGCCGACGGCCACATTGTCGGCGCGCCGGCCAGGAACCGGTACCGCGTGCATGGTCAGGCTGACGTTCGGCCCGCGGCCGTGACAGCCGCCGGCGCAGCCCTCGCGGACGCGCACGATCGCCGAGAGTCCGCGGCGCTCCACGAGGATCTGGAGCTCCCGGAGGATCGCGCGGCCGTCGAGCCGGCGTCGGCGCTCGCCCTGCTCGACGGGAAGGACAACCGCGCCGGGTTCGTTCGAACACACGGTGATGACGAGGCGGCGCTTGCGGGTCGGCGCGCTCTCGGTCATGGCGAGTCCCTCATCGCGGCGCTCGCGGGGACACGCCGCGAGGCGAGATGAGCTCCGCGGCCAACCGAGCCGCGGCGGCCACGGGTTCCACGGCGGGCTCGATCCAGCGAGCCCGGAGACCGCGGCGGCGTATGGCCCGAGCCACCCCGGCGCGAAACCATGGGTCGGTCAAAACGCTACCGGCCCAGCTGATCGACACCGGGGGGGCCAAACGAAGCCGGTGCGCGACGTCGATCGCCCCGATGGCGAGATGTGCCTGGCCGGCGCGTGCGATGTGAGAGGCGCACCGTTCTCCGGCCCTGGCGCGGGCGATGACCATTGGAGCCAGCGCGGCGATGGCCACCGCCGGCTGGCCCGCGTGGGCGAGTGTCCGCACCATTTCGAAGTCGCCGGCGCCCGTGGTGGCGCGGATCCATTCGCGTCCGAGCCAGAAGCCCGAGCCCTCGTCGCCAAGCAGCGGACCAAACCCCCCGGCGCGCGCCCACTGCCCGTGTCCGTCGTGACCGACGACGATGGAGCCGGTGCCAGAGAGCACGAGTACCCCGGGCTGGCCATCGAGGGCGCCCCAGGCGGCGGCCTGGGCATCGGGAATGACATGGACGCGACGGCCGAAGCGGGCGAAGCGCCGTGCGGCGCTCGCGCACTCGGCCGGCGTCCAGATCCCCTTGGACGCAACGACGAGCGCGGCCACACTGCGCGCGGACCAGCCGTGCTCTCGCCAGATGGCGGACACGTAGGTTTCCAGGTCGCCGATCGCCGCGACGCGCGCCGCGGCCCGCACGCTGCGCCGGCCCGGGCCGCGCGCGAGGATGCGAATCCACGTGCCGCCCACGTCGACCCCGACGACGAGGGGGTGAGGGCGCGCGGTCATGCGACGACTATGCGTCCGCTGCCGCCCGCCGGCAAGCGAGCTTCGCGGCGGTCCGACCCTGCGCCCAGCCGCCGCAGGTCGTCGCCGCTATAATGGCCCGTGCCTGGCCCGGCTCGGCTGAGTTGGCCCGACTACGCGGTCGTGCTTGCCTCGTTGCTCCTCCTGCTCGCCATCGGGGGCCGCTTCGCGCGCCAGCGAGACACCGTCGACTTCTTCCTGGCCCGGCGCCACATCCCCTGGTGGGCGGCGGCGCTGTCGTTCCTGGCCACCGAGATCAGCGCGGTCACCATCATCTCCGTCCCCGCCACCGCCTACAGCGAGAACTGGGAGTACGTGCAGTTCTTCGTGGGCTCGAGCTTGGCCAAGTGGGCGGTGGCCTTCCTGTTCATCCCGGCGTTCTACCGGTACGACGTCACCACGATCTACGAGTTCCTCGGCCATCGCTTCGGCCGGCAGAGTCAGGTAGCGGCGTCGATCCTCTTCTTCATCACGAGGTTGGCGGGCTCGGGGGTCCGGCTGATGGCCGCCTGCCTGGCCGTCTCGGTCATGCTCGGCTGGCCGCTGGCGCTGGCCATCGCCGCCTTCAGTCTGGTGTCGATCCTCTACATGGGCGTGGGCGGCGTGCGGGCCATCGTGTGGACCAACGTCGTGCAGGCCCTCATGTTCCTCGGCGCCGGCGGTCTCACCCTCGCGTTCATCGTCAGCGAAGTGGACGGCGGCCTGGCTGCGGTGCTGCGCGTGGCCGGTGAGGCGGGGCGCTTGAATGTGATCAACTGGGGGCCGTCCCCGAGCGCGCCCGATTTCTGGCCGCGGATCTTCACTGACCCCAACATCGTGTGGGTCGCCGTGCTAAACGGGTTCATCGGGTCCATGGCGGCCTTTGGCACCGACCAGGATCTGATGCAGCGGCTCCTCACCGTAGAGACGCGCGGCCAGAGTCAGCGCACGCTGTCCATCACGCCGCTGGGCACGGCACTGACCCTGGCGATTTACCTCGGCCTAGGAGCCGCGCTCTTCGCGTATTATGTCCAGCACCCGGCGCTGTCCGTGTCGCGGCCCGACGCCATTCTTCCCCACTTCGTGCAACAGGTGATGCCGGCCGTCCTGCGTGGGCTCGTGCTGAGCGCCATCGTGCTGGCCTCCATCGACTCGCCGCTGGGGGCGCTCGCCTCGTCGTTCGTCACGGACATCTACCGGCCGCTTCTGCGGCGCGGGGGTTCGGAAGCGCACTACCTTTTCGTGTCGAGGGTCAGCGTGGCCGCCTTCGGCGTGGCCCTGGCGGCGTTGGCCTACGGCTTTTCCTTCTTCGACCGGATTCTCTGGCTCGCCTTCAAGATCGCCGGGGTGACGTTCGGATCGCTCCTCGGCGTCTTCCTCCTCGGCCTGGTCACCCGACGCCAGGTCGATGATCGGGCCAACGTGGTCGCCATGACGGTCATGGCCCTCGTCAATCTCGTCTTCCTGGTGCTCATCGAGACCGGCCGCTGGACCTTGGCGTGGTCGTGGCTGGTGATCATCGGGACGGTGGGGACCGTGCTCCTCGCCCTCGTCCTCACGGGTAGGCCAGGCGCGCGATCGCGGCCTCGAGCTGACAGCGGCGAAAACCGTAGGCGGTGACGCCGAGCGTTTCCCGGGCCAGAAGGCGGGCATCGTAGGGATCGCGCAGGAGCACCACGGCGAGCTGACGCCCTTGGGTTTGGAGGGCGTCCAGCAGGGCGCGGTTGCTCGGGTAGAGGTGCGCGTCGAAGAGGAAGAGGATCGTCGCGTCCGCGCCTCCGGAGACGGTCACCGCCTCCGCGATGTCGGCCTCGGCGGGCTCGATTCCCACCAAACACACCTTCGGGCTGATCCCGACAGATGCAAAAGAGCACTCGACCCACGCGCGCTCGTCGGCCAGTGAGTCTTCGATGGTGATGCGAGCGGCCAGATCCGAGAAGCGGGGAAACACCACGGCGACCCGGCCGTTGAGGGCTCGTCGGAAGCCCGCACGGCCTGGCGCCACTACCGTGACCGCGCGGCTGGCCATGGCCAGGGCCAGGGCGTGGCCATCGATCTCCGGCCTCGGTGGCCCGTCCTCGGTGCGCGCCACCCGCCGCTCACGCAGGCGCCGCACGCGCTCCGCCGCGGGCTCCAGCTCCCGCCGCGGGAGCGCGCCTGACCGGTATGCCTCCATCAGCGCGGCGGCGGCGGCCCGCTGAGCGGCTTCTGTATGGCAGACCAGCAGGAGATCGTGGCCGGCGTTCGCCGCGCGCACCGTCGCCTCGCCGATGGGGGCTGTCTCGCCGACCGCTCCCATCTCCAGATCGTCGGAGACGATGACGCCGGGAAAGCCGAGCTCGCCCCTCAGGTAGTCGTGAACGATCAGCCGCGAGAACGTGGCGGGCCCACCGGTCGTGTCGAGCCTGGGGTACGCCGGGTGTGAGGTCATGATGCACTCGACGCCGCGCTTGATGGCGGCGAAGAACGGCGGCAGGTGCCGCGCGTGCATGTCCTCCCACGTGGAGTCGATGGTGGGAAGCCGCAGGTGCGCGTCGAGGGGAGAGTGCCCCTTGCCGGGGAAGTGCTTGGCGCAGGCGGACAGCCCGCCGCGCATCATGCCCGCGATGCGCGCCGCGCCGTAGCGCGCGACGATGGCCGGATCTTTCCCGTACGAGCGGATGCCGATGTTGGGACTGTAGCGGTCGGTGAGGACATCCAGACAAGGGCCCAGGTTGAGATCGATGCCGAGTCGGCGCAGCTCGCGCGCCTCGATCAGGCCCTGCCGGTGGGCGAATGCCTCCTCGCCGGCCATGCCCACGGCGAGGTTGTCGGGAAAGATCGTCGTGCCCCGGCCCAGCATGATCACGCGGCCGCCCTCGTGGTCAGTGGCCACCAAGAGCCGCCGGCCGAGCGACGCCTCGAGCCGCGCGATCATGGTGAGGAGTTGCTCCGGGTCCTCGAAGTTGCGGCGATACAGGATGAGGCCCCCCGCTCGCGTCTCGCGGAATACGCGGAGATGGGCCTCGCCGAGGGTGGGCGCGCCCAGGCCGATCATCAAGCGGTCGCCGACGAGGTCCTCGAGCTCAGGCACGTCCGAGATTCTAGCGGACCGACCCTCGCCTTACCGCACGCTGCGTGACAGCTCGTCGGCCAGGACCCGCGCCTTGTCGGCGAGGAGCGAGGCGCGCGACAGGTCGTTTGCCCCGAGAGCCTCGCGCGCCTTGTCGATAAAGCTCTGAACGGTTTGGGCGGTGGCCTGCTGGTCCGTGGACAATCGCCGGCGATCGATGCGCCTGAGGAGCTGTTCGGCGCCCGCGAGGTTCTCGTTCGTCAGCCGGGTCAGGCGCCGTTCCTCTTCGGGGCTGCTCTGGGGCGAGAGAACGGCGGGAGGACGAGGCGGCGCGGGCGGCGGCACCGCCCTCGGTGGTGGCGCGGGACGTGGCGGTGGGGCCGGCGGCGGGGCCGGCGGCGGCGGCGTCGCGCAACCCACCAG
>JBKPAK010000324.1:0-28087 GCA_046726415.1 Candidatus Methylomirabilota bacterium
GCCGAGCATCGCGGCCACTGTATCATGGGAGGTCGATGCGGCCCTCGTCCTGGATACCGGCAGTCGTGTGGATGGCCGGGATCATGATGCTGTCGTCACCATCCTTCAACAGCCAACGGACTGGCGGCGCTCTGCTCGGTCTCCTGTCCTGGGTCGCTCCCTGGCTCACCCCCGCCGACGCGGCCTCTCTGCACGTGGCTCTCCGCAAAGTGGCTCACTTCATGGAATACGCCATCCTGTCTCTGCTGTGGTACCGGGCCCTCGTTCGCGATGCCGTGCTCACTCCGGGGATGGCCGCCGCCTGCGCCTTCGGTATCTCTCTCGTCTGGGCCGGCCTCGACGAGACACATCAGCACTTCGTGCCGAGCCGTTCCGGCAGCGTTGGCGACGTCGCCATCGACGCGGCGGGGAGCCTGGCCGCCCTCACCATCGCTCGCCAAAACTGGGTGCGCACGGCGCGTGCCCTGACCATGCTGCTCCTGTGGCTGGCCGCCGTCGGGGGGGCCGGCGTGCTCGCCATCAATCACCTGACCGGCGTTCCCTCAGGCCTCTTGTGGGTGACGGTGCCGGCTGCGGCGGCGGCGCTCGCCGGGCGATGGTGGTGGCCTCGGACCAAGGCTAAACCGTGAGGCGAGGATCGAGGGTATCGCGCAGGCCGTCGCCGAAGAGATTGATCCCCAGCACGGTGACGAGAATGGCGAGCCCAGGGAACGTGGCGAGCCACCAGGCCGTGGAGATGTACACGCGACCGTCGGCCAGCATGCCGCCCCACGTGGGCGTGGGGGGTTGTACGCCCAGCCCCAAGAACGATAGCGCCGACTCGATGACGATCACTCTGGCCATATCGAGAGTCGCCACCACCATCCACGGCGTGAAGGCGTTCGGCAGGATGTGGCGGATCAGCACCCACCGGTCGCCGCCGCCCAACGCCAGGGCGGCCTGCACGAATTCACGCTCAGTGAGGGAGAGGACAGTGCCGCGAACCACCCGCGCGTAGACGACCCAGCTCGACACGCCGATCACGGCGATGATGGTGGGAAGGCTGGGTCCAAGCACCCCGATGACCGCGATGGCGAGCAGGATGAACGGGAAGGCGAGCTGGATGTCAGCCAGCCGCATGAGGACGTCGTCGACGCGGCCTCCGAAGTACCCCGCGATCAATCCGGCCACCATCCCCAGCACGCCGGAGATCAACACCGCGGCGAATCCCACCATCAGTGCCGGCCGCGCTCCGAACAGGATGCGGGCGAGCAGATCACGTCCGAGGTGATCGGTGCCCAGCAGGTGCAGCCGCCCGGAGGTATCGCGCGTCCCCGGCGCTTTCAGGCGCTCGGCAATGTTCTGCTCGATGGGATCGAAGGCAGACATGAGCGGAGCCGCCACCGCCGTGAACAGGACGACCGCTACCACGCCCAGACCGAAGAGCGCCGTCCGGCGACGGGCGAGCCGGCGCAGGAAGAGCCGCCACTCGCGCGCCGCGGGACGCTCGGCCTCGCGCAGGGCCACGTCGCGCTCGGCGAGAACGCTGGCCGGGGTCATCGGAGCCGGATGCGCGGATCGAGATAGGTGTAGATCACATCCACGAGGAGGTTGATCAGCACGAACGTCGTGGCCAGCAGGAAAACCGCCGCCTGGACCACGGGATAGTCGCGGTTGTAGATGGCCTGGACCGACAGCCGCCCCACTCCGGGCCACGCAAAAATCGTCTCGGTGATCACGGAGCCTCCGAGAAGGGTGCCCAGCTCGATCCCCACGATGGTCACGATCGGAATGGCGGCATTCTTCAGCGCATGCTTCCACACGATCGGCGGGTTACTGACACCCTTGGCCCGCGCCGTGCGGATGTAGTCCTGATTCAGGACCTCCAGCATCCCCGAGCGGGTCAGACGCGTGATCCGCGCCGTGGTGAAGAGGCCTAGGGTGACCGCGGGCAAGACCAGGTGCGTGAGCCCGCCACGGCCCGAGGAGGGCAGCAGATTCAACTGGACGGAAAAGACCAGAATCAGCATGATGCCCAGCCAGAAGGTCGGCATCGACTGTCCCAGCAGCGCCACCACCGTGGAGACGTAGTCGGCCAGGGTGTTGCGACGCACGGCGGAAATGATCCCGGCGGGGATGGCCAGGCAGAGCGCGATCAGCAAGCCCGCCCCCGCCAGCTCGAAGGTGGCGGGCATCCGCTCGATCACGAGATGGAAGGCCGGTTCGCCGTGGCGGATCGACTGGCCGAAGTCCCCCCGCAAGGCCCCGGCCAGGAAGCGCCCGTACTGAACAATGAAGGGGTCGTTGAACCCCATGGCCTCGCGAAAGCGCCGGATATCGTCGGCGGACGCCTCTGGAGGCAGCAGCACAAGGGCGGGATCACCGGTGAGATAGAGGATGAAGAAGACGACGAATGATACCCCGAACAATACGAGCAGTGACTGGGCGAGCCTCCGGAAGAGGTAGACCCTCACGAGGGCTTCGTGAGACGCGCGACGGCCTCGATGTGGGGGGTGTGCGGGAACATGTCGACCGGCTGCACCCACTCCAGCCGGTAGCCGTTCTGGGCGAGATCCCCGAGGTCACGCGCCAGGGTCGCCGGGTTGCACGATACGTAGACGATTCGCCCGGCCGCCAGGGCGGCCAGGGCACGGAGGGCTTTGGGATGGAATCCTGCGCGGGGCGGATCGGCCACCACCACATCGGCCCGTACGCCGTCAGCGATCAGAGCCGGCAGCACGTGACGCACCTCGCCAGCAAGGAACGTGCAATGCGCGATGCCGTTGGCCGCCGCATTGCGCACGGCATCAGCCACCGCGGCCTCGGCAACGTCGATGCCGTAGACACGGCGGCAGCGCCGCGCCAAAAGAAGGCTGATGGCCCCGGTTCCCGAGTAGAGATCCATGAGGGTCTCGCCGCCGGTCAGGCCGGCGGCATCGGCCACGATCGCGAACAGCCGCTCAGCCTGCCGGGTGTTGGTCTGGAAGAAGGAGTTGGCCGATACCTGGAAGGCCACGTCGTCGAGGCGTTCCGTGATGTGGTCGCGACCGTGAAGGAGGTGTTCCTCTGTCCCCACCGCCACGCTGGCCTTTTTGCCATTGACGTTGAGGACGACGCTGGTGGTGGCGGGCACCCGTGCTCGCAGAGCTTCTGCCACCGGAGCGAGCCCCCCCACGTCGGGAGCGGCCGTCACGATGTTGACCATGGCCTCCCCCGTGCGCTGCCCTTCGCGCAGGGTCACGAAGCGAAGGAGCCCCTCGCCCGACTGCTGGTCGTACACCGAAAGCCGGCGAGCTCGCGCTTGATGGCGAACCTCGTCGAGCAGGACGTTCATCGTGTCGGACTGCAGAAGGCATCGCTCGATGTCCAGCACGACGTCGTAGCGCGCCGCCTCGTGCAGCCCGATCCGCGGGGCTCCGGTGGCGCCCGTCACGGTGAACTCCATCTTGTTCCGATACCCGAAGATCGCGGGCGCGGGAACGATCGGGCGCAGGTCGAACTCGCCGAGACGGCCCAGGCGCTGGAGACAATCGCGAACCTGCTTCTCCTTGAAGGAGAGCTGTGCCTCGTAGGCCATGTGTTGGAGGCGGCATCCGCCGCAGCGCCCGAAGTAGGGACACGGGGCGGTCACCCGATGCGGAGACGCCTCCTCCACGACCTCGATCTCGGCCCGGCCGAAGCGAGCCCGAGCATCCGTCATCGTCACGGTGAGTCGATCGCCGGGAAGCCCACCGGGCACGAAGACCACGTAACCGCCGGCGCGGCCCACACCTTGTCCCCCGAAGGCCAGGTCGTCGATCGCAATGGTGAACCGGTCACCGCGGCGGGGTTTCGCCATCGATGCCGCCACTATAAAGAGCGGTCCAGAGCGAGTCAATTGAGGCCCGCTCCGGTTTTCGCGAGAACCGCTGGCCCTCGGCGCCATGACGGCGTAGCATGCTCTGTATTGTGCGGGGAGGAGTCGAGACCGGTTGAAGTCGTCCGGGATCCCTCGAGCGGTCGGCGATCTCTTGCCTGAGGCGCTGCCTCAGCTCACCGAGCGCCTCGCCGAGGCCCGTTTGCGCCAGGCTTGGCACGCGACCGTGGGGCCCGAGGTGGCACGCCGGACGAGTCCCGGAACCCTCACTGACGGCTCCCTGACGGTCGTGGTCGACAACTCCCCCTGGCTGCACGAGTTGACCCTTCGCCAATCCGAGGTCCTCCTCATGATCCGTCGACGGTGTCCGTCCGTCAGGTCGCTCCGTCTGACCGTCGGTCCCCTGCCCGTGGACTCGAGCGCTCCGCGGGCCGCCCCTGTGCCTTCCGCGTCTGCACTCAGCGAAGGGGAGCGGCGGGAGATCGAGGAGGCGGCTGCGGCCATTGCCGACGCCAGACTCGCGGAGGTCGCCCGGCGCGTACTGACCCGCGCTCGTCACGCGACCGGCGGCCGTCGATTCGGCGCGCTCCTGGCCCCGCTGATCGTGCTCGGCTGCGCGGCCCTGGCCACCGGATGCGCGACCGCGGACCGCCGCTCGGCGGGACAGCCGGAGGGGTTCGCGCGCGCCAGCGCGCCGGACATTCGCGCCGACTCGTACTACCACTACGCTGTGGCCCAAAGCCTCGCGCAGAACGGCGAGTTCAAAGATGCGATCACCGCCATGCAGGAGGCCATCAAGCGCGATCCGGACTCGGCGTTCCTGTGGACCACGCTGGCTCAATGGTACGGACGCGTCGAGGCGCCGGCGGATGCGGTGACGGCCGCGCGCCGGGCGGTGCAGCTCGCCCCCGGCCAGCTGGCGCCCCACATGACCCTGGCCGAGCTGCTGCGCGCTCAGCGAATGTACGCAGAGGCAGAGCGGGAGCTGGAGAGCGCCATCGCGCTCAATCCCGACACCGAGGATCCCTATCTGACCTTGGCCCGCTATCAGGTCGAGCAACGCGCCTTCGACCGGGCCCGCGCCACCCTGATGCGCCTGGCCGAGCACAAACCCCAGCTGGCCCAGGCTCAGTTTCTCCTCGGGCGCCTGGCTATCGAGACCGAAGCCTGGGACGAAGCGGTCGCCCGCCTCCGCCGCGCCGTCGCGCTCGATCCCGATCACGACGGGGCGTGGACGGCCCTCGGCTATGTCTACGAAACGCGTGGCGACCAGGAGCAGGCGGTCCAGGTGTACGAGGAAGCGCTTCGCAACAATCCAGACAACCCCGCCTTCGTGGAGCGACTCGGCGATCTGCTCCTTCGCCTCGGCCGCTTCAAGGAAGCCCAGGAGCGGATCGAGCAGCTGGCGGAGTCGGCCCCGCGCAACGCCGCCGTGTGGCTCAAGCTCGGCGTCGTCTACTACGAACAGAAGATGTGGGATCGCGCCAGCGATGCCTTCCGCCGGGCCATCGCGCTCGATCCGACAAATCTGCGCGCGCGGTACTTCTTGGCCACAGCGTACATGGACGGTGGCAAGGACGCCGAGGCCAGGGCGGAGCTGGAGCGCATCTTGCGCGCCGATCCTCGCTCCATCGACGCCCGCGTCCAGCTCGGTTTCCTCCACGGCCGCGCCAAGCGCTACGACGAGGCCATCAGCGCCCTGCGCGAGGCCGTCAATCTCGATCCCAAGCGCGCCGAACTGTTCCTCTACCTCGGCACGGCGTACTTTCGGGCCAAGCAATACGACCGGGCCTCCGACACGCTGCAGGAGGGGCTGGCCCTCGACGGCGGCCACAAGGATCTGCACTTTCAGCTGGGTGTCGTCTACGAGAAGCAGGCGAAGTTCGACGACGCCGTCCAGCAGTTCCGCAAAGTGATCGCCGCCGATCCCCGCCACGCCGAGGCCTACAATTACGTGGGCTATATGTACGCCGAGCGGGGTCAGAACCTCGAGGAGGCCATCCAGCTCATCTCGAAAGCCCTCGAACTCGAACCGGAGAATGGATACTTCATCGACAGCCTGGGCTGGGCCTACTACCAGCAGGGGCGCTATCCCGAAGCCCTGCGGGAGCTGAGGCGCGCCGTCGAGCGGGCCAAGGACGATCCCGTGATCTTCGAGCATCTGGGCGACGCCTACGCCAAGAACGGCATGAGCGAGGACGCGCTGGCGGCATGGGAGAAATCGCTCCAGCTCGATCCTTCCTCCGACGGAGTCAAGAACAAGGTCGAGACCATGAAGACGAACCTCCGTCGGCTGAAGGGTGAGCAGTCGAAAGCTTCTCCGTAGCCTCGCCCTCGTCGTCGGGTTCACGGCAGGCTGTGCGACCGCTCTTCCGCCACCCCGAGAGGCGATTCCGCCTGACGCCCGCCACGCGGTGGACCTGCTCGACGCCAACTGGCGAGCGTTCAGCGACCTCCGCACCCTGGCGTCGATGACCGTGGACCGCCGGGGCAAGCGCCAGCAGCTCGCCGGCGTGCTCTTGGCGAGGCGCCCCAGTGCCGTCCGCTTCGAAGTGCTGTCCCCTTTTGGCGCGCCGTTCCTGCTCGCCACGGTGGCCGAGGGACAGCTCCGGGCGTACAGCGCCGCCACCAACGAGGCCGTCGTCGGCCCGGCCACCCCCGAGGTCACGGCGAAGCTCCTGAGCCTACCCTTCGATGCCAACGACCTGGTCAGCGTCCTGGCCGGCCTGGCGGCGCCGCCCGACGATCTCCGCGCCGCCGAGGTGATGCCGCCGGAGGGCGACGGCCCTTCTGTCACTCTCTACGGATCCGTGAACCGCAAGCGCGTGTGGATGGACATGACTACGGGGATCGTCCGGCAGCAGGAGATCGTGGGTGGCCGATACGCCGTGCGCGTCACGTATGCACGAGACACCGCGGGTGAGATGCAGGGATTCTCGTTCGACGCGGCAGGCTCTCAGGTGGTGGGAACCGTGCGGTATCGCGAACCCGTCTTCGGGGCCGGCATCGATCCCGAGCGCTTCACCTTCACCATCCCCCGCGGAGCCCGCGTTAAGAACATTGAATAGTCGGAGGGAGCGAGCGCCGCTCCCCCCGACACCCCCACCGCCATGTTGGGTGACGCGGGGGGAGCGTTCGCTCCTGCCCCGCCTCGTCAGCTGCTCCGTGGCGCTTCCCGCAGGGACCGCGGCCGCCACGGAGCGCGGAGTTGCCCCCTGCTCCGCCTCGTCAACTGCTCGGCGGCGCGTCGCCACGGCCGCTTGCCGCAGGACCCGGCCGGCGACGCGTTGACGGTAATGAGCGCGCGTGCTAGGGTTTGGTGCTTTGTCGACGGGATCGAGACGGGCCCGTCGCCTCGTGCTCAGCGCTTCGGCCAAAGTCAATCTCACACTCGAGGTCCTGGGGCGGCGCGCCGATGGCTACCACGAGATCGCGACGGTGATGCAGACGGTCGACCTCGCCGACCGGCTAGTTCTCGAAGACGCGGACGACGTCGAGCTGAGGGCGACGGGACCAGGCGTCCCCGCGGACGCGAGCAATCTGGCGTGGAAGGCCGCGATGGCCCTTCGAGACGCGGCGGGCATCACGCGAGGTGTTCGGGTTCGGCTCGACAAGCGCATCCCCGTCGCAGGGGGACTCGGTGGCGGGTCCACCGATGCCGCGGCGGTGCTAGTCGGGCTGAACCGCCTTTGGCGCCTGCGGTGGCCGTTGGCGCGGCTCGACGAGGTCGCGGTATCGCTGGGTATGGACGTCCCGTTCTTCCTTCGCGGAGGGACGGCGCTCGGCACCGGTCGCGGGGAGCAGGTGCAGCTGGTGCCGGGAGTAGGTCTCGCGCTTGTGCTGGTCAATCCCGGGGTAGGCGCCAGCACGGCCGAGACGTACGGGCGAGTGACACGGCCGATGTACTCGAGCGGCGACCACTGCCGCGCGCTGCTGACGGCGCTCGAGAGCCGGCGCCCCGCCCGTGTCGCCGAGCACCTGTACAACGGTCTGGAGGCTGCCCTCGACACCCCCCGGAGGCATGTGGTGAAGATGAAGGCCGCCCTCCTCGCGGCCGGCGCGCTGGGGGCGGCCATGTCGGGCAGTGGGCCGACGGTGTTCGGCGTGGCGCGCTCGTGGGAACACGCGAGGCAGCTCCGGGCGCGGCTGGCGAGGGTATCATGGTCGTGCTGGGCGGTTCGCACCATACGCGGCCCGGCGATCCGGGTCAGGGCGCGGTGATGGCAGGGGACGATGGGGCGTGGCCAAGCGGTAAGGCGCGGGACTTTGGATCCCGTATTCGGGGGTTCGAATCCCTCCGCCCCAACCACCTTCGGGTGACCATCGAATAAGGCGAGGCCATGGCGTACGATCTCAAGCTGTTCACGGGCAACGCGAATCGCCCGCTGGCCGAGGAGATCGCCTATTACCTTCGGGTACCGCTGGGCTCCGCGGAGGTCTCGCGCTTCTCCGACGGCGAGGTCTTCGTGCAGATCACGGAGAACGTGCGGGGGGCGGACGTGTTCATCATCCAGCCCACCTGTCCCCCCGTGAATGACACCTTGATGGAGCTGCTGGTCATGACCGACGCGCTGAAGCGGTCGTCGGCCCGGCGGATCACCGCGGTGCTTCCCTACTACGGCTACGCCCGCCAGGACCGCAAGGTTCAGCCTCGCGTGCCGATTTCGGCCAAGCTGGTGGCCGACCTCATGGAAGCGGCCGGCGTGGCACGCTTGCTGACGCTCGACTTGCACGCCGGTCAGATCCAAGGTTTTTTCGACATCCCGGTGGACCACCTGTTCGCCGCCCCCGTCATCATCGATTACCTCGGCAAGAAGGATCTCAAGGACCCCGTGATCGTGGCTCCCGATGCTGGCGGCGTGGAGCGGGCGCGGGCCATCGCCAAGCGGCTGAATGCCGGGCTCGCCATCATCGACAAGCGGCGGGACGGGCCGAACGTGGCCGTCTTCATGCACCTCATCGGAGAGGTCGAGGGGAGAGACGCGGTGGTCATCGACGACATGATCGACACCGCGGGCACGCTCGTGCAGGCGGTGAGCGCTCTCGAACGCGAGGGCGCTCGGCGGATCTTGGCGTGCGGCGTCCATCCGGTGCTGTCGGGGCTGGCCGTCGAGCGCATCCGGGCCTCGGCGCTCGAGGAAGTGGTGGTGACCAACACCGTCCCGGTGCCGGAGAGCAAGCGAGCGGCGCGGGTCACCGTGCTGAGCGTGGCGCCGCTCCTGGGCGAGGCCATCCGCCGCATCCACGACGAGGAATCCGTCTCGACCCTGTTCGTCTGAGAATTCGTGCTTTGAAAGGAGACACGTCGCATGGAAATGCAGGAGCTGGCGATTCAGCATCGCGAGGGGACGGGCAAGCAGGCATCCAAGCGGCTGCGCCTCGCCGGCTCCGTCCCGGCGGTGCTCTATGGGGGCGCCAAGTCGGAGTCGATCAGCGTGGATCCGCGCGCGGTGCTCCGGATCATCCACGGGCACGAGGGTTCGACCCAGCTCGTGAGTCTCAAGGCCGCGGAGGGTACGGGGATCCTGCGGATGGCCGTCATCCGCGATCTGCAATTCGATCCCGTCACCGAGAACCTGCTGCACGTCGACCTGCAGGAGGTGGCCGCCGACCGTCCCATTACCGTGGTGGTGGCCATCCGCCCGGTTGGTGAGCCCGCCGGCGTGCGTGAGCAAAAGGGCATCCTCAACCTCACCCTGCACGAGCTCGAGGTGTCCTGCCTCCCGTCCCTCATCCCCGAGCGGGTTGACGCCGACGTCTCCGCGCTCATGATCGGGGACGTGCTGACCGTTCAGCATCTCAGGGTGTCCGAGGGCGTGCGGATCCTGAACGATCCAGGCCAAGCGGTCGCCATTGTCTCGCCGCCGATGGCCGAGGAGGCGCCGGAAGCGGTGCCCGCGCCAACGGTGGCCGCAGAACCGGAGGTCCTCACCGAGCGCAAGCCCAAGGAAGAGGCCCCGGCGGACGAGAGCAAAAAGGTCAAGAAGTAACGGAACGGCGACTCGTTGGCCCACGTGGTGGTGGGGCTCGGGAATCCGGGCCCCGAATACCGAGACACGCGGCACAACGTCGGCCAGCGAGTCGTCGACGCGTTGGCGCGAAGTCTTCATCGCCCCTGGACGCGTGAGGGCCAGGCCGTCGTCGCTCGGGCGCAGTGGCGCGGCGATTCCCTGTATCTCGTGAAGCCCCAATCCTTCATGAATGTGACCGGCCCCGCCGTCGCCGCCGCGCTGCGCACACTCCGCGCCGAACCGACCGACATGATTCTCGTCTACGACGATATCGATCTTCCTCTCGGCACCGTCCGCGTCCGCCTGAGGGGTAGTCACGGAGGGCACAACGGCGTACGGTCGGTCATCGAGGCGCTCGGTAGCTCCGACATCCGCCGGGTCAAGATCGGCATCGGCCGGCCCGGGCACAAGGCGGAGGTCCCCGATCACGTCCTGTCCACCTTCGAGACCGAAGAGATGGCCGCGGTGGAGAGCGCCATCACGGCGGCCTGCGACAAGGTCCTATCACTCCTGCACACCCCGCTGCCGGGGACCAGATGAACGCGATCGCCGTGTGGCCTGCGCTGGGCCCGCCCGAGGGTCGCGCCCGATCCGGTGGAATTGCCGGGGTAGGGGGTGCGTGGTATTTTGTTCCCGTTTATTCAGTGGGGCAGCGTCCTCGAGGAGGGAGGGAGCAGAGTGACCAAAGTCATCGTCGAGCCTGACGAATCCTTCGAGAGCGCGCTGAAGCGGTTCAAGAAGCAATGCGAGAAGGCTGGGCTCCTGTCCGAGTTCAAGAAGCGTCAGCACTACGAGAAGCCGAGCGTGCGCCGCAAGCGCAAGGCGTTAGCGGCGCGCAAAAAGGCCAAGCGACGCGAGCGGATCTCCGATTAGCTGCGACACTCCTGACCACACCGCTGGCTCCTGCGATGTGGGGCGGGAGCGAATGAGGCAGAGGTTGGAGGCAGGTCGAATTTGGGGGCGTGGCATCGAGTGGGACACCGCCCTCGACGTTCTCTCCCAGGAGGCACGAACCGCGATGGGCCGCGAGCGGGCTGTCACCGCCGCGCCCCTCACTGACCTCGGCGATGTCCAGCAGGCCCTCGAGATCACTGGCCAGGCCCGGCAGGCCATGGGAGCCGCCGGGCCTCCTCCGTTCGACGTCATCCCCGATATCCGGCCCGTCCTCGACCGAGCGCGCGTACCTGGCGCGGTGCTCGACGGCGCGGAGCTCGTCCAGATCATCCCCGTCCTCGAGGCGCGCCCTCGGCTCGCCGCCTACGGGCGTGGCGTGGACGAGGTGGCGCCCGCCATCGCCCTGCTGACCGATGCCCTTCCGCACGCCCCCGAGCTGCGCGATGCGCTCCGCCGCGCTCTCGACGACGAGGGGGCGGTCACCGATCAGGCGAGCTCTCGGCTGGGCCAGCTCCGCCGGGGGATTCGGGACCGCCGGCGGCGCATCGTGACGGAGCTGGAGCGGATGCTCCACACCGTCGACGCCGTCGCGGACCATTTCGTCACCGTGCGGCACGGCCGCTATGTGATCCCAGTGCGCGCAGACGCCCGCACCCGCGTCCGCGGCATCGTCCACGATCGCTCACAAAGTGGCCAGACGGTCTTCGTCGAGCCCGAGACGGTGATCGAGGCCAACAACGACCTGGTGGAGATGGCGCGAGCCGAGGAAGGGGAAGTCCACCGCGTCCTGGCCGCGCTAACGGATCGCGTGCGCGAGCGGGTTGATCGCCTCATGGCGCTCGTCGATGCCGTCGGCGAGCTAGACTGGATCTTCTGCCGGGCGCACCTCGCCGAGCGGATGCGGGCCACGGCTCCGGTCATGGACCCTCGAGGGTCCGTGGACCTCCGGGCCGCTCGGCATCCACTTCTGCTCGCGCAGAGCTGGGAGGATCCGTCGCGCGCCGTGGTGCCGGTCGACCTCGAGCTCTCCCGCCAGCGTCCGCTCCTCCTGGTGACCGGCCCCAACGCGGGCGGTAAGACCATCGCCCTCAAAACCCTTGCGCTGTGCGCGCTCCTGGCCCAGGTGGGCTGTCACCTGCCCGTCGCGGAGGGATCGAGGCTTCCCGTCTTCGACGGCGTCTTCGCCATCGTGGGCGACGACCAGAGTGTCGCTCACCACCTCTCCACCTTCTCGGCCTTCGTCAAGCAGGTGCGGGAGATCGTCGAGACCGTCGACGAAGGCTCCCTGGTGTTGCTCGATGAGCTAGGCGCGGGAACTGATCCCGATGAGGGCGCCGCGCTCGCCCAGGCCATCCTGGAGGAGCTGGAGGCGCGCGGGGCCTTCGTGATGGCCACCACCCACCTCGAACCGCTCAAGGCATTCGCCAACACTCATCCCGGCGCCCGCAACGCGTCCGTCGAGTTCGACACCGCCACGCTGACTCCGACCTTCCGACTGCTCTATGACCGACCGGGCCAGAGCTACGCGCTCACCATCGCGTCCCGCTTCGGTCTGGCCGCCGAGCTGGTGGCGCGCGCGCATGCGCACCGCTCGGCCCAGGCCGTGCGCATGTCGGAACTGCTGGAGCGCCTGGATGCCCAGAGCCGGTCGGAGGCCGAGCGGGCCATCGCGCTCGAGCGGCGCGAAGGGGAGGTCGAGGCGCGGCTGGAGGCGGCCCAGCAGGCGGAAGCCAATGCCGAGACGCGAGCGCGAACCATCGTAGAGCGCGCGCGACGTGAGGCCAGCGCCCTCGTCGCCGATATCCGCCGGGCGCTCGCCGGGGAGTGGGAGCGGCTCAAGACCGGGGAACGCACCCGCAGATCCGTCGAGCAGAGTCGACAACGGGTGGCCCAAGCGGCGGTACGCCTCGCTCCGGTGACGGCGGCCGAGCCAGAAGGTCCGGCCTCCGACCTGGTTGTCGGCGCTTCCGTCGTTGCCGAGCATTTGGGCATCCGCGGGGAGTTGGTTGCGCTGACCGGTGCCACCGCCACCGTGCGGTCGGGCCACATCACCTTGCGCGTCCCCATCCAGGCTTTGCGGGTGGTGACAGCCCCCGCGAGCGTGACGCCCGCCCGCCGGGGCGGAACCAGCGTGCCCGAGAAGAGCGGAGTCGCCTCAGAATTGCACCTGATCGGTCGCACCACCGACGAAGCCCGGGATCTGGTCGAGCACTATCTCGACGACGCCTTCGTCGCCGGACTGCCCAAGGTGCGTGTGGTCCACGGTAAGGGAACGGGAGCCCTGCGCAAGACCGTCCGCGACCTCCTGGCCTCCCACCCGCTCGTGGAGTCGTTCCGCGAGGGCGAGCCATCCGAGGGCGGCGCCGGCGCCACGGTGGCGGCGCTCCGGGTGAGCTAGGCGCCATGGCGCTCGACTACCGGGGCGTGTGTGACCAGATCCGCGCCAGCCTGGACATCGTGGAGCTGATCGGTCGCATCGTCCGGTTGAGACCGGCCGGGGAGAATTGGAAGGGCCTGTGTCCCTTCCACGCCGAGAAGACGCCGTCCTTCAACGTCAACCCTCGCAAAGGCATCTTCAAGTGCTTCGGCTGTGGCGTGGGCGGCGACGCCTTCGCCTTCATCATGCGCCAGGACAAGCTCACCTTCCCCGAAACGGTGCGCGAGCTGGCCCGTATGGCCGGAGTGGCCCTGCCCGACCAGGAGAGCAAGGCGGTGGACGGCTCGGGGCGGGAGAAGCTGTTCCGGACCATGGCCCTCGCCGGTCGGCTGTATGCCGAGGCGCTCTGGAAGCCCAGTGGCGAACGCGCGCGCGCGTATCTCGAGCAGCGGGGGATCGAGCCCGAGCTGGCCCGGCGCTTCGGGCTCGGCCTCGCTCCGGAGGCCTGGGAGTTCATGCTTGGCGCCCTGCGCGCAGAGCACATCGGCGACGACGTTCTGGTGGCCGCTGGGCTGGCGGTCCCGCGTCAGGGCGGCGGCGGGATCTACGACCGCTTTCGGGGGCGTCTAATCTTTCCCATCCATGATCTGCAGGGGCGCGTGGTGGCCTTCGGCGGCCGTGCCTTCGGCGACGAGCCGCCCAAGTACTTGAACTCCCCGGAAACGCCGATCTACTCCAAGGGGAACCTGCTCTACGCGATGAACGCAGCGCGCGAGGCCATTCGCACCACGGGACGGGCGCTCCTCGTCGAGGGCTACGTCGACTGCCTGATGGCCCACCAGCACGGCTTTACCGAGACAGTGGCCGCTCTCGGCACTTCCTTCACCGCGGCCCAACTGGCTCTGCTTCGCCGCTTCTGCAGTGAAGTCATCACCTTTTTCGATGCCGACGCCGCCGGCCAGAAGGCCGCCGAGCGGGCCGAAGAGCTGCTGGAGCCGACCCAGGCCAGCGCCCTGTGGGGCATCAACCGCTCCGGAGCCTTCGACCGGGCCGAGTCGTTCCAGGTGCGCGTGGCGTTGCTGGACGGGGGGCACGATCCAGATACTTTCCTGCGCGCACACGGCGGCGAGGCCTTCGCCGAGCGTCTCCGGGCAGCGCGTAGCATCCTCGCCTATGCGCTGGACCGCGCGGTCGTCGATCCCGAGGGGGCCACGGGCCCGCGGGCCCGCGCCAACGCCTTCGCGCGTGTCTCGCTGTTGCTGGCCAAGGTCGGCAACGCCGACGAGGCCACCGCGCTGGCGCGGGAGGCCGCGGTAAAGCTTGGCGTCGACCCGACGCAGCTTTGGATCGAGTCGCAGCGGCTCTCGTCGGCCCTCGCCCGCCCGAGGCCTTCGGCGACGCCGCGGGCGATCAGCCCGTCGCGGGTCACCACGCGCGACCGAGACCTCGTTGCCCTACTCCTGCACTCGCCGGAGGCGCGTCGGGAGTTGCTGCCGGTCGTCGACGAGGCCGACCTGAGCGACGACGCGCTTCGCGCGCTGGTGCACGTCCTGAAGGCCGAGCCGGAGGCTGACGCGGCCGCGCGCATGGCCGAACTGGCCGATGAGGTACGGGACGTGCTGGCCACGCTGTTGATGGAGGAACGGAGGCTGGAGGATCTCGCCGCCGCCGTCCGCCAGTTCAAAGCCCACCTCGCGCGAATGCAGAGCCTCAAACAGATGCGCGAGGTGGGGCGCCGCCTGGCCGAAGCCCAGGAGCGAGCCGGGGTCGACGTCCCCGTGTCCGAGGCGTATCGTTCACTCTACGAAAGAGGCGGGTTGGTGTACGGGTTGGCGGGTGGGACTGCCCAGTCGCTCGACCACGGGACACCGGGTCCCCAAGGAGCTCAGACGAATGAGTGAAGAGCCACGGCTGGAAGAGCTGGACAGGCTGATCACGATCGGGAAGCAGAAAGGCTTCCTGACCTACGACGAGGTCAACGACGCCCTCCCGTCGGACATCGTGTCGCTCGACCAGCTCGACGACATCATGATGATGTTCGGAGCCATGGACATCGAAGTGGTCGACTCTTCCAAGGCGGGCCGCTTGCCCTCCGAGGTGGAGCGCCCGGCGCCGGTGGAAGAGGACGACGACGGGCCAATCGACGCCATCGATCTCACGCCCGGCCCCGTGGGGCGGACCGAGGATCCGGTGCGCCTCTACCTGCGCGAGATGGGGCGCGTCTCCCTCCTCACCCGCGAGGGAGAAATCGCTCTGGCCAAGCGCATCGAGGAGGGCAAGGAGCAGGTCACCCGCGCCATCCTCTCCACCAATCTCGCCCTCGAGCGCTTCCGCGAGCTCCGCGATCAGCTCCGCCGCAGCGAGATCTCCGTGAAGGACGTGGTGGAGATCAACGAGGAAGAGTTCAGCGACGAGAAGGCGGCGGTGCTGGCCCGGTCGGTCATCGCCGGCTTCGCCAAGGTCGACCGCCTGCTGCGCGAGCGGGACAAGCTCCGCGAGCAGGGCCGCAAGCTCCGCCAGAAGAGCGCCGGCAAGAAGAAGGTCAAGGGCAAGGAGCCGGCGTGGAAGCGGCTGGAGGCGCACGCCCAGCAGCGACAGGGCAAGGTGCTGGAGACCCTCCGCAAGCTGAACATCGGCGGGCAAATCATCGATCGCGAGGACGGAGACGTGGGCCGGCGCGGGCTCGTCCAGCGGCTGCGCGATCTGGTGGACGACATCGAGCGGGCCGAACGCATCATCGCCCTCTGGACCAACGGGCGCCGGCCCTCCCCCGAGGAGGTCCAGAACCTCATCTACGTGAACTTCCGCGACCCGGGCGTGGCCGCCACCAATGGCGCGGCGGCCAACGGGGATCTGCATCTCAAGGCCGCCAAGAAATTCCAGAGCCCCAAGCAGCAGCAGGTATGGGTGGCCCAACAGGAGATCAAAGCGGCCGAGGCGCGGGCCCGGGCGCGGGCGGACGAGATCAAGCGCGTGATGACCGTGATCAAGGCCGGCCAGCAGAAGGCGGCGCAGGCCAAGAAGGAGATGGTGGAGGCCAACCTCCGCCTGGTCATCTCCATCGCCAAGAAGTACACCAACCGCGGGCTGCAGTTCCTGGATCTCATCCAAGAAGGCAACATCGGGCTCATGAAGGCGGTCGACAAGTTCGAGTACCGCCGAGGGTACAAATTCTCGACGTACGCCACCTGGTGGATCCGCCAGGCCATCACCCGGGCCATTGCTGACCAGGCGCGCACCATCCGGATTCCCGTGCACATGATCGAGACCATCAACAAGCTCATCCGGACCTCCCGCCAGCTCGTCCAGGAGCTGGGCCGCGAGCCCACTCCGGAGGAGATCGCCGGCAAGATGGACGTGCCCGTGGACAAGGTGCGCAAGGTGCTGAAGATCGCCCAGGAACCCATCTCCCTGGAGACTCCCATCGGGGAGGAAGAGGACAGCCACCTCGGCGACTTCATCGAGGACAAGCAAGTGGTGTCGCCGGTCGAATCGATCATCGGGCTGAGCCTGCGCGAGCAGACCAACAAGGTCCTCAACACGCTCACGCCGCGCGAAGAAAAAGTGCTGCGGCTGCGCTTCGGGCTCTCGGACGGCTGCGAGCACACCTTGGAAGAGGTCGGTCAGGACTTCGCGGTGACCCGCGAGCGCATCCGGCAGATCGAGGCCAAGGCCCTCCGCAAGCTGCGTCACCCGTCCCGGTCGAAGAAGCTCCGGAGCTTTCTGGAAACGTGAGCTACTATCGCTCTCGGGCCCATAGCTCAATGGCAGAGCAGCCGGCTCATAACCGGTCAGGTCCTGGTTCGACCCCGGGTGGGCCCACCAATTCTTCGGAGTGAGCTGATCGGTGGATCCGCACCTTCAGATTCTGAGTGATCTGCAGCAGCAAGACAGCCGGGTCGCCGCTCTCGAGTCGGAAGCAGCGCGCCTGCCCAAGGAGGTCGCGGCCATCGAGACCGGTCTGGCCGAGGCCAAGAAATCGCTGGAGGTCCTTCGCGCACGCCAGGACAAGGCCCGCAAGGACCTGCGCGCCAAGGAGAAGGATCTCGAGGTCGTCGCCACCAAGCGCGCCAAGTCGGAGAGCCGACTCTACGAGGTGAAGACCAACAAGGAATACTCCGCCGTGCTGCTCGAGATCGAAGAGATCAAGCAGGAGAAGGCCGAGATGGAGGAACAGATCCTCGCCCTCATGGAGCTGGGTGAGCGCGTCGCCGTGGAGATCCGCGACGCCGAACAATTCCACGCGCGGCGGGAGGAGCAAGCCCGACGCGACATCGCCGAGATCCAGAAGCGGCTGGCCGCGGTGGACGCAGACTTGGCCGTCGTGCGGGGGGCTCGGGCGACCCGGGCCGCTGATCTACCGCCGGCGCTGCTGAGCGACTACGACCGGATTCGCAAGGCGCGCGGTGGGGTGGCGGTGGCCACGGTGGGCAGCGCCGCAGTGTGCAGCGCGTGTCGAGTGACCATCCGCCCTCAGGCCATCTATGAGCTGCGCGCTGCGCGATCTCTCATGCTCTGCGAGAGCTGCGGCCGCTTTCTCTTCTGGCACGAGTAGAGCACTCGGAGGGGCTCCGCCCCCTTTCCGAACCCTGCCCCGAGGATCGTCGTTGCGACGGCACAGCCGCCGCTCGAACGGCGGATGCCTCCGATGCGTTGTATGGACGGTGAGAACCCCGACACATGACTGACCGTATCCCCGCACGCGCGGTGCGCCCCGGTCACGCCGGCGCTCCTGGATTCGCCCGTGTGCCCCGAGCGTCCGTTCCCGACGTCACGGTCTACTGCGATGGCGCCTGCTCGGGCAATCCCGGACCGGGCGGCTGGGCGGCACTCATCATCGAGGGCGATCGCGAGCGCGTCGTCTCTGGGGCCGAGCCGCGGACGACCAATCAGCGGATGGAGATCACGGCGGCCCTGGAGGGCCTCGCCGCCATTCCCGGCAGGCGGCGTGTGCACGTGCACAGCGACAGCGCCTATGTCGTCAACTGCTTCCGCGATGGCTGGTGGGACCGCTGGGAGCGGACCGGCTGGATCGGAGCCGGCAAGCAGCCCGTCGCCAATCGCGATCTCTGGGAGCGGCTGATCGCCGAGACGCGCCGCCACGACGTGCAGTGGCACAAGGTACGCGGCCACAGCGGCGATCCCCTCAACGAGCGCGTCGACGCCCTGGCGCGCGCAGCCATCGCCTCGTTAAGCGGGACAGGTCAGGCGCCCCGCTGACCGCGCCGGACTGATCAGGCGTTACGCTGACCGAGCGGATGATCAGGCGTTGCGCTGACCGCGAACGCCCGAGGGCCATGACCGCGAGGCTCACTCCCCCGGCATCGACCGATTCAGGACGACGGCATCGCGAGGCGCTGCCAGGCCTCGCGGAGCCGATCGAGTGCGGCCGCCGGGAGCGGTCCACGGGCGACGGCGGCCGCCGCGTACTCGAGGTGCTCCAGGCTGGAGTATCCCAGGAGCACGGTGGACACCGCCTCCGATCCTAGCGGGAAGCGAAGCGCCGCCTCGACCAAGCTCTCCGCATGACCGTCTCGAACGACGCCCTCGAGCAGTTGCGCCCGGTCGACGTCGCTAGCGTAGTCCGGCCCAGAGGCGATGGGCTCCACCGAGGGAACGGCTACCGGGTGGCGCTCCAGCCGGCCGCTGAGGGCGCCCGCCGCCAGTACGCGGATTACGATGACGCCCACGCCGTGCCCGCGAGCCGGCGTCAGAAGTTGGCTGAAGTCCTGGGCCGGGAAGCCGCGAGGCACCGGGAAGCCGGCACTGGGATTGAGAAGGTTGTAGCAGACCTGAGCGGTGTCCAGAGCGCCCGCGGTCAACACGCGATGCACGGCATCGGTGTCGCCCAGCGCCGTGATGCCATAGAAGCGGATCTTCCCCGCCTCCCGCAGGCGCCCAAGAACCGCCACCACATCGTCGAGCACCGTGGAGACCACGAGGCTACGGCCGTCGGAGGTCGTCGCAATGCGATTGTGAAGTTGCAGCAGGTCGACGCGTTCCAGGCGCAGGCGCCGGAGGCTGGCCTCCAGTGAGCGCGTGATGGCCCCGCCGATGTCGCGAAGATCGTCTGGCTCGACGCGAAATTTGGTTCCGACGAAGACGTTCGGTCGGAGCCGCTGGAGGACCTCACCGAGATTCTCCTCGGACCGGCCGTGGCCATACGCGGCGGCGGTGTCGAAGTAGTTGACGCCCAGCTCCACCGCGCGCGCCACCGCGCGCTCGCGTTCCGCCGGCGTGCCTCGGACGATCAGCCCGCCCACGTCTCCACAGCCGAAGCCCAGCGCAGAGACCCGCAAACCCGTCCGTCCGAGCTGTCGATAATTCATTCAGTCACCTTTCGAGTGAGCGCTTGCGCGCCCGTCGAACAACGGCGTGGGCAGCATCAGGTCAGCCCGATCTCGGCGAGATACCGGCGCGCCCCGGGGTGGATGAGATCGGGGCGGGCCACCGCCGCTACCGTGTTGGCCGCCGTAGTCTCGCGCGCCTGGTCCAGGCGGGCGGCCAAGATCGGCTCGCCGCGGTGGAGCGCCCAGGCCAGTCGGTAAGCCACGTCATCGGAAAGGGTCGGCCTCGTCATGATGAAGCTCCACGAGCCGACCGACGCGATCTCCGACATCTGCTCCGGGTACGCCCCAGCGGGAACGGTCAGCGACTTTAGGAAAGGATGTTGGGCCTGGATGTTCCGAATTCCGGCAGCATCGGGAGTGAGGAAGCGCGCGCCGGCCGGTCCACTCGCCACAGCCACAAAGCCCGGCCATCCCACTCCTCCACCCCACAGCGCGGCAACCCGTCCATCCAGCACCATGGCCGGCCCGTCACCGGCTCGATCCAGGAATACCGCCTGGAAGTCGCGCTGCTGATCGAGCCCGAGCCCGTCGAGCACGTACCGGGCGAGGATCACCAATCCCGAGCCGCGCGCCCCGAAGGCGACCGCCCGACCCTTCAGATCGTCGATCACGCGATAGGGCCCATCGCCGCGCACGACGAACATGCCAGCCGTCGAGTACATGGCGCTCAGCACGTGCAGGGTCGCCGGCGGCCGGCCGACGCCATTCAACGCCTCGTGGGCCACCTCGCCCTGGACGAGGGCGAGGTCCAGCTCACCGGCCTCCAGCAAGGGGACGTTCTCCGTGCTCCCTTTGGTGTTGCGCGTTTCCACGCGGAGCGAGTCGTCGACCTCGTTGATCACCTCGGCGACCGCGTCGCCGTAGACTGGGAAGCCTCCCCCCGGTGTCGCGGTGCCGAGGACGATAGGCGTGCTCATCTGGGCGGCGTCGCCGCCGGCCGGTACCTCGCGGGAGGCTGGCGCGTCGCGAAGAAGAGCGGGCGCGGCATCCGCCCCACTGGGACCTCGATGAGGGCTGGGCGATCGAGCTTCAAGGCCTCGCGGACGAGAGGACCCACGTCGGTCGGTTGCTTGGCTCGGAGGCCAACCACCCCGAAGGCCTCAGCCAGCTTCACGAAGTCGGGGTTGCGCAGCTCGGCGCCGTAGGTACCGCCCCAGTCTTCATCGAGGTCGCGCGCCACGTTGCCGTAGGCGCCATCGTTGAAGACTACGGCGACGACGTTGATCCCGTACTGGGCAGCCGTGGCCAGCTCCTGCACGTTATACATGAAACCGCCGTCGCCTGAGAGCGAGAGCACGGGGCGGTCCGGGCGCGCGACCTTGGCCCCGAGCGCCACGGGAAACGCGTAGCCGAGATTCCCTGAATACGACGACGTGAGATAGGTGCGCGGCCGGTAGACCGGCCAGAACGGCCGCGAGTAGTAGCCGATCTGGGTCATGCCGGCCACCACGATGGTCTCCTCCGGAGTTGCCGCGCGCAGGTTCCGGAGAATCGGCGCCTGCGGTTCCTGCCCCGCCATGCTGGCGATCGCCGCGCGCAGCGCCTCGCGCTCGGCCTTGCGGGGCCGGCGCGGCGGGCTCGACGCGCGCAGGCGCTCGAGGAGCGCTTCGAGCGTGGCGCGGGCGTCGCCCACGAGCCCGAAGGTCTTCCCGTGATTGCGCCCGATCTCCTCGGGGTCGATGTCGATCTGCACGACCTGCTGCTCGGACTGGAAGCCGGCGAGGGCACAGCGACTGCCCACGGCGAGGACGAGGTCCGCGGTCTCCATGTACTGCTTCAATTGGCTCTTCGACCAGATGGCGGCACCGAGGGACAGATCGCTGTCATCGTTGACCGCTCCCTTTCCCTCCGCCGACTGGATGACGCCCGCCTGCAAGTACTCGGCGACCGCGGCCAGCGCCTCGTGAGCCCCGGAGAGATTCACGCCGCCGCCCGCGTAGATCACGGGGTTCTGGGCGGCGAGCAGCATCTGAGCCGCGCGGTCGATGTCGGCGCCGGCGGCGGCAGGGCGCACCCAGTGACCGGCCTCGAGCAACTCGACGTCTCCCTCTTCCTCCATCGTCTCCGGTGGCAGCTCGATTTCCACGGGGCGGGGCCGGCCCGTCTTGAGCTGGCGAACCGCCTCGCGGACTGCGGCGGGGATCTCCAAAACGTCGAGGACGCGCCGCCGCCACTTGGTGACGGGCGCCACCGAGTCCAGCTGATCGTTGACCTCGTGCAAGAGCCCGATGTTCTTGCCGATGCTCGCGCGCGGGATCTGTCCCGAGATCATCAGAACGGGCGATGAGGCCGCGTAGGCCGTGCTCAGGCCACCCAGCGTGTTCAAGAGGCCCGGGCCAGGTACGACGAGGGCCACCCCGATGTCACCCCCGGAGCGCGCGTAGCCGTCGGCCATGTAGCTCGTGGCCTGCTCGTGACGGGTCGTGATGAGGCGGATCCCGGGCTCGTCTCGCAGGGCGGCCAGGGTGCCGTAGATCTGTACGCCGGGCAGCCCAAACACCACCCGGACACCTTCACGGTAGAGAGACTTGACGAGGGCTTCGCCACCGGTCATCCGCGCCATGCTGCTCGCTCCTTGACGTTGGTCGTGGGTGTCCCCGCGCTGAAGGGCGCAGCGCCTGAGCGTAGCCTCTCAGGTCGAGCCAGTCAATTTGCCCCGGGCTACACTTGGAGGTCCATCGCCGCGGAGGGAAGCGCCATGCGACATGTCCTGCGCACCAGGGGAAGAACCCGCCATCGGCCCGCGCCTGCGCTTTGGAGTGCCATGAGACGGGCCGTGCGCTGGCTCACCGTGTCGGCCGCCGCCCTGCTGGCCTTGTCCTTGGGCGGCTGCGCGGCCACCACCGTCGCGTCGACACCGGTCAGCCCCTCGGAGTTACCGACGCTCGCCGGCTTCTGGACGGGCTACTTTGTGGGAACGTCGGGCGCTGCGAGCCCCGCCGACATCACCATCCAGCCTGACGGCCGCTACGCCCTCGTGTTCCCGGGGGGTACAACGATGGAGGGGCGCATCAGCGTCACTCACGGTCAACTCGTTCTCAACAACGACTACCTCTCGGGCCCCGCCGTGGACGAGGCGGTAGCGACAGCGACACTGGCGCTGCACCAGAAGGGCAAGCGCCAGCAGCTTGTCGGTTTCGGCGAGAACGACGCGGGTCCCTTCTCCTTCAGCTTTGGCCGCTGACCGCAAGGCTTCTGGCCTTCAGCTTTGGCCGCTCACCGCAGGGCTTCTGGCCTTCAGCTTTGGCCACTGACCAAAGGGCTCCGCGCACCGGCGGTGTGAGACCGCGCCAGCTATACTGTGAGGAGCGCCAGAGAAGGACGGGCGATCGCTGGTCACGGCAACGTGGCGAGAGGAAAGTCCGGGCTCCACAGGGCAGGGTGCTGGGTAACACCCAGGGGGGGCGACCCCACGGACAGTGCCACAGAAAGCAAACCGCCGTTCTTCGATGAAGAGCGGTAAGGGTGAAACGGTGAGGTAAGAGCTCACCAGCGGCGCGGGTGACCGCGTCGGCTCGGCAAACCCCACCTGGAGCAAGGCCGAATAGGAGAGCTATCGGGTGGCCCGCCCGCGCTCTCGGGTAAGGCCGCTTGAGGCGCCGGGTAACCGGCGCCCTAGAGAGATGATCGCCGCCCCTCTCGGGGGACAGGACCCGGCTTACAGGCCTTCTCTGGCGCGTTTCTTTAGATTTCCGCCAGTCCCATGACGCTTGACGCCGGGGAGACAGAAGGGCTTCTTTATGTCCCAGGCGGTTCACGCAGCTGCATGATCGGCCGGCGCGCGCCTCGCTCACGTGCGCGTCGCCTCTGGTTGTCGCGACGGACTCGTGACCAAGAAGGTCGCGAATGTCCCGGATGCCGGTGCCGCGCTCGAGGAGCTCGATCGCGTAGCTGTACCCAAACATGTGCGGCTCCACGTGGACCCCGATCCGCCGAGCGGCACGGCGCACCGCCCTGGTGACCGCTCGATAGGTGATCGGCCGGCCGGCCGCCGTGACGAACAGCGCCGCATCGATCCCTGGTTATCCAGGCGATGGAGACGAGTGATGAGGACAGCTCAGGTCTACCAGTTCACGCTGGCCCTCGTCGGAGCGGAGCCACCTGTCTGGAGGCGAATCCAGATACCCGAGAGCTACAGTTTCTGGGACCTGCACGTCGCCCTTCAGGACTCGATGGGGTGGCGCGACTACCATCTGCACGTCTTTCGCGTGGCGAGGCCCGGGACGGGCGACGTGGAGCAGATCGGCATCCCGGACGACGACCCCTTCGAAGGCGAAAAGCCCACCCTGCCGGGCTGGGAGATCCCCATCACGCGCTACTTCCCCCGCCCCGGCACTATCGTTCAGTACGAGTACGACTTCGGCGACGGGTGGGAACACGAGCTGACGCTCGAAGCAATCCTGCCGCGGCAAGCGGGCAAGAAATACCCGCTCTGCATCGACGGCGCCAGGGCCTGCCCACCCGAAGACTGTGGTGGCATCCATGGCTACGAGAACCTTCTGGCAGTGATCCAGGACCCCACCCACGAGGAGCACGAGAGCATCCTCGAGTGGCTCGGTGGTCGATTCGACCCTGACACGTTCGATCCGAAGCGCGTGAAATTCGACAATCCCGCCCGCCGCTACCAGCTCGCGTTCGAGGAGCCCCTGGGGGTCCGTCGCACAACGAAGCTCGATCGCACACGTCGCATCGACGAAATCGCGGCGAGAGCTCTCGAGCTGGATCGCCGTGGGCGGATCGGCTGGCCAGGAGGCTTCTCGAGAGCCTCGAGACGCTATCGGACGTGGAGAACGAGCGCCTCCGAGCCGAGGAAGTTGAGCGCCGTGATGCCCGGCGGGATCCGACGCCGCCACACCCAAACGATCGCTGACCGACTCCGAAGTTACAGACCGGCCAGGCGCCGCTCCTCTTCTTCCTTGCGAAGCCGCTCGGTTCCGGCGGCGACTCTGGCACGCTCCGCAGCCTCGAGGCGCTCTCGCTCGCGCCGGGCCCGACCGGTACGATGCCGAGAGCGGCGAGGCCCACTATGTCGCACACCACGAGCGGTGCGCCAACGGGCGTCGAGGTAGAGGCGGCCCCTGGTATCGTTTTCCGCAATGGGCGAAGACCAGCGAATGCCATGAGCCCCGCCTCCCGGTCGCCTCGGCTACCCCCCGCTCACGCCCGGCAACGTCTCGCCGGTTCCGCGATAGGTAACGACACGGCCTACGCCGACGTCGAGGTTTCAGGAGAGTCCTTTGCCACAAGGACCCTGAAGAAGCTGACCCTGGAGCGGGCGGTCTTGAAGGATCTCGACCTCAGGGGGGCCCGGCTCGAGGGGTTGCGACTGCTGGACGTGCGCGTGGAAAGCTGTGACCTTGCAAACGCCGTATGGCGCGACGCCTCCATGCACCGCGTGGAGTTCATCGGCTGCCGCGTCACCGGGCTCGATGCCGCCGAGCTGTCGGCGACCGGTCTTCGACTTCACGGCTGCGTGGGCGCCTTGACCTCGTTTCGCTTCGCGTCGCTCAAGCAGGCGAGGTTCGAGGACTGCGCGCTGACCGAGGCGGACTTCGGGAGTGCCACCCTGGTGGAGACTGTCTTCCGGGGCTGTGACCTGCGCGGCGCCATCGTCGTGGGCGCCCGAGTCCAGGGCGCCGACTTTCGCGGCTGCGATCTGGACGATCTCCGGATGCGATCCGGCGACCTCGCCGGCGCGATCATAGATCCCACGCAACTCATCGCCGTCGCCCGCAGCTTGGCTGCGGTCCTGGGTATCGTTGTGTGCGATCCCGATTCCCCGCCGGCCTGCAGCTGATCGGACCCTGATAATGACCCTTCGCGGGGAAGCATGCGAGCAATGGGCGGCTCGAACAACGTTGACTTCCGGACGAACGCGGCGGCCACCCCGGCGCTCGACCTGTAGGGGCGAACGCGAGCGGAGCGCGGGATTGGCAGGGCGCCGAGGTGGCGCTTGGCCAGAGGCGCGCCTGCGCCGTGACGTGCCCGGATGGTCTCGTGACGTCGGCGCCTACGTTCTGCATCGACGGGATGCCCTCAGTCGGCGCCGAGCTTGCGGCATCGGCACGGGGCCATGGGCAGCGGACCGAGTACCCCCGTATCGGTCGGCGTGACGATGGCGCGGTCCGGATGGTCGGCACCTGCGAAGTCCTGATGATCTGGTGACGCCGGCTGAGCTATGCCGAGCTGCTGTGGCTCCAGGCTGAGCCGTATGCACTGCTCTCCGTGGCCCGTCGCGGGGTGATCTTCTCGGCTCCACCAGCCGCGACTCTTGGCGCCGGCGCGCAGACGCTCCGAGTCGCCCCCTACGGCGCAGGTCGTCGCCGGGGGAGTCAGGATCTCGGCGGGTACCAGACCCTCCGAGTGTCAGCGCCGGAGCAGACCATCTCGCCGGCGACTACTCTCCAGTCGGGGCTGCAACGAATCATCGTCACCGACGACGCGACGCGGCGGGTGCGAGCGCCCCGCTGGACAGCCACCCGCTCGAGCTCAGTCACGACTCGGGGCCTAGTTCCGGCTGACGTGGCGAATCGCGAAGGGCCGCAGGGACTGGACGCTCACGCCGACGGCTGGGCTGTCACCGCGTCCGGCCTGTGTGTGTAGAGCAGCCATCGTGAACGGCACTCGCATGCGGTTGAGGGCCTCGCCGATGGCCCGGAGCGTCTCCGAGAAGGGCTTCACGATCTCTTCCGCGAACCCGCGCTGAAGCTCAGCGTCTTTTCAGGTCGGGGGTCGATCACCACAGCGCCGCCAGTGATCCCGTCCTGAAGATCTTGGCGAGGATGGCGATGATGAACGCTGCCAGGGCGAGCAGAAAACCTAAGGCGAGTCGTCGCATTCTGATCCTCCGCGCTGAGGTTGCTCGGTCAGGCTGGGATGATCGCGCTTGAGAAATCTCGGGGAAGCCTTCTGGCTCGGCTGGGTCCGTGTCATTGGCTCAGCACTCCCACAGGGCCTGAGGCATCGGGCGCCTTCGCTGCAATCGATCGCAGGCCTGGGTGAGACGTCTGGGACTGGTCGATGATTCTCGTTCGGCGAAAGATTCACAAGCATTAGGTAGAAGGGCGGTCTGACCGTCGACTTCATCGTCGTCCGCGAAGGTGTGGCGGCGTCGATCTTTCATGGGACCCTTTCCGTGGTCGGCGGCGTCCCGCCCGAAGCGGAGACGGCCTTCCTCGGGGGTGGCCGGCGCTCCAGTCAGTTAGTCTCATACGAATTTACTCAGCCCAGGGACTGTACAGCGGATCGTCGGCCAACTCCAGCGCCTCGGCATCCCGCATAGCCCGGTCGCCTACGACGCCGGCGTGAGCAAGTTCATCGTCACTCACGCGCTGGCCGGCCGGTACGCCGACCACCGCCGCCTTCGTTGAGGAGAAAGCAGGCGACGAAGCCATCGGCGAGGGAATGGCCCCAGTCAATCCGGCTAGCGACTGGGGCGCGCGACCAGCGTTGACGTAGGATGCCCGCCAGTTACCCCGTCGAGTAGATGCCGCTATACCCTTCTCGTGGTTCCCTTCAGTGGCGGCGAAGAGTCGCGAGGTGGCCATTCGCCTACTTGCCGTCCCTCAGTGGCTCCCAGCAGTAATCGCGTCGGCCGGTCATGCACCCCTGTGGCGGGCCGTACCAGACGCCGTTTATCGCGTGGCAGCTCTGGGCGGTGTGCGGCTGCCATGGGGGCGTCGAATCGGGACCGTCGTTGTCGTATCGCTCCCAGCGGTGCAGCCCTCGCCGGTAGTCCTTCGTCCCGCAGATGGGGACGAAATCGCCGACGTACGCCTTCTCGGTCCACCCCCTGTCTGTCGGGCCGGCCGTCGACCGGAGGCGTGCATCGCCGTGGCACGTTGTGTGAGGGCCCGCGTCGATTGACGTGGTGGATTGCCCGGAGTAGGCGGTGAGTCCGGTTGGCGGGTTTTGGCCTGCCGGATCGAACGCCGCGTCGATCGCGAACTCCCAGCGGGTCTGCTCCAGATGCGTACCGTCTGCTGGATAGCGAGGAGCCAAGGCCCCGAACCCGATCGCTCCGGGCCAGGTGCCCCACCAAGTCCCCTTTGGTGCGCCGGGCGCTGACTTGAAGTCCCCGAATTCTGAGATTACATAGAGCGCCCAGGCGTCATAGACCCAAAATTGGTACGCGTTGCCGCCCTTGGGGCCATCCCGGCGGGTCATCCATACGAATCCCGTGGCATCTGGCGCCCCGAGCTTCAGATGCACATACCAGTTATCGTGGGTCACTCCGGCCGGGATCTGCGGGCAGGCGGGATCGGTGCGCAGGTAGTGCGTGGACGCCATGTCGTCGCAGCCTGGACCGATGTTGGGCCAGTAGCAAAGCAGGTCGTACGCGCCCTCGGTCGGTGCCCGCGTCTCTTCGGCAGAGATGGGCATTGTCACGCCGAGGACGCCGAGGACCCATAATGCGAGCCCGAGAACTCGGCGCCACGAGCGGAGACGCGGATACTCTGATGTCGTCACGGGCAATCCTCCTAGCCCGCATTATGCGTGAAGACACAGACATGACCCCGACAGGGGCCGCATTGGCGCGCAGGGCCAACTTTGCGGGGTCGGAACATCGCGATGCATTGCCAATCGAAGGAACGAACCGTGGACACGCTCGGTGGAGGGC
>JBKPAK010000325.1:0-10830 GCA_046726415.1 Candidatus Methylomirabilota bacterium
GTTTCGAAACGTCGAGGGCATCGCCCGACAGCGCCATCGTGCCTTGCAGATCCTCCAGGTCGGCCCATGGAAGCGCGAGTCGCCGGGACCGCAGCATTCCCGACCAGCGCGGCGCCGTTCCGGCGACAGGGTCGAAGCGAACGTCGACGCGACCGCCGCGGCGGGTCGCGGGGCGGGCGAGATCGATGCCCGCCGTGAATGTCGCCTGCGGCCATCGTCCTTCTCCGCGGGCCGCGATGTCGATCGAATCGCCCGTGGTCCAGCCGGCTAGCGCCGACAAGTCTGCCCGGGCCCGCGCGTCGACGCGCAGGCGATGATCGGGCTCGACCCTCGCGTTCGCCGTGAGACTCGCCGAGGGCCAGCGCCCCTCCACGTCGGAGACGACCTGGCCGGAGGCCATCCGGGCCGTCGCCCGCACGCGACCGGCGCCGAGCCGGGCGAGCGATCCCGGCAGCGAGAGCTCCGAGCCGTCCACTCGGAGCTGCCCGGTAAGCGACATCGGCCGCGCGAGATCGCCTCGCACCTCGCCGTCGAGGGCCAGGCGGCCACGCACGTCCTGCGCGCCCCCGCGCAGTCGAGCGAGCGCTGCGGCATCGGCGTCGTCGATGCGAAGCCGCACCAGCGCATCGGGCGGCCGCCCGGAGATCGTGAGCGATCCGCGCAGGCGCCCCTCCACCACGCGTCCCTCGACGTCGGCGACGGTGAAGGCCTTGTCGTCCAGCCGGAGAGCACCGGATACACCGCGCACTGGGACGCCGGCGACATCGATCAGTTCCGCGTGCAGGCGCCCGGCGACGACCGGCGCGGCGAGGAGACCGCTGAGCGTGACATCGGCAGCGACCGTCCCCTGGACTGGGATCGTCGCGCCGAGGCCCCGCGCGATCGGGCCGAGCGCGAGGCGGGCTTTCGCCTCGCCGGTCAGCATCGGCTCGCGGCTCCACGGGGCCTCGATCGCTCCCGTGACCGTGACCGCGTGCGGAACAGGCGAGGCCAGGGCGCGTACGAGGATGCGAGCCGCATCGATCCGCCCCTCGGCGCGCGGATGCTCGAGCCTCTGCTTGAAGTCCTCCACGCGGAGATCCATGACATCAGCGCGCGCGGTCAGCTCCAGCCCGCCGCGCTCGGGGCGGCCCGTGGCTGCCAGGCCCGCGAGCGCGATCGCCACGCGGTGGGCGGGATCCTCGAAGTGCAAGCGGCTCTGCTCGACCGAGATCGAGGCCAGGCGCACGCTGATCGGGCCGAGCGGGAAGCGTTCTGGGATCTCGAAGACGATCGGGTCGGATGGCGGGCCGGGCTGAACGTGCACGTCCGCGCCCCGCACGGCAATCCCGACGACCAGCTCGCGTCGCCACAGGCTTTCGATTCGAATCGCCACGTCGATCCGCTCCACGCCGAGCCGGAGATCGCTCTCGCCGGCCACGGTGAGGCCAGAGATGCGCACGCGGCCCCGGAGCGGCTCCAGGGCCACGCCGTCCACGTGCGCTGGCCGGCCGGTGGCCTCGGTGATCGCCGCGGCGATGCGGCTCGCGGTGAGCGACGGGCCCCACACGCGGACGATGAGCCACGAGGCGACCAGGGCGAGGACGAGGAAAACACCGACCGCGCCGAGGCAGATGATCGCGAGACGGCGGCGTGTGCTCACCACGCCTCACCCTAGCACGTGGAACCGCGCCGCCGGCTGACGGCGCGAGACCTTACCGACCCTTGAAGGTGGGCTTGCGTTTCTCCACGAAGGCGCGGGCCGATTCCTGGAAATCCTCGCTGAGGTGCAGGCCCAGCCCGCGCGTGTAGTAGAGCGACTGGCGGTGCATCTCGTTGACGAACCACCGCATCACCCGCACGTTCGCTCGCACGGCCAGCGGGGGGTTCGCGACAATCTCCGCGGCCAGCGCTTCGGCCGCGGCCAGGAGCTCCGACTGCGGCACGACGCGGTTCACCATGCCCTGCTGAAGAGCCTCTTCGGCGGTGAACATCCGGCCGGTGAGGGCGACCTCGTTCGCAAACCGGGTGCCCGTCCAGAACCAGGTGGCCACCCAGTGCTGAGCGCCGCCGAGGCCGCGCTGCACCTCGCGAATCTGGAACTTCGTTCCCTCGGCGGCCACGACCAGGTCGCACGACTGAGCCAGCGAGAAGCCCAGGCCCAGCGCGTAGCCGTGCACGGCCGCGATCACCGGTTTCCAGTTGACGGTGTCGGCCAGCCCGTTCTCCCGCGAGCGGCGCCCAGCCGGCCCGCCCAGCCGCCGCAGCTCCTCGCGCGAGCGGAGCTGGCGCTGCTGCACATCGGCGCCGGAGCAGAAGGCTCGCCCGGCGCCGCTCAGGATCGCCACCTGCAGCTCGGGGTCGGCGTCGAACTCGAAAAGGGCGTCGTTGACGTCTTCCACCAGCCGGTCGCTGGCCGCGTTGAGCTTCTCGGGCCGGTTCAGGACGATGTGGCACAGCGGCCCCTTCGCCTCGAAGCGCACCGTTTCGAACGTCCGGGTCTGGTCATCGCGCGTGGCCATGGGAGCTCCTTGTCATTCAGAGATGATGGAGCCTGGTACCGCTGGTCATGGAGCCCTGTCAAGGGCCGTCGGCCGGCTCGGGCGGCCCCTCGATGCGCGGCGTCAAGCTCTGGTAGATTGACCAGCATCTGCGACGCCCGCCGCGCTGCGAGGGGAAAGGACAGCGACATGATCACCAAGTTCTCGACCGTCTATGCCGGCCACATCGACCTCGGCGATATGGGACAGCTCGCGACACCGGCCAACGACCGCCGCTACCCGAACGAACGGCTCGTCTCCGTGTTCGAGAAGACCGAGGCCATCGGCCGGATCGCGAGTCCTGCGGCCGACCGGGCGTCGTCAGCTCATGACCGCAGCGGTCGCCCCTTGCGAGCGATGAACTCCGGGAAGGCCGCCTCGGCCTTGGCTCCCCGTACGACATTCGTCGTGTAGTCGCGCTCGTTCTTCCACTGCTCTTCGAGGTTGGCGCCCATATCTCTGAGCAGCAGGGCCTTCACGCCCATCACCGCCTCCCGGCGGTTCTTGGCGATCATGGTGGCCAGCCACATGGTCTTCTCGCGCAGCTGATCGCACGGCACCAGGTGGTTGAGCAGGCCAATGCGATGGGCCTCCTCGGCCTCGACGACGCGGGCGGAGAACAGCAGCTCCTTGGCGACGGGCCAGCCGACCTGGTTCGGAAGGGTCCAGGTGCTATTGATGCGACCGTAGGCGGCGGCCAGAAAGCGGAAGCTCGAGTGCTCGCACCCGACGCGCATGTCCAGCGACGAGGCCAGCACCGCGGCGCCGCCGTACGCCAGACCATTCATCATGCCGATGGTCGGCTTCGGGCAGGCGCTGATCTCGAAGCTGCCCCGCGCGCGCACGGCGTTGCGCGTGTCAAGCTCGGCCTGGGTGTACTTCTGATCGTCCTCGCGCTGCTCGTGGATATCGCCACCCGCGGAGAAGGCCCGCTTGCCAGCGCCCGTGATGACGATGCAGCCGACCTCGTCCTCAGCGCTCATGCGAGTCACCGCATCGTGTAACTCGCTACTCAGCTGATGGTTCAGCGCGTTGAGTTGCTCGGGGCGATTCAGGGTAAGGATCGCCACGCCTTCTGACTTCTCGATGAGAACGTAGTCCGCCATCGTTTCCTCCCGCGAGTGGCCTATGCGTTGCGCGCCGGTGCCGGTTATCGCCGGGCGGTGCCCGGATGGACGACCAGTCGGTCCCTCGCGCCCTCGACCCACGGCACGTCTTTCGGCAGCAGCACGGCGGCCGGCCGGACGAGCTGGCTCGAGGGATCGAGCCCGGGCGGCGGCGTCCGCTCGGCCCGAAGCGTCAGAGCCGCATCCAGCAGGCGCTTGCGCACCCGAATGATGCCCAGGTCCGCCCGACCCAGCCGCTCGAGCGCGCGATCGTAGACCGCCTGGCTCTCGGTAATGGCCTTGTCCTGCGCGCCCACGCCCGGCACTCCGAAGAACTTCCGCGTGCGCTGAGCCTCCCAGTCGGCCAGGTAGTCGTTGGGACGCCCGGCCACGGGTCGGATGTCGCCGTAGGCGTCGTTGGTCGGCGGCGCGTAGTCGGTGACGTGGATGCTGGAGCCGGCGTGGAACCCGGCCACCTCGTCGGCGGTCAGGGCGCGGGTAGGATGCCACGAGATGCACCAGTTCACCAGGTGGTCGTCGTCGATCGGGATCCACACGTGTGCGTGGAGGAGGGGATTGCTCCCGACCTCCGGCGGCGGCATGGTGTGGAACGGGAGCAGATACTGGGTAATGCGCCAGTAGTGCTGACCCGCCGGCGCATCGCGCCGCGCTCCGACGAGCAAACCGGTCTCCGTCTCGGCCACTTCGATGTGCGGCGTCCGCTCGAGCTGGGCCGCGAAGCCGAATCCAGCGGCGGCCCGGTCCAGGGCGCGCCGCCCTTCGTCGTCGCGGGCATCCAGGATCCCGTGGAGGAACGAGATGTGCGCGGGGTCGACGCCACCCTCCAGCGCTTGGAGGTAGTTGCAGTCCTGCCAGAATTTGGACACGAACCGCTGGGTCTCCGGCACGAGGGCCCACTCGAGGTCGGGTAGTCCGGGCGGAGGGCTGGCCGGTCCCATGTAGGTCCAGACGACGCCGCCGCGCTCGGCACACGGGTAGGCGGGCAGGGTGACCTTGTCCTGGAAGTTGCTCTCCGGCCGCTCGTTGGGCATGTCGACGCAGCGTCCGCTCAGCTCGTACTGCCAGCCGTGATAGACGCAGCGCAGACCCCGCTCCTCGTTGCGCCCGAAGTACAGCGAGGCGCGCCGGTGGGCGCAGAACTCGGCGAGCAGGCCGGCGCGTCCGCTCGGGCTGCGCAGGGCCACCAGGTCCTCGCCCAGGATTCTCACGCGCTTGACGCGACCGCCCGGCGCGAGCTCGGAGGACAGCACCACAGGGATCCAGTACTGCCGCATCAGATCGCCGATGAGCGTTCCCGGCCCCACTCTCGTCAACTGCGCGTTTTCTTCCGCGGTCAGCATCCCCGGCACCTCCTTCGGCGCGATGGGCGTGGCAGTGGGCGCCGCGATCCGGTCCGCCTACCGTAGCCGCGCCGGCGCACCGGCGTCAACGGCTAGCCCCGGATCGCTTGGGTTCAGGGCTCGGCTTCCCGCTGTTCTTCGCCTCATCCGGCTCGGTCGAGTTCTTGAAGCACCCCGTTGCCAATGCCGCCAAACTCGGGGAAGCTGAGCGCCACTGGAGGGCCCCGCCAGTGCGCGCTGAGGATGTGACCCTGTCCTCCTGGAGGTGTTCGCATGGGTAAGCTAGAAGGCAAAGTCGCCCTGGTGACCGGCTCGGGTCGAAACATCGGCCGGGCGACCGTTCTCAAGTTAGCCGGGGAAGGCGCTCACGTCATCGTCAACTCTCGCGCCAACCAGGCCGAGGCTGAAGCAGTGGCGCGGGAAGCCCAGGGCCGAGGGGTCAAGGCGCTCTCGGTTATTGCTGACGTCGCCAAGCAGGACCAGGTCGAGCGGATGGTGGCCAAGGCACTGTCCGAGTTCGGCCGAATCGACATCCTCATCAACAATGCCGCGATCCGGCCGCACAAGCCGTTCACCGAACTGACGGTGCCGGACTGGGAAGCGGTCAGGGGGGTCGTCCTCGATGGGTCTCTGTATTGCACGCGGGCGGTCATCGACTCGATGGTGAAGAACCGCTATGGACGCATTCTGTTCGTCACCGGCGAGGGAGCCTTCGTGGGCGGATCCGGACGCGCCCACGTCTCCGCGGCGAAGATGGGCCTGGTGGGGCTGGCGCGAGGGTTGGCCTCGGAATTTGCCGCCCAGAACATCCGGGTCAACGTGGTCTCACCGGGCAGTATCGATACCGCGCGCGCCAATCCCGAGTGGTACCAGGGACGACCGCCGAGCGCCGCCGGCATTCCCCTGGGGCGTCAGGGGACGGTGGACGAAATCGCCGCCACCTGCCTGTTCCTGGTCAGCGACGACGGCGGCTTCATCACCGGGCAGACCATTCACGTGAACGGCGGCGTGGCCTACTACTGATTCTGCACCCCCGGCCGGGGCACACCGAGCATCGGGGGCATGGCCTGCCGAAAGCACTCTCTCGAGAGGCCCCTATCTTCTCAGTGCGCGGAGGGTGACTTTCCGGCGCGCCAGGCGATCATGCCTTGAATGTTCAGCCCCAGGAACTCGTCGAACCGCCGCCACGCGCCGTACTTCGGGTGCAAGAGGCTGCGCACCAAGGTCGTCATCTCGGGTGAGCCCTCGGCCAGACCAACTGCGCGGGCAGTGGCGATGGCGTCCGAGAGGTCGGCGTAGTACTGGCGCTGCTCGACGACGTCCTGCTTGGTGCCGCTCATCTGTGGCGTCGCGTGCCCCGAGACGATGACGTCGAAGTTCAGCGCCTGCTCCATCCATTGGAGGCGCTCGACGATTCGCTCCGGGTGGCCGAGAAGAGTCCGGAACGGGATGTTGCGCGGCTGCACGAGGTCGACGAACATGGCCAACCGGCCCGCCGGGTCGTGGACCACGATGTAGTCGTCGGTCGGTGAGAGATCAGCCGGGTAGAGGTCGAGACGGCGCCCGCCCAGCTCCAGGGTCATCTTCTGGTCAAAGGTGATGTCCGGCGCCGGCGTCGTGGGGTCCTTGGCGGCCTTGATCGGATCGACGGTGTTGCGGTGTCCGACGAACCGCGCGGTGTCGGCAAAGATGGCGCCCCCGGTGCTGTGGTCGAAGGCGGAGTGGCTATAGATGACGTATCTCACTGGCTGCTCGGTCACCGAGCGTATCGCCTCCTTGATCAGGCCGGGCGTGCGCACATTGACCTGGCCGATCGGGTCAACGAGGATCACCCCTGCATTCGTGGCGATGAACAGCGCGACGTGATTCGCCCAGCGGAAGCCGTAGACATCGGGTGCGATGCGCACCAGCTCGGCGAGCGACTCGGTGGGCATGGGCAACCTCCTCGGACCGCGGCTCCCGGAGCGCAGCAGCCCGCCTAGAAATCCTTGGGCGCGAGGTGGATCTCTCGCTTGGGGCTCCGGTAGATCGCCTCGAGAAGCTCGGCCAGACGGGCGGCCTTGGCCGCGCACATCTGCCTTCCCTTCTCGGGTGACGAACGGTGCGGATTGCCGATGGCCCCCGTCTTGGAGAGATCGGCGGTCATCCACGCCTCGATCACGTCGTGGCCCTTGAACGAGTAGCCGATGTCCGGCGTGGGCTCGAAGACGTAACCCTCGGCCCGATCCATGTGCACTAGCTCCGGAGCCAGATGCCGGACCATCGACGTCTCTCCGTCTCCCGAGTGCATCGCGATGGCCGCCTCCTCCGGCGCGACCAGTCCCGGCACCGGGGCGATGGCCCCCAGGAAGATCTTGAAGACCCTCAAGTCGGTATCCATGCGCAGGTCGCGGAAGTAGTCGTCGGTCGTCCCGACGTTGCCGCCGTGACTGCCGAGCAGGACGAGCTTGGTGAAACCGCTCCGGGCCACCGACGCCGCCAGATCTTTGAGGACCATGCGCAGGGTGTCGCCGCTGAAGGTCAGGGTCCCCGGAAAACCGATGTGTTCTACGCTTTTGCCGAACGTGGTCGGCGGCAGCGCCAGCACCATCACGTCGTCCGGGAGCCGGGCCAGCGCCGAGCCCAGCACCTCCATGCCGACCAAGGTGTCCGTGATGAGCGGAAGGTGGAGACCGTGCTGCTCGACCGCGCCGACGTTGATCACCGCGGTGGCGTTGCGGTCGCGCTTGGCGATCTCGTCGATCTCCTGCCACGTGTAGTACGCCCAGTAGCGGGCGGGTGGGATCGATCCGTGGAGACCTGTCGCGAGCTTTTCCGGCAGCTTCTTGAGCATCATCGTCCTCCGGAGTGTCACACGCCAGCCGCGACGGGCTGGCTCGTCGGTACGCGGGCCGCGAGCGGCGGACGCACTTCGGCCCAAAAGCGCCCGAGCTGTTCGAGGGTTTCCGGCCGCCGCATGCCCGGCAGGTGAGGAAAGATGAGGAGCGCCTCGAAGCCGAGCTCCTCCTGCATGGCGAGCAGGGTGTCTCGCGCCTGCTCGGGCGTGCCGACGATCCAGGACTTGCCGGCCATGCGCTCCTCGAGCGTGAACGGAGGGCGGCTCGCCAGCGCCGGGTTGCGGCGAATGATGTTCGGCCACAGGAGCTTGGTCAGCTCGTCATGGCCCCGACGGGCCGTGCGCATCGCCTCCGCCGCCGAGTCGGCGACGTGGAACTGCACCTGGAGCACCCGGTCCTCGCCCCGCCGCAGCGCCACGCCGTGCGCCTCCTCGACCAGCGCGCCGTAGCGTCGCCACCACGGGACCATCCGCTCCCAGGGATGGTTGGCGAGGACGCCCACGTGGCGATGACGGGCGGCGTAGGCCAGCGTCTCTTCGCTGCCGATTGGCTGGTAGACGCGCACCGGCGTGTCGATCGGCCGCGGGACCAGCGGGAACTCGGTGACGGGCTCACCGCGGAAGGTCAGGCCCTCGGGGGGAATCGTGTAGTGCTTCCCGCGGTAGGAGAACCGCTCGTTGGAGGTGGCGGCCTTGAAGATCTCCACCTGCTCCTCGAAGACGTCGCGGTTGTAGACGTCGTCGGCGTTGTTGCCGTAGCCGACGTTGACGCCGAACACGTTCGATTCGCGCTCTTCGGTGCCTCGACCGAGGCCACAGAGCAGCCGCCCGCCAGAGAGCACGTCGGCCATCGCATAGTCCTCGGCGAAGTGGATCGGGTGCCAGGCGGTCAGCACGTGGATCAGGGCACCGAGGCGGATGCGACGCGTGTGCTGGGCCAGCACCGCATTCAGGACAATGACGTTCGGGACGATCTCGAACCCATGGTTGTGGAAGTGGTGCTCGGCCGTCCACATGGAGTCGTAGCCAAGCGCGTCGCAGTGTTGAGCGTAGGCGACGAGGTCGGCGTACGCGCGGCGGTAGTCCTCCTGGCCGTAGTTCCGCGCGTGCGCCGGCGGCCCGTCGACGCCGGCGTCCGGCATGTCCACGGTTCCGTAGAAAAACGCCCCGAAATGCATCTCAGCCCTCCGAGCCCGCGTGAGGCCCCCGCCTGCCGCGCGAGTGCTCACGGCCCGCCGCCATCCATGGTGAGCACGATCTTGCCGATCTGAGCGTCGCTCAGCATGTACGCGTGGGTGAGCCCATCTTTCGAGGCCGTCCACGACTCGGCCAGGCTCGGCGCCCACGGGTTGCCCGGCATCGGCTTCACGAGGGCGTCGTGGAGCGCGTAGAGGGTCATGAAGGGTGTGATGACCCCGGGCGTCTCGACGGGATCGAACCACGTCGGGGCCAGCGAGACGTGGACGGCGAACGTGACCTGTCCCTCGGGCGCAGCGGCGGCCGGGCCGAACACCGAAAGCGAGAGCGCGATAGTCAGGGCGATGGCCGCCGCGAGGGGCAGCGGCGAGGGGCGAAGGTTCACTCTGTCCTCCGTGTTGTGCGTGACGCGTCCCGGGACAATGTCGGAGCATACACCAGCCGGCCGAGGCCGCTATAATCCGGCCCGATGAGCGCCTCAGCCATCCTCGACGACGTCCCGCGAGATCTCGTGAGGGGGAACCGATGCTGACCGTCGAGATCCGAGGAGGGGGAAGCGATGCTGACCGTCACGCAAGACCTGATGCTCCCCACAGCCATCACCGGGTCGTATCCCCGCCCGCTCTGGTTCACCGAAAGCCTGCGCGGTCGCTCGTTCAAGTCCGCGCTCGGCGATTCGCTCTTTCGCGAGCAGTATCTCGACGCCGTCGCATGCGTCGTCAACGCTCAGGAGGCTGCGGGCCTCGACATCGTGACCGATGGCGACAGCCGGTTCGACCTGGCCGTGGGTGGCAAGTCGTGGTTCTTCTATCCGATCGAACGGCTTGGCGGTGTCGAAGGTCACCGGGACACGTCCCGCGGCTGGATGCAGCGACACGGTTTGCGGCCGGGCCGCATCCTCTGGGAGGTGCAGGAAGCCTATCAACCGGCGGTGATCAAGGACACGCTGACGCGGGGACCATTGGAGTACGCGGCGCTATGGAAGGTGGCCCAGCGCCTGACCGACCGGCCCATGAAGTTCGGGGCGATCTGCGCGCCGGCCCTGGCCAGCATGCTGTGGGACGAGCACTACCGGGATGACCGGGCCCTCGTCAACGATTTGTGCGACATCATGAACGCCGAGTTTCGGGAGCTGGCCGCCGCCGGCTGTCCGCTCATCCAGGTCGAGGAACCCCCGCACCACGGGCGCACGACACGGCCCGACTGCACCGATGCCGACCTGCAGTTCCTGACCGAGGCCTTCAACCGTCAGCTCGTCGGTGTCGACGCCGAGATCTGGGTGCACACCTGCTGGGGGAATCCCAATCAGCAGCGCGTGTATTGGGACACACCGAGCTACGAGCGCGCGCTGCCGCATCTCCTCCAGCTCGACGGCGACGTGATCACGTTCGAGTGCGCGAGCACCAACGGCCGGGACCTCCCCCTGTTCGCCAAGCACCGGAGCGACAAGAAGATCGGGATTGGCGTGGTGAGTCACTGCACCACGGTGGTCGAGCCACCCGAGCAGGTGGCCAGCCTGATCCGGAAGGCGCTGGAGTTCATTCCGCCCGAACGGCTGGTGATCACCACCGACTGTGGATTCGGTCGCGAAGGGTTGAGCCGGCGCATCGCGTACTACAAGTGCGTGGCCCTCGTCGAGGGCACCAACATCGTCCGCCGCGAACTCGGCTTACCCGAGGCGCGCGTGCGCGCGGCAGACCCGCGGCTCTGGTTTGCCAGGGTCGAGGGCTAGGAGGCCCGACTCAGCGAGCAGGCAGGTCGAGGAGCGCCCCGGGTTGCCCGGGGCGCTGCGCGCGGTGGGGGGGTTTGGG
>JBKPAK010000326.1:0-31519 GCA_046726415.1 Candidatus Methylomirabilota bacterium
CTCTATTGGTTTCAGGCTATTGACGATTATGATCCCGAAGCGGATTTGGAAAACATCACCGCGCGCGTCCTCGCAATCAACTTTGCCGCTGATCTGCTCAACCCCGTCGAACTGGGAGCCCTTGAGCGTGCCTTTACGAAGGTCAAACATGGCCGGTATGTCATTATTCCCGATGGTCCCGACAGCAATGCGCACCTGTCCGGCACGCAAGCCAAACTATGGGTGTCCTATTTGCAGTCGTTCCTGTCAGAACTCGAGGCGCAGGCCTGACAACGCATAGCGTGGTTCGAGGGCGGGGGAGAGGTACCACTGCGGAGGCGGGGGCTGGTCCTACGCCGAACCAGGGGCTGCAGCCGACTGCTTACAGCCTCCGCTTCGCTTCGGCTTCCAGCAGCGGCTGAGCCCTAGTGTTATCCCGCATATGCGAATCGCAGTGAAGCAGCGTCGGAATGGTACGGATTTTGCTCCGCATTGACGCGGAAATGTCGGCCGCGCCAATGCCCTTCGACCGCGAGCGCATCGTCTACTGCGGCTTCGGATGGCTCATCACGATGGAGAAGTGACATGATGAACCCCGCAAAGAACACGATCTGCCTTTGGTACGATGGCGACGCCGAGGACGCGGCGCGATTTTACGCTAGGACCTTTCCTGATTCGTCCGTCGGCGCGGTGCACCGCGCACCGGGAGACTTTCCGTCCGGGAAGAAAGGGGATGTGTTGACGGTCGAGTTTACCGTGATCGGCGTTCCCTGCCTCGGACTCAATGGCGGCCCCGCGTTCAAGCACAACGAAGCATTCTCATTTCAGGTCGCAACCGCTGATCAGGCCGAAACGGATCGCTACTGGAACGCGATCGTCGGCAACGGCGGCCAGGAGAGCGCGTGCGGCTGGTGCAAGGACAAATGGGGATTGTCCTGGCAGATTACCCCGATCGCCTTGACGAAAGCGATCACCGATCCCGATCGCGCGGCCGCCAAGCGCGCGTTCGATGCGATGATGCAGATGAAAAAGATCGACATCGCCGCGATCGAGGCGGCGCGCCGCGGTTGAGGCTGCATCTTAGAAGCGTGCGCCTCGGAAGCGCGAGGGGAACATGACGGGCGGCCCCGAACCCGGTCGCTCGTGAGCCCGCGGTTTTCGACCGCAGGGAGGACATGTTCGTGCCCTCACGAGAGGCGGGATAACTCATAAGGATTGAGACGACCGCCGCGGTCGTTTCAATCCGATGTTCAAGAAGCCCGGTGTGCGCATCGGGGTCAGCGGGATATGGGAAATGCCTCGGGAGGGCCGGGACGGCAGCGAGTGCTACGACGACGGCGGGGAGCCCGAAGGTTGTCCTTCGACAAAATTCCGTCCCCTGTCCTGGTCAAAAACTCCGTTCGGCCCACCTCGCTTGAACTTACGCCACACCTCTCTCCCTCTGGGCCGCGTAGAGTCGAGGCACCGACACCACCTCTGGGCCGGGAGCCACCATGATCCCACTGTTCGCTCTCTCGACGTTCCTCCGTGCGTTGCTCCTGGGGTCGACGGCCATCGCCCTCGAGAACATGGCGCTCCGCCATCAACTCGCCGTCCTCCAACGCTCCGTACGCCGACCCCGCCTGTCGCGCTGGGATCGCATCCTCTGGGTTGGACTGTCTCGGTGCTGGGCGGGCTGGCGATCCAGCCTCCTCATCGTCAGGCCCGCCACCGTCCTTGCCTGGCACCGCCAGGGCTTCCAGCTCTACTGGCGGTGGAAGTCCAGGACGAGCCCGGTTGGCCGCCCACGACTCGACGCCAAGATTCGCCACCTGATCCGACGCATGGCGCGGGAGAATCCCACCTGGGGCCGACGGCGCATCCAGGCGGAACTCGCGCTCCTCGGCTACCACGTCGCCGCACTGACCGTCGCCAAGTACATGCACCGGCCCTCGCCGCGGCCGTCACCTACGTGGCGCACCTTTCTCGCCACTCACGCCCAGGACATCGTTGCTATCGACTTCCTCCTCGTGCCCACCCTCACCTTCCGTCTGCTCTTCGTATTCGTCGTCCTGCGCCATCACCGCCGTGAACTCATCCATATCAACGTCACGGACCATCCAACGGCAGCCTAGACTGCGCGGCAGATCGTCGAGGCATTCCCAGACGACACGGCTCCGAAGTATCTGCTCCGTGATCGCGATCGAATCTACGGCGCTGAGTTCGCCCGGCGAGTCGAGCGGATGGGGATTCGTGAGGTGCTCATCGCCCCCCGCGCGCCCTGGCAAAATCCCTTCGCCGAGCGGGTCATCGGCTCGATCCGAAGAGAGTGCCTCAACCACTTCCTCGTCCTGAACGAGCGGCACCTCCACCGGCTCCTGCGGCCTACAGGGTCTACTACAACGCCTCGCGCCCACATCAAGCTCTGGAGCAGAACAGCCCACACCCACGGGACAGCGAGCCCCCTCTCCGCGGTCGGATCGTGGCGATTCCGCACCTCGGCGGACTCCATCAGCGGTACCAGCGCGCCGCCTGACACCAGACGACCCGAGCCAACGACTGCTGGCCCGGGGCCACTGCCCCGCCGATCTCGCAGGGCCCAGACTCGGCCTTCTGGGGCAACGTCGTTTCCGTCGTGGCCCCCCGCTCTTGCTCCCTGGCCGGCCGCGCCCGTTTCGCGCTCCCGACGTCCGCCCACTTGGCGCTGCTGAGGTTTCTGACCGGCACACGAGAGAGGCCTGGCAAGGCGAGCCTCTCGCGCCGGCGCCCGTCCCCCTGGATCGGGCCCGCCCGCTGCGGGCGAGCCGACGCCGGTGCCGCGGCCCGGACGACCAGCCGCCACGCCGCGTGCAGCGGACGCCAGGAGGGATCGCTGGTGGCTCCCGCCCCACCTGGCCGCCGCGAGAGGGCGAAGGGGAGGCCGCCGCGGGAAGGCGAGGCGGGCCGGGGCTACGCGGCGCCGGCGATGCGCGCCACGTCGAACTTGTAGAGCCCCGCCGTGTTGGCCCCGACGATCTGCGCGCGCTCTCCTCGAGGGCGACGTCGGTCAGGATCTCCGCGAGGATCTTCCGCGACTGCGGGAAGGTGGACTCGCTGTGAAGATAGTCGGAGCCCCACATCATGTTGTCCACGCCGATGACGTCGCGGAGGCGAATGCCGATGACGTCCTTCTGATATCTACGCTAGCTCCTCCAGCAACGCTTTGGCCTCCTGGAGATCGGCAATGCGCCCGAGAAACTGGTGCGCGCCCTGCTGCTGCAGGTGCTGTACACGATCCGCAGTGAGCGGTTGCTCATGGAGCAGCTCGACTACAACCTGCTGTTTCGCTGGTTCGTGGGCCTGGAGATGGAGGATCCGGTCTGGCGTGCCACGGTACTCACCAAGAACCGACAGCGGTTGCTCGACGGGGAGGTCGCCCGGGCTTCTTCGACCGGGTGGTCGCCCAGGGCGCGGGAGCGGGGGCTGCTCTCTGACGAGCACTTCACGGTGGACGGGACGTTGGTGGAGGCCTGGGCCGGCCTCAAGAGCTTCAAGCGGAAGGACGCGCCCACGACCGCGCCCGACGATCCCGGGAACCCGACCGTCAATTTCCACGGAGAGCGCCGCAGCAACACCACCCATGCTTCGACGACCGAGCCGGACGCGCGGCTCGCCCGCACGGGCAACGCCCACGAAGCGAAGCTCTCCGACACCGGGCATGTGCTGATGGAAAACCGCAACGGGTTGGCCGTGGGCGGCTGCGTGCTCCCGGCCGGCGGCTACGCGGAGCGGGCGGCGGCCCTGGAACTGGTCGGGGCCCTGGAGCGGGGCCCGCGAGTCACCCTCGGAGCCGACAAGGGTTACGACACCGGCGATTTCGTGGACGCGGTCCGCCTGCTGGGGGTGACGCCCCACGTCGCACAGAACACCACCAAGCGCGTCAGCGCCATCGACGGCCGGACGACGCGCCACGCGGGCTATGCAGTGAGCCAGCGGCGGCGCAAGCGGGTCGAGGAGATCTTCGGCTGGCTCAAGACGGTAGGGCTGATGCGCAAGACACGGCACCGAGGCACCCGCCGGGTCGATTGGATGTTCACCTTTGCGCTGGCCGCCTACCACTTGGTTCGCCTCCGCAACCTCACCACCCAGACCGCATGAGGAGCGAACGACCATCTCCGAAAGCCCACTGTGCACCGGCCGCGGCCGGTGATCGGCAGCACACGATCCCAGCGCGGCGTCGCGCACATTTCACCGATCCCCGCACCGGACGCAACTCCCAGTTTCCGCTGGCCGACCTGTTTCGTCAGTCGATCTAGAGCCCCCTGGCCGGGTACGAGGACACGAACGACGCGGAGCGACTGGCGGATGGACCCTACGTTTCGGATGCTGGCGTCGCGGGAGCGGCGCGACACGAGCGTCGCGCTCACGTCCACGTTGCATTGGTTCGAGACAGATGTCCTTGCGGAGGAGCGGAACTACCAAGGACTGACTCGCTTGAACACGGGCCTGGTTCAAGGGGCGGCGGAGCGATCGCCCCGCCGACGCGTGACGCTCGACATCGACAGCTCCGAGAGCCCGGTCCATGGGACGCAGGAGCAGTCCGCGTACAACGGGCACTTCGAGTCCGTCTGCTACCACCCGCTCTTCGTCTTCAACCCCGAGGGCGACTGCCTGGCGGCAAAGCTCCGGCCGGGCAACGTCCACAGTGCGGAAGGGTGGGATGACGTCCTGCTGCCCATATCATTGATCGGTATCGCCAGCGTGGGCGGACGGTCGTGGTCCGGGCGGACGCCGCGTTCGCAATGCCCGCGCTCGACGAGGCACTGGAACGCCGAGGGGTGCGCTACGCGATCCGGTTGCCGGCCAAGGACTTGCTGGAGCGGCAGATCGAGGATCTGCTCACCCGGCCTCGGGGCCGCCCGAGTCACGCGCCGCTGGTCCATTATCGCAGCTTCCACTGTCAGGCCGCCTCCTGGAACCGCCCGCGGCGCGTGATCGCCAAGATCGAGCATCATCTCGGGGAACTGTTCCCTCGGGTTGGCTTCATCGTCACCACACCGACCAGCACGAATCGCGCGATCGTCCGCTTCTACAACCAGCGAGGCACCGCCGAGCAATGGATCAAGGAAGGCAAGGCCGCGACCCACTGGACCCGCCTCTCCTGTCACCGCTTCCGGGCGAACGAGGTGCGGTTGCTCCTCGGCGTGATCGCCTACAACCTCGGCAACCTGCTGCGTCGACTGGTGCTGCCCGTCGCAATTCAGGACTGGTCGCTCACGAGTCTCCAGCAGCGGCTGCTCAAGACCGGCGGGCGGCTGGTCCGGCACGCCCGGTACTTCATCCTGCAGCTCGCTGAAAGCTACTTGACAGGGCCCCTCTTTCGCCAGATCCTCGCGCGCATCGGGCAGCTGGCGTGGCACCCGACGTGATCGAGCGCGAACAGGCGTGAGTGCTGCGTCGAGCCAATGCGGGAGTATCCCTGGGGGGTGATGTTCACGAGCGGTACGGTCTCGACGAAGGCGGGATCTGCGGTGCTGACGCCACAAGAACGGGTCAGGTCACCGAAAGGGAATGGGTTGCCACCTCGGTCGGCCTGTCGTGTCACCCTCTCCAGGAGGTGGAGGGGAGACCCAGATGGGCCATATCGCAAATCCCGACTTATTCGGGTTCGTGCTTGCAACCGGCCCTGCGCCGGCGCAGGAGCACCACGCCAACCACAGATATCAGGGCCGGCACGGCGTCGGTCACGAACATTGGCACGAGGAATTCTATTCCAAGCTGATGCGCAAGGATACCAGGACGAGCTGCTGCAACCTCTCCGACTGCGTCCCGACGCTGTCACGCACGATCACCCGATCACTATGAAGTGCTTGTCGACGGCGAGTGGACGAAAGTCCCGCAAGGCGTGATCCAGAACGTCACCGCGCCCGACGGGGGCGCGCATGTGTGCTTCCCCAAGCAGCCGAGCAATCATTATCCAAAGGGCACGCTGTTCTGCGTCGTGTTGCCACCGGAGACTTGACGCTCGATGACCGCATCAGGCGCTGCCCCCGTCGTGGCGTGCACCACGACCCGCCATGACCGCTGAACCTACACCGTCGGCGACGCCAGGGCCGAACGACCCCAGCCGACCGAAAACTGCGTTCGTCTTCCCCGGCGGTGGCAGCTTCGGCTCCGTGCAGGTTGGCATGATGCGCGCACTCCTGGCGCACGGCGCAGTGGCCGACATCGCCGTTGGCTCGAGCGTCGGCGCCATGAATGCCGCCTATTTCGCAGGGATGCCGACGGCACAGGGCATCGAGAAGCTGGCCACAATCTGGCGCTCGCTGCGGCGGCAAGACGTGTTTCCGATCACTTGGCAAACCCTGATCGGATTTATCCTGCGCCGCGATTTTCTGGTCGCAGCTGACGGCGTGCGCAAGCTGATCGACACGCATGTGCCCTATCGCAACTTGGAGGATGCGAATATCCCGCTGTACGTGGTCGCCACCGATCTTCTCTCCGGCGAGACTGTGGTGTTGTCGAAAGGGCCCGTGGCTCAGGCCGTTGCTGCGTCGACCGCCATTCCCGCGGCTTTCGCGCCGGTGCAGCTGGAGAACCTCTATCTCGCCGACGGCGCGATCACGTGCAACACACCGGTCAGGGTCGCGGTCGCATGCGGCGCACGACGGCTCTTCGTCTTGCCGACCGGCTATGCCTGCGCGCTGGAGGCGCCGCCACGCGGGGCCATCGCTTGCGCGCTGCACGCACTCACGCTGCTGATCGCGCGTCAACTGCTCCACGAGCTGCACGGCCTCGACCCGGACATCGAATGTTTCGTCGTGCCGCCGCTCTGTCCGCTGCTCGGGTCACCCTACGATTTCTCGCTGACGAACGAACTGATCGATCGCGCCGCGGAGAGCACCCGCAGCTGGCTCGCAGAGGGTGGGTTGAGGCGCCGGGAAATCCCCGACCAATTGCAGCCGCACAAGCATCACTAATTTGAACAGGGTGGAACAGCGAGTGCGCGAGTCCCTGTGTCATCGTGCTTAGACAATGGCGGCTTAAAGCAAGCTCGGCGTCGAAACGTGGACGGCGGCTAAAATGCCTTGTATGAAAGCGGCTGGCCGTGTCAACTCGTGAGTCGATTCGTGCCTCCGGATTTGAGATCGGTTCCATTCACGGGAAGGTGGTCGGTGACGGTGGGGCCGATCTCGCGAGGTTCTATCAGCCTTCTATTCGCGCTCAGCAAGGACGAGCCCAGCGAGTGAGCCCGTCGGCGCAGGAGGGGATTCGAGGGGTGGGGCGCCATCTACGCGGCGGCCCTGGGACAGCAGCCAAGGAACATTTCGCGCTCACCCACCCATCGAACCTGCGGGAGACCAGTCCCCGCATCGTCAGGGCGGCGTCGACTCGGTCAGCTACCCACCGGGGCAGCAGCAGCCGCAGCGGGACGACGAGGATGCCGAACGCGCTGGGGCTCGAACACGCTGCCATCTCGCAGCAGCGCATAGAGGATGCCGGCGAGGCGCCGGGCGAGGGCGACCACGGCCACCGGTTTCCCGCCGCGCGCGGCGATGCGCAAAGCCCAGGTCCGCAGCTCCTCCGCCTGCGGCGGGCGGCGGCGGAGGATCGAGACGGCGGCCTGAATCAGGAGCCAGCGGGTGCGCGAGTGGCCGGCCTTAGTGATCGCGCCCCGGCGCTGCGTCTCGCCCGAGCTGTATTCGCGGGGCACGAGGCCGAGGTAGGCTTCGAGCTGATGCGCGTGGCGGAAGCGGTGAGCATCGTCGATGGTGGCGATGAAGGCGGCGGCGGTGATGGGACCGATGCTGGGAACAGAGCGCAGGCGCGGCACGCGCGGATCCTGGACGGCGAGGTGTTCGATCGTGGCGTCGGAGTACGCGAGTTGCCCGTTGAGAGGGCGCATGAGGGCGAGCAGCGGTGCGACGACCGAGCGCAAGCGGCCCGGCAGGGGGAGGCCCTGCACGCGATGGACAAAATTCTCCGCACTCCCGGAGGGGACGCGGTAGCCGTGCTGGCGGAGCAGGGCCCGGATGATCGAGATGTAGCGTGTGCGGGTCCGGACGAGGGCGTCCCGGACCACCAAGCGGCCGCGCACGTGCCGCTGGCGATCGGAGAGCCGATGGGCGGGGCGGTAGGCCCCGAGCAGGCAGGCCTCCGCCAGAGCTTGCGCATCACGCCGGTCAGTCTTCACTTTGCGGGTGCGCGTCGCATACATGGGCGCGAAGTTCGGGTCCGCGACGATGACCTCGTGGCCGAGCGCCTCCAGGCAGCGGGCCACCCATTCGCTGTCGGTCGAGGCCTCGATCACAATCCGGGCGCGGGCCCGCGTCCCGAGCACGGCGCCGAAGCGCTCCGGCTCGGTCCGGATGCGCCGCTCGATGACTTCGCCCCCCTCGGCGAGGATGTAGATCTGGCTTTCCCGCTTGTGTACGTCGATGCCAATATGGTCCATGGCTGGCCTCTCCTCTCTGCGGCGTTGACCGCGATGTGCTCTTGTGGGGCAGCTGATGCCACCACGTCAAGCGAGAGGCCAGCCGCTTCATCCATCTACGCTCTGCCGGTAGCCCTGGGCGCGGCCACGATGCTGGAGGAGGAGGGCATCAGCGCCGAGGTGATTGATCCCAGAACCACGTGGCCGCTCGACAAGCAGGCGCTGATCGACTCGGCGAAGAAGACCTCGCGGTCGCTCGTGGTGGACGAGGGCTACGAGCGCTACGGGGTGACGGCGGAGATCGCCTCGGTGATCGCGGAGGGGGACCGAGCGGCACGGTGAGGGCCGTCCGCCGCCCCAAGCGCACCCTCCGATCGCGAACGCGACGCGTGCCGTCCTCGCGCGGCAGGCAGTGAATGCTCGACGGCGAACGAGGAATGATTCGATGAAAGACCGGAGCATCGACGAGGCGCAACGGGCCATCGCGGAGCTGATGCGGACACCAGTTGGGCGTCGCTGGCTGCTCAAGGCCGGCGTGGGCGCGGCGGCGGCCTGGGCAGTGCCCGCGTGGGCCACCGCCGCGACGAGGCGGAAGGCCGGGGCCGACACGCACGGCGCCGGGCCAAGGACGAGACGCGGCATCGTCTTCCACTTCGCGCTGGGTCCGGCCGCGCACCTGGCGGACCTCAGGGTGGTCGCGAGCGGCCGCGAGGTGGTGCTGACCCCCCACACGCGGAGGACGCGCGTGGCGCTCCTGTCGCAGGGCACCTTATGGCGCAAGATCAGCCGCAGCCAGCTCACCCACTTCGCCGAGGTGCCGTTGCGCCGCGACCGGGGAACACTACTGTCGGTTCACGGTACCCGGAACGGGCAGACAGTGCTACTGGCCCAGGCGTTCCACGCTCCGCAAGCGGCCACGCGAGCGCTTGCCCAGGCCGCCTTCCTGCTGGAGGGGTCGTACAAGTCGGTCGCCGGTTCCCGCGAACGGCTCGGAGCCCTGGAACTGGACGCGTCGCAGCTCGCCTCGGTGGACGAGATCGTGGATCTCGAGACGGTCGTCGACTCGCACCAGACGGCGATCGCCTTGACGATGTTGCACCCGAACGTGGCCACCGTGGCGCCGGTCGAGGTGCCGACGACGAAGTCGCTGTTGGGGCAGACCCCCGAAGTGACCACGCTGGGCAACAAGATCGACGAGATGCACCAAGCCGGGCAGGACTACGCCACGGTGGTGCCAGCACTCGACGCCGACGGCAACCAGAGCCAGATCCAAGTCGGCACCCAGACGGTCGCCCTGACGACGGTTCAGCTGAACACGACCGACACGACGTTCACGTCCAACGCGCGCTCGGCGATCGTCGCCGGGATCCATGGGGTGCGTGACACCGGCGACCTCGGCAAGGTGATCAACCGGCCGCTCGACGAGCTGCAGGACCCCACGGACACCGCCACGTGGCATCAACCCGAGGGTGTCGTCCCTACCCCCATGCCCTACGTGCCGCCGTCGGGCGAGCAAGCGACCGTCGACGTGCAGGTCAGCAACACCGGGTTCTGGTACGGCACGCAGACCAACCTCAACGGCCCGCTCTCGGGCCGGCAGGTCCCGCTCCGGTTGTACAACAACTACGTCCGCTGGGTATGGGTGTACGTCCAGTACCTCAAGGTCGACGGCACCAACTTGTCGCTCGATCCCAACGCCACGTGGCCCGACACCCCCCACGCTCATTCCCTCGGCCTGCTCCCACAGATCTTCACCGTCCTGGGTGCCCCGATCTGGGACACCAACACCATCGACGTAACCCTCCAGTACCCGCTGGAGGCAGCGACCGCCCGAATCCTGTTCTGCGGGCTCGGCAACAACGCCATCGACGGCGGCTGGCGCCAGTACTTCCCTGCCGACGCCTACCCCAGCGGCGCGATCGCCCCCCAAGACGAAGTGATCGTGGCCTCGTTGACCACCGGCATGCTCACCATCGGCGTGACGGCGTTCGCCCTCCTCACCGACATCAACGTCGCCACCACGTTCGCCGCCATCCGGAGATTCATCAACGACGACGTCAACGCGTTCAAGGAAGCCGTCGAAGGCATCACCCGGATCACGGGCCTGACGGCCACCGAGGCAGTCGCCGCCGCGGTTGCCGCCGGGGCGGCGACCGCCGAGGACATCACCAACAACGGCGGCAGCGTCGCCAACATCTGGAACACCCTGCTCAGCTTCGGGACGATCATCCCGAAGGTCATCTTCGCCGTTGTCGCCAACGCTTTCTGGGCGAAGGTGGCCGCGACTGTTGTTGGTGATGAAGGGGCGGAGAGGGTGTCCGGCGCGATCCCGTTCTTCGGGCAGATCCTCGCCATCGCCGCGGCGGTGGGTGATGTGTTGACGTTGGGGGAGGCGATTGGGGAGACGATCGCGTCGCCGTGGGTGATCGAGAATGAGGTGTCGTTGCAGTATGCGGCGACGGTGACGGTGTCGCCGGATCCGCGGTCGGGGATGCCGCCGGCGTGGCCGGTGTCGGCTCGGTCGTGGCGGGTCGAAGCGAAGGTCGATGGGGTGGCGGCGTTGACCCCGCAGACGGGGACATTGAACACCGGTGGGGGCACGGACACCACCCCGATCGTGTTGCATCTGACGCCCCCGTTCGCCGGCAAGACGATCACCTGGTCGATCGTCGTGTTGGACGCCGGCGGTCATCAGGTGGGGACGGGGATGTCGGCCCAGTTGCGCAACGACGATCCGGCCAACCCGCCGACCACGGTCAACTTCGCGATCACCGAACTGCCAGCGGCGATCACTGCCTCGACGGTGTTCCGGCGGACCGACACCACCGTGTTCAACCCGGCCCTGCCCGGCTACACGTGGTCCCGTGACGTCGTCGACACCGGCACCGCCACCAACAGCGGGATCCAAGAGGTGACCGGGGTGACCGTCTCCACGCGCTTGGGGGTGGCCGGCATCGTGTGGAAGCAGAACGACCGGTTCTGGGTGCGCGGCGTCCCCGTCGCCGAAGCGGGCTCCACCATCACCCTCGGCACCGCCACCCGCAACGGCTACGCCCGCCGCCCCTTCTTGCTGTTCGACGCCTTCGTCGAAGCCGCCGACGCCGCCAACCACGTGCTGTTGGAACCCGACGACACCGAAGACGGCTACCACGTCCGCAGCCTCACCATCGACCCCGCCACCGGCGCCCTCAGCTGGGACTCGACCCAATCATTGGGCGCCTTCGTGCTGCCCGTCGACGCCGCCGCCTTGCACTCCTCGGGACGCGTCATCACCGTGCACACGACCAGTGGCCGTCTCGCCCACGTCTTGCCGGCCGCCACCCCGCAGCCCCCACTGGCCACCTACTCGGCCGGGCCCGGCACCCAGATCGGGCTGCTCTCCTCCCCCACCGCCGTCGCCGTCACCAACCCCGGCACCGTCATCGTGTTAGAAGCCGGCGCCTCCCAACTCGCCGCCTTCGACCTCAACGGCCACCCGGCCCGCTCCTTCGGCACCACCACCCCCGCCAACTTCACCCTCCCCCTGCCCGCCGACGTCACCTGGCTCGACCTCGCCGTCGACGGCGCCAACCAGATCTACCTGCTCTCCCACCACGGCGACGGCGCCGACCCCGCCGACTACCACATCGACGTCTACAGCCCCACCGGCACCCCCATCGCCACCAACAGCCCCGGCACCAACATCCCCCACCTCGCCGTCGACTACTGGCGGAGCATCTATGCGGCGAACTACACGGCGCTGCTGGACAGCAGTACAGGCCAGCCCCGCATCGATCCCGCCATCGGCGTGGCCGAGCCCTCGCTCAGCCGCTTCGACCCGTCGTGACCGGCTCCCGGGCCTGGATCCTGACTGCGGTCCTGGCCTCGGTGTCCCTTTCGGTGACAACCGGGACATGTTGTAAGGAGACAGCGGGATACCGGGCGCACTTTTCTCATGACCGCTCGGTCCTGTATGATCCTGCACCATAGAAAATGACAACGAGCGCAGGTTCTCGCACCTGGACTGCAAAGTAGCTGATTGTTGCTGCATAAGTTCGGGGCCCCGCCGGTGAGCCGCCGCTCGCTGTTCAACACTGGTCTGGATTCAGCCTCGACTTTGGCTTCACGCCCCTGGTCGAGTCCGACCGTTGCCGCTCACTTCGAACAGGACGGGCCCGCCGACGCGAAGCGGTAGCCGACCCGCTTTCCGGCGGTCGCCGGGATCTCCCACCAATCCCCCAGCGATAGCTCTGCCCAGCGGTCCCGGAGAGGAGAAGCCATGATGAGCAACGAGCGCGCGCGCCTGGACACCGACACGCTGTCGCTGATGCAGAAGCTCCGGGCCACGCCAGTGAGCCGCCGCTGGATGCTCAAGGCCGGGCTGGGATCGGCCGCGGCCATGGCGCTGCAGCTCCCGAGCAGTCCAGTCGCTGATGCGGCGACGCGGGTACGCAGGTCCTCCCGGTCTCCGCTTCACTTTGCCCTCGGAACGGCCACGGGCATCACCGAGCTGGTGCTGGTCGCCAACGGCGACCGGTTTCTACTGGTCCCACATACCGCAGCGTCGCGCGCGGCGCTCAAGACCGAAGGCGGCCTGTGGAGCGTCATGGATCTGTCCGCCCTCACCCACTACGTCCCGGCTGTCCCGTTGCCGGTGGACCGCGGGATCGTGTTCTCGGTGTACGGGCGGAGGGGACAGGCCACGGTCCTGGTGTCGCAGTTGTGGCGCGTCCTGCCCAAGGCCACGCGGGCCCTGGCCCAGGCGGCGCATCGCCTCACCGGCTCACTCGAAAGTGTTCACGGCTCGCCCGCGCGCCTGAAGGCGCTGGGTCTCGTGCCCTCCCAGATCAGCTCGCCGGAGTACGTGGTGCAGCTGGAGTCAATCGGAGATCCCCACCAGACGGCCACCGTCCTGACGATGCTCCACCCGAACGTGGCCACCATCGACCCCACGGCTTCGGCGACGACCAAGGCGTTGCTGGGTCAGACCCCTGAAGTGCAGAATCTCGGATCGTACATCGGCAACATGCAGCAGCAGGGCCGAGACTTCGCCACGTCGGTCCCGGTCACCGATGCGGACGGCACGCCCAGCCAGATCCAGGTCGGCGACGTCACCACGACGTTCTCCTCCATCCAGCTCAACCGCGACGACTCAGGCTTTGTCGCCGCCACCAAATCCGCGCTCACCGCCGGCGTGCTGGGTGTGCGCGACGAACCCAGCCTCGGTGCTGTGATCGACAGGCCACTGGACCAGAGCCCGCCCGCTGCCGGCCAGACCTGGGTGCAGCCCCAGGGTGTCGCCCCGCAGTCGCAGCCCTACTCACCCTCGGTGAGCGTCGGTTCGGGGCTCAGTGTCACTGTCAAGAACACGGGAGCCCTGTACGGGACCACGACGGTCGTCAACGGTACTTTCGCCAACAGCCAGCTACCGCTGCGGATCTACAACACCTTCGTCCGCTGGATCTGGCTCTACGTCCAGTACCTGGGGGCGGGCGACCAGAACCTGTCCATCAACAACAACTTCGCCTTTCCCGACACCAAGTACTCCAAGTCGCTCGCCATCTGCCCCCAGGTGTTCACCCTCCTGGGCGTGCCGCTCTTTAACACCAACACGGTCGACGTCACGCTCGACTTCCCGGAGGGCGCCCACACGGCCCGGCTGCTCTACTGCGGGCTGGGCTCGGACCTCGTGGGTGGGGGCTGGCGCCAGTACTTCCCGTCTGACGCCTACCCCAACAAGATCGCCCCCACCGACGAGGTCCTGGTTCCCGCGCTGCTCACCGGCATCTTGACCATCGGCATCACCGCCTTCGCCCTGGTCCTGGACGTCGCCATGTTCTCGGTCTGGGACGACATAAGGTCCCTCATCGAGAACCTTGCGGGCGCGCCCGCAAGAGCTCAAAGACGAAGTCGCAGCATTCAGCCAGATAGTGACCCAGCTCACCGCTCTCGAGGCCGTGACCGCCGCCGTCGCGGCCGGGAGCGCGACCTACGTCGATATCGAGAACAGTGGGCAAGACCTCGACAACCTCTGGAGCATCCTGGCCCCCCTGGGCAGCTTCATCCCCAAGGTGCTCTTCAATCCGAAAGCCTTCCTGCTGTACGTCCAGGTAGCCAGGAGCCTTCTCGGAACAGCGGCCGCCATCAAGGTGGTCAACGCGATCCCCATTATCGGGGAGGTGGTGGCGGTCATCGCGGCCGTCGGCGATCTGCTCACCTTGGGCGAGGCGATCGGCGAGACGATCGCCTCGCCGTGGGTGATCGAGAACGAGGTGACCCTCACCTACCAGGCCTCGGTCACCATTTCGCGCGACGTGGTCCACAAAGCCGCCACATTCCCGGTGACCGCCCAGTCGTGGCGCCTGGAGGCCCTCGTGGACGGGGCTCTCACTCTCGCCCCCATCACCGGCACCATCAACGAGGGAGGGCGCATTCGCTCCGACCCGCTGTCGCTGAGCGTGACGGCGCCGTTCGGCGGCAAGGTGATCCAGTGGAGCGTCGCCATGCTGGACGGGGCCGGCAACCAGGTGGCGACCGGCGTCTCCCCGCAGTTGCCGAACGATGACCCCGCCCAGCCGCCGTCGCAGGTGTCCTTCGCGATCACCGAGCTGCCCGCCGCGATCGGCCCCTCGACGGTCTTCCAGCGCGCCGACACCACCACCTTCAGTCCCGCCGCCGGTGGATACACCTGGTCCAATCAGGTGACCTCCATCGGCACGAGAGCCAGCAGTGGGATCCAGGAAGTGACCAGCGCGGCCGTGGCCACCCAGGCCGGCGTCGTCGGAGTCGTCTGGAAGCAGGGCGATCGCTACTACCTGCGAGGCGTTCCTGTGGCCGAGAACGGCACCACCATCCCGCTGCGCGTCGCCCCCAAAGAGGGCTACGCCCGCCGTCCTTTCCTGCTCTTCGACGCCTTCGTCGAGCGCACCGACGAGGGCAATCACGTCCTGCTCGAGCCGGACGAGACCACCGACGCTTACAACGTGCGTCGGGTCACCCTGGACCCGGTGACCGGAGCCATCGACTGGGACCCCACCGTCTCCTACGGCACCTTCATCTTGCCCGTGTCAGCGGCCGCGCTGCATTCCTCGGGGCGAGTGGTCGCGCTGCACACCGCGACGAGCCGCCTGGGCGTGCTCAAGCCCGTCACGACTCCGCGGCCTCACCTGGCCGCCTACAGTGCTGGTCCCGGCAGCCAGATCGGCCTGCTGCGCTCACCCATCGCCGTGGCCGTCACCAACCCCGGCGTGGTGCTGATCCTGGAGGCGGGCGCATCCCAGCTCGCCGCCTTCGATCTCAATGGCAACCCCGTCCGCTACTTCGGATCCGGCCCCACCTTGCAGTTCACCACGCCCCTCGCGTCGCCGGGCACTTACCTCGACCTGGCCGTGGACGGCGCCAGCCAGATCTACCTCCTCTACTACACCGGCGATGGCTCTCTGCCCGAGCACTACCGGGTCGACGTCTACACGCCGGCCGGGGTGGCGTTCGAGACCAACAGCCCCGGCGTCAACGTGCCACACCTGGCCGTGGACTACTGGCGCAGCATCTACGGCGCGAATTTCGATCCGCTGACCAACCTCGGCACGACGACACCTCACATCGACCCCGCGCTCGGCGTGGCGGAGCCCTCCCTGAGCCGCTTCGATCCCATCACGCCGAAACGCGCACGGCGGCGGCGGTGAGGGCGGGCCCAGGGCGGCAGTCCGTGACGAGCGTGGCGCGACGCCTGGTGCCAGTGCCTCTCCTGGCTGCGATGCTGGTCGCCAGCCTCGTCGCAGTGCCGCCCACGCTCGCCCAGTCATCCGGATCCGCATTCGTGTACTGGAGCAACACCCAGTCCGGAACGATCGGACGCAGCACGACCGACGGAAACCCCGCCAACGTCAACCAGAGCTTCATCAGAGTTGGCACCGACCCAACTGCCGTAGGAAGCCTGGTGCTCGATCGCCAGCACATCTACTGGGCCAACTTCGACTGGACCAACTTCGGCGCCGCGATTGGGCGCGCGGGCCTCGACGGCAGCGGCGTCAACCAGAGTTTCATCACCCTCCCGCCCCACCCCAACGACCTGGGGGCCTATGCGGTGGCGGTCGACGGTCAGCACATCTTCTGGGCGCGCCCTATGGCCGGCACGATCGGGCGGGCCAACCTCGACGGCAGCGACGTGAGTGACAACTTCATCACCAGCGCGAACATCCCCTCAGGGCTGGCGGTCTACGGCAAGCACATCTACTGGGCCAACTCAGGCAATAGCACGATTGGGCGGGCGAACCTCGACGGCAGTGGCGTCAACCAGAGCTTCATCAACCCGAACGGGCAAGGAGTTTCTGCGCTGGCGGTCGACGGCCAGCACATCTACTGGACCGGCCTCTTTTCCACCACGATCGGGCGGGCCAACCTCGACGGCAGCAATGTCAACCCGAACTTCATCACTGGCGCGATCGGCGCGTTCAATGTCGCGATTGACTACGAGCATATTTACTGGGCCAACCCGTTCGTCGCGTTAGCCGGAAGCGGCGGAACGGTGGGGCGGGCGAACCTCGACGGCAGCGACGCCAATCAGAGCTTCATCGCCGCCGATACCAGCCTCGGCGACGGCTGCGGGCCGCCGTCGAGCCGATGCGCCCCGGGCTCGGTTGCGGTCAGCGTGCTGACGGGGCCGCTCTGCCTGCGCCAGGATCCGCCACCACTCCCCATGTGGGGCGACGCGGTCTTTGCCCGACCGCTGGACCCCGGGAGCTCGAACATCAACGTGGTGGTGGTGCCGTCTGGCTCGACCTGGAGCGAGGCGGGAGGGTGCACTGGGAGCGCGCAAGGCGCGGCCGAGGTCGTGACCCACCCGACCTCGATCGCCGTCGCGCCCGGCGCGGCCCTCTTGCTCAAGGACGACACCGGCCTCGTGTCCGCGTGGGGAGCCGCGAACGTCGGGGCCGGTGATCCCCCTCCGATATTCTTCCCGGGCCGCTCGGGCTGGACACCGACGCAGGTCGAGGTCGTGGACGCGAAAACGCTCCTCGACACTTACAACGGCTGTCGTGCCTGCGTGCTGCCGGAGGACATCAGCTTCACAGCCGCGCCGGCGAACCCGAACGTTGCCTATCAGAAGGACGTCAGCGGCGCCAGCCTGGTAGGCGCCACCTTGACCGGGGCCTTCACCAGCTGGAACTTGAGCAGCGCCGACCTGACGGGCGCGGTCTTGAGTGGCACCGACCTCACCGGCGCCGACCTCACCGGCGCGGTTCTCAGCGGCGCGACCTTGAACGAGACGGTGATCGATCGCACCGTGTTCGACCGGGCCGACCTTTCGGGCGCGCAACTGGTCGGGCTGCAGCACGCCGTGCCCCCCAGCTTCTCCAGCGTCCGGATTGGCCCATTCGACGGACAGTGCACGAAGTTCGAGAACACCGACCTCCGCAACGCCGGCCTGGCTCCGCTCAAGCCGGACCCCGGCTGCGAGACCAGCCCGCTGCTTCCCGGCAGTACCGCACCGCTCGATGTGCTCACGTTGCTGGCGCGCACCTACCAGGTCCCCGTCAACGTCGCCAACGCACGGTTCGTGGCCGACGCGGGTAACCGCGCCGGCCTTGCCGGTGCGGATCTGCACGGCATCAACCTGGATCAGGTGAGGTTCATCGGGTTCCCCGCCGACTTCACACGCACGAACTTCGATGGTGCGTCACTCCGGCAGGCGAGCTTCGAGCTGGCCGACCTCTCCGGCGCCACCTTCCGCAATGCCGTTGCGCTGGACGCGTCCTTTTTGAACGCTCGCCTGGCCGCGCAGGGTAACGTGCCGGGCGCCAGCTTCGCCGGCTCGGCAACCAGCCTCGTGGGCGCCTCCTTCGTCGGCGCAGATGTCAGCGGCGCCAGCTTCCAGAGCGCGGACCTCTCGGGCGCCGCCTTCAACCAAGCCCTCGCCGTGGGCACCGACTTCAACTCGGTGAAGGCCCCCAACGCCGTCTTCCACGGCGCCCACATCTACGGCGACGGCCGAGCCTTCGACAGCGCCAGAAATCTGCAAGGGATCGACTTCGTCGATGCCGTGCTCGCCGGCGACGCCAACCAGGGCGGCTTCGACCTCAGCGGCGCCGACCTCACCGGCGCCAAGTTCGACAGCGCGCAGTGCATCGGCTGCAACTTCACCGGATCGACGCTCGACGGGGCCAGCTTCTCCGATACCTACCTGCTCGGGGCCGTGTTCTCCTCCGCCACCCTCCCGGGCGTCAACCTGCTCGGTGCCTGGCTCTACTGCGGCGACCTGTCGAATTCCTCATGCACCAAAGTCCCGGGCTCGCAGCCTTGGTGGGCCTGGCCACTCACGCTCGGCGTTGGGGAGTCCTTCGGCCCTGTCCCCTTTGCCGCGACGGACCTGACCGGCGTGTCGCTCAATGACGTGACCGCCTGCCCGGACGGCAAGGTGGGGGCGATCGACCCCGCCGGATGTGACAACCATCTCCTGCCAGGGCCAGGCGAAGCGCCACTGATACCCGCCCCCTGCTCCGCCGCGGGTCTGGGAGCCTGCCCCACCCCGACCGAGACGCTCTTCGACGCCACCTCCGTAGGCTCGCCCCTGGCTGTCGCGGCGGCCACCCCACCCACCTGGGTCACCACCCTGACCGCGCCCGGCTACTACGTCGCGCTCGACGACGGGACAATCCGCCTCGTGGGCGACGTCTCCACCCAGATCGTCGCCGGGAGCCCGGGCCAGCACTGTGCAGCCCCGACCCAGGCCTGCGGCGACGGCGGGCCGGCCACCCAGGCGCTGCTCGGCAAGCCCACCGGACTGGCCGTCGACCTCGACGGTTCGCTCTACGTCGCGGACTCCGTCCTTCATCGCGTCCGTCGCATCGACCCGACTGGCCGTATCACCACCGTTGCCGGGACCGGCGCCAGTTGCAGCGTTACCGTCGCGGCTCCTGCGCGCGACCGTTCCTCGCCGTCTCCGCAGCCGTCTCGTTTGCGGCTGCCGGACCTGCGCGCTTCGGATTCACCCGGTGCTCGGCGCCGTGTGAGATTGGGGTCCGGCGACTGCGGGGACGGCGGGCCGGCCACCGCCGCCGCGCTCAGCGGGCCTTACGGCGTGTGGGTCGATCCCAGCGGACGCCTCTGGATCGCGGACGGTCGCCGCGGCATCCGTCACGTGCTCCCCGACGGCACCATCGCCACCGCGTGCTGCTCGCGCGGCGCCGGCGGCCTCGGCCTTCTCTGGGGAGTCGTCGGCGACACCGCCAACAACCTCTACGCCACCTCCAATGCCCCGGACTACGTCGTCATGATCGATATCGCCACGGGCCAGGTGACCCCCGTCGTCGGCACCGGGACGAGCGGCTACAACGGCACCACCGACCCCAACACGGGTCTCCTGCTCCCCGGCACCTCCGTCCAGGTGAACCAGCCGACCGGCCTGTCTATTGCCCTCAACGGCGACGTCGTCTTCGCCGACACCAGCAATGCTCTCGTCCGGGCCTATGTGCCCGCCTCCGGCCATGTCATCAACCTTGGCGGCCTCGTCGCGAACGGCACGCCCCAGAGCGGCTTCAACGGCGACCGCCGCTTCGCCAATCAGACCCAGTTCAACGGCCCCCAGGCCGTGACCGTCACCCGCGGGGCCTTGTTCATCGTCGCCGACACGGGCAACACCAGGCTTCGCCAGTTCGGACCCAATCCGCCCGCCGAACGCGCGGTCCGGGGAGTCCGCCGCCGGCAGGCCCCCGTCGTCATCGTCAGAGAGACGACCCTGAGGGACCGACCCCACAATCAGTCGCGCCCAGTTCGAGCGATCTATCCGAACGAGGTCGTCGTGGAGCTCAGCGCGAGGGGGCAGTGGATCGAGGTCCAGGCGTTAGATGCCTCTCGGGGGGCTCCCACCACGGGATGGCTGCTGCGGGAGTTCACCAGACCCCTCGAGCGGCCATGAGGGATCGGCCGTATGCCCCGGCCCATCGCTGGGATGACAAGGAGAGACCGATATGAAGACGCTGATCGCGGTGAGCCTGCTGGCGTTCTGTGGAGTCGGCGTGATGACCGCCCCCGTGGCGGCCCAGGTGAGTGGACCGCATTGTCTCTTCATCACTGAGCTCGAGGAGGTCGCACAGTTCTTCGCCCTCCCCACGGCCGGCGGCCAGGCCATCCTCACGGGACAGAGCATCACCTTCGAAGACGCCTACACCGGCTCCGGCTATATCCGGGGCAACGACTTCATCTTCAGCCTGGCGTCAGGTCTTCTCCCCGGGCTGCTGGAGGGGATCGTCAATCTCACCACCGGCCAGGGGCTCGGCTCCATCACCTTCGCGGACACCGGGGAGATCCAGTCGCTGACCTACTCCACCTTCGCGCCGCCGTGCACGCCGCGCTGAGCAAGGCCCGAAACTCGTAGCCGAGGGACGGCGAGACATCAGGTGACGGATCGGCCACTGGCCGACCAGCTGAGGTTTGCCGCCGACCCGGTGAAGGTGTCTCGTGGCCCATGGCCAGTAGAAGGTGCCCCATGCCAGCCCGCACGCCAGAGGAACTCGACATCCTGTTCGCCAGCGCGATCAACGCCGGCGACATCGAGGCCTTGATCACGCTCTACGAGCCGGGCGCGTGCCTGACGCCGAAGCCCGGCCAGATCGTCGCCGGTGTCACGGCGGTACGCGAGGCGCTGGGCGGCCGAGGTCGTCCAGGTTGTGGCAACTGTTCCGGTTGACATACATGTCGGCGGGTCTGCATCAGGACGGATACGGAGATGGGGGCGCGAAGGGAGGACTCTTGTCCGCGCTGTCTCTGGGGGAGAGAGGAGAGAGAGGAAAGGGGGCAGGGTTCCGACAAGCCCGAGTTCTGGCGCGCATAGCCGCTTACCGCGTCCCGAGAACAAACATGTTGGGTTCTCAAGCGGCTAAGCCGAGCGTCTCGAAGGTGTGGCGCATCTCGCGCTGGAGATGCTCGTAGTGCACGTCGAGCGGGTGGACTCGCTTCGGCGGCCGGCCTGGTTTGGGCGTGCCCGCGCCGGCGAGGACAGGCTTGATGACCTTCTCCCGCAGGATCAACAACGCCACCACCGTACGGATCGCTGGTGTCGCGGGTTGATAGCGGCGGGTCGTTCCGATGCGCTCGACCAACGCCTTGCCGTGAAGCTTGCGCAGGTCGTACGCGGCGTGGCGGGGCGTGTAGATCGGCTGTCGGAGGCGCGCCCTGGCTTTCACCGCCAGCTCACCCGCGGTAAAGCCGTCGGGCTTGGGCGCCAAGCTCAGCATCGCCTCGACCACTGCCCGCATCCGCGGCTTCTGGATGTCGATGCCTGCCAGCCGCTGGGCCCCGCCCTGTGTGGGCTGCGGCAAGGCGTCGAGCGCGGCGGGGTCGAGGGACCCGAGGTGCGCGGCGTGGACCACATTGAGAAAGTCGATCACTATTCGCTCGAGCCGGGCCAGCACGATCGGGAATTTCTCAAGCCGCTTGCCGCACCGGAGGTCCTTGACACTATGGGCGATGACCTCGATCCGCAGCACCCGCGCGCCTTTGTCGTAGACCTTCAAGGTCAGGCGGCCGAAGTGGAGCTTGAACACCGTCACGTCATACCCCGACCCGTCCAGCACCCGCTCGATCCGCGGGGCCGCCGCTCGCGCTTGGCGGAGCAGATGGGGGCGGTGTTTCCGACCGAAGATGGTCTTCAGGGTCGGGACGTCCAAGACCCGGCGCGTCCGGGTCGATGAACCCCTGGTCGACCTCTTCGAGCTTCGTACCGCGGGCAAACACCAGGTTCCGGCTGTATTCGACCTGGAAGCACGAATACTCGTAGCGGAAGCCCGAGCGCCGTTGCTCCTCGCGGTCCAGCGCGAAGCACAAGCAGGCCGAGTACACCCAGCGGTCACAGACCCCGGTCACTCGCCCGATCGCGCGCTCATCGCCCAGGGCGTCCGCCAGCCGATCCAAGGCCGAAAAAGCCGAACCGCCCACAAAGCAGTTCCCCTCCTTCACCGCGGGGAGCGTCCGCGTCTGGGCGCGCCGTTCGACCCATTCGTGCCCGTTGAGCATCACCTGCACGCCAAAGGGCGGATGCCCACTCATCTTGATGGTGAGGTGGCCCCAGTCTCGGTCGATGAGGTGAAAATGGTAGTGGTTGACGTACGGCCAGGGCGTCTTGCGCCGCAGGTAGGGCGCCCCGCGCGGGGTCTTGATCACTTCCCAGACGAGCGCCGGCGCTTTGGCGACCAAGATCAAGAAGAGCCCCGTTCAGGTCGTGTTTGCACACGCCGGCTTCACAGTGAATGAGCCGGATGTGATGGCGTCTGGCGTAGGCATGCACCCGCCGACTGAATCGGCCGGCCATTCGTAGCACGTGCTCTTGGTCGAGGGTATCGTCGCCGCCAGTCAGGCAGCGCCACCAGTGCCGAAAGGCGCCCCTCTGCTGGCCGAGCCGAAAGTAGCCGTTGAGCACAATCCGATCCGGACAGTCATATCGCCCCTCTAGCAGGTCCTGGTAGTAGTCCGAGAAATCGTCATGCTGTTTCATGCCCAGAATCTTATTCGATCGCTCCCGGTGGAGCTGTGGCAGCGGGCGCTCGTGGGGCGACCAGCGTCCGAGTCTGGCAGATTACGTCACGGTGATCGAGGCCAGGGACCGGGCGACCGCCGCCAGACGGCCTTAATGTCGACTATCCTCGCGTGCGCTCCTCTCGCGCCGCGGCGGCAACATCGCCAAGTCAATCGAGCTCTTCCGTGAAGCGGTCGCGCTCGATCCCGACTACGCGCTGGCGTGGGCCGGCATCGCCGAAGCCCACTGCATGCTCGTGTACTACGGCCTGGCTCGCGGCGCCGACTCGAAGGCCACGGCCATTTCCGCCGCGACGCGGGCCATCGAGCTCGAACCGTCGTCGTCGCCGGGCCATGCGTCGCTGGCGTTTGCCGTGCTGCTCTTCGATCAGGATCGCGAGCGAGCCGGGCGCGAGTTCGAGCGGGCGATCGATCTCAATCCGCGCTACGTGCAGGGCCGCTGCTGGTATGCGCTGTTCTACCTGCAATGGACCCGCGGCCGCTTCGCGGAGGGCGTGGCGCACGCCCGCCGTGCGCTCGAGGACGATCCGTTGTCGGCCTATCCCGCGCTGATGCTGTCCGGCTGTCTCCAGGCGACCGGGCCGCTGGACGAAGCGATCGCCACCGGCCGGCTGGCCGTCGAGCGCGACCCCGACTCGGTTGCCGCGCGCTGGGTGCTGGGGGCGACACTGGCCCTCGCGGGAAAGGCGGACGACGCGGTGACGATGTGCCAGTCGGCGGCCGTCTTGAGCGAAAGCCCCGTCGCGCTCAGCGGGCTGGCGTTCGCGTACGCGCAAGCCGGCCGAACGGCGGACGCGGCAGGCGTGTATGAAGACCTCGCGGTGCGGGCGGCGAGGCGCTACGTGCCGCTGGCGATGCTCGCTTCAGCGGCCGCATCGGGCGGCCGACTGGAGGAAGCCGTTTCGCTGGCGCGGCGCGCGTGGGAGGATCGCGAGCCGACGTTATGCTGTGGGCGCGCCACTATCACGAGTACCGCGCACTGCGTGACGATCCACGCTTCCAGGCCATCTTGCGTGACATGGACACCCCGGCGGGGTAGGACGAGCCGGCCGGCTCATTCTGCAGGCGGGTTATCGCGTCGGGCACGCAGGGCGGCGAGCAGTGACTCCTGCAAATCGGCTGGCATCGCCATCGCGGTCGCGTCGCGGAGGATACGCGGCGTCTCGCGATACGACGCAATGAATGCGACGCAGCGCGGGCAGCTGGCGACGTGCTCGTCGATGGCGGCGCGCACGTCCGCCGGCAGCACGCCTTCCAGATAATCCATCAACAGCTCGACACCGGACGCACAGGCGATCGGCTTCATCGCTTCACTCCCACCAGCTCGTTCAGGTAGCCGCGCAGCATCAGCCGTGCGCGATGGACGCGCTGGCGCACGGCGGCCGGATCGACGCCGAGGATTTGTGCGACGTCGGCCGTCGGCAACTCCTCGAGGTCGCGCAGCACGAACGCATCACGGTAGAGGTCGGGCAGTCGCGCGATCACGTCGCGGGCCTTCTCGGCGAGCTGTTGTCGATCCAGCAACTCCTCGGCGCATGCAGCCACCTGGAGTTCGGCCGGCGTCGCGGTGAGCACGCCGTGATCGTCGAATTGCGGCAGGAAGGCGTCGAGCGGCTCGGACGGCCGCCTCGCCCGGGCGCGCCGGAGCATCAGCGCGGCATTGGTCGCGATTCGATACAGCCACGTCCCGAACTGCGCGTCGCCGCGAAAGGTGGCAAGGTGACGATAGACCTGAAGAAACGTCTCCTGCAGCACGTCCGGCGCATCGGTCTCGCTGGTCAGACGGCAGGCGAGACGATAGACGCGGCCCTGATAGCGACCCAAGAGCACTTCGAACGCCTGGTCGTCGCCGGCAGCGGCGCGCACGGCGAGCGCCTCGTCAGTCTGCTCCGCTGTCGGGACGTCCATGCGCATCGAGTCTACCGGGTCCTGATGGCCGCCTTCACCCTGGCGGCCAGCTCGGGCGTCACATCTGTGACGCCGTGATCGTGCGCGGCATGTGCGGCCACCTGCTTCAGCAGCTCTTCCTCGGTCGCTGCGCTGGCGGTGAACTGACAGCCCGCCACGATGTCGCCGCAGGCAATGTGCTTGGTCTTCTTCTCGTCAGGCATCGTCATTCCTTTCACTGGAACGTTGCACTCCGTCCTTAAGATGCCTGCGCGGAGCGTGTGTGACAACGCGATCAGTTCGGCTTGTCACACGGGAGAGCTGTCCGGCATCACACCGGCATGAGCCTTTACGTCGCCGGGCTGTGGCGATACCCGGTTAAATCCCTCGCCGGCGAATCTCTGACGAGCGCGCGCTTGACACGAGACGGGGTCGACGGCGATCGGCGCGTCGTCGTGTGCGGTCCGGAAGGCGTGCGCACCTCGAGACGACAGTTTCGGCTGCTCGGCCTCCGCGGAACGCTCGACACCGGAAGCGGTCCGCTCGTCAACGGTCATCCGTGGGACAGCGCCGAGGCGTTGCGCCTCGTGAAGGCTGCCGCAGGAGATGACGCCTGGCTCGAAGCGGTGGACGGGCAGGACGGCTTCGACGTGCTGCCGCTGCTCATCGCGACCGATGGCGCGGTGGCCGCGTTCGGCCGCGACGTGCGCCGCCTGCGGTCGAACTTCCTGATCGGCGGCGTGCCGGAGATGGATGAAGTGACCTGGCCCGGCGCCGAGCTGTACATCGGCGGCGTCATCGTGCGGATCGACTCGCGCCGCGCGCGCTGCCCAATGACGACGGTCGATCCCGAGACGCTCGATCGTGATCCCGGGGTGCTCAAAGACATCGGCCGCCGGTTTGGCGGCCGCCTGGCGCTCAATGCGGATGTCGTGCAGCCGGGCACGATCAGCGTCGGCGATGCCGTGACGCTGGCACCGCGTTGCGTGACGATTGTCAGCGCTTGGGTCGTCCGGGCACGACGATCGGGCTCTTCGACTGGATCTCGGTCCAGACCCGGCGTCCCACCTTGTCGGCCTCGGCAATCATCGCGGTTTCGTCCACCGTCACGATCTTGCGGTCGCGCATGACGAACTGACCGTCGACCATCACCGACTCGATGTCGGACGGCTGGCCGTTGTGCATCCACGCCGACAGGATGCGCACGGCCGGCACCAGGCGCGTGCGCAGCGTATCGAGGACGATCAGATCCGCTTTCTTCCCGACCTCGAGCGCGCCGACCAGCGGCTGCCTGATCGCGCGCGCGCCGCCGCGCGTCGTATCTTCGAGGATGTCCTCGGGCTGCGGCCGCACGCCGGGAAACGCATCGTCGCGGCGGATGCGTTCGGTGAGCAGGGCGACGCGCATCACCTCCAGCATGTCGTTGGTGTTGTTGTCGGTGCCGTTGGCAATCGGACAGCCGGCCTCGCGCAGCGCGGGAATCGGCGGGATGACGCCGCGGTTGGCGGCCATCGCGGCCTGGTGCGAGACGATCGTGGCCGACTTGCCGAGAAGCGCGATCTCGCCCGCGTCGACGTAGCGGCAGTGCGCGGCGAACAACCGCGGACCGAGGAAGTCGTGCTTCGCGAGGTACGCCGCCGGCCGCAGGCCGTGGTGTTTCACCATGAAGTCGGTTTCGGCCCGGCTCTGGTGCAGGTGAATCGTGTAGCCGAGATCGTGTGTTTCTGCGAAGGCGCGTACCGCGTGCAGCAGCTCGGGCGACGCGTCTTCGGCGAGCGCCGCGGCCGGAAACACGCTGACACGGCCCTGGTTCTTGCCGTGCCATGCGGAGAACAAATCGTTGATGCGCTGCATTCCGGCATCGCGCAGCTTTGCGGAGAAGCGCGGCGTTTCGCTCTTGGCGAGAAGCTCCGGCGACATCGGTCCCGAGCCGGTCTCTCGATCGCGTACCGACTCGGCAAACACGCAACGGATGCCGGTCTGCGCGATGGCGGCCGCCGAGTTGCTGATGTTCGCGACGTTCTCGACCACGGTCGTCGTCCCCGACCGCAGGCATTCGAGTGCGCCAATGCTCACCATCAACGTCGACTCCTCCCGTGACAGGAGGCTGTTCGGCTGCACGGCCAGCCGCACACTGTTGGGAAACCCGAAGTCCTCGTTGAAGCCGCGCGCGATGGTAGCGCCGAGATGAGCGTGGCAATTGATTAGTGCGGGAAGCAGCGCCTTGCCGCGGCCGTTGTAGACCTCGGCCCGCGGATAGGTCTTGAGGACCTGATCGGTTGGTCCGATGGCCACGATCTTGTCGGCCTCGACGGCAAGCGCCACGTCGTGCTGCACGACGTCGACGTTGACGACCGTCGTGTTGGCGAACACAACGGTCCGGCCGGCTGGCGTTTGCGCCGCCACGCCGCGCGGATCGAGCAGCAGGGCAGTGGCGCCGGCACCTGCGCCGGCAAGCAGCTCGCGACGGCTGATGTTAGTAGTGGTTGCGGAGGAGGCTGGCATGGCGCACGGTAGCGCCGCGCCAGAGCCAAGTCAACACGGCCGGCTGTTGCCGCTTAATTGCAGACGCGCATCACGGCCTGCCGGTCACTTGCTGTAACGCGATAGCCCTGCTTTTCCGAGGGGGTGACCACGACGACCTCGAAGTCCGTAACCGGCAAGTCAGCGAAGACGTACTCGGGAAATCGCGTGCGGAGTTCCGGCACGATGCCGTGTGAAGGTACGCTGCCAATGACGAATCGCCCGGAGCGCATGGAGGAGGGCTTCACCTCGCGTCCTCGGCTTCGGATCGACAGGCTCGTCACCGAGAGCGGACGCCAATCGTTACGCTTGCGCTGCAGCCAGACGCGATAGCCGGGCTCCATCGCGCGGCGGACGTGAGCCGAATCGAGTGGCTGCTGCATCATGATCGCGGTTGCCGTCACGAGGGCAGCGCGCCCCTGCGGTGATTCGATGAAGATCTCGAAGTCTCCGTCGTGATTGGTCACGCGCGCGATCGGCGCGAGGCACTGCTGACCGAGCGCCAGTGCGCCCTTCAGCTCGTCTGGTGTCAGGGATGCCTGAGCAGAGGCGGCCTGTGTGCTGGCAAGGATTGCAGCTATCGTGGCTACGCCGTTCAGAACGTGCACGTTGGGTTAGACAGCCAACCGCTGCAATTGTTCCTCAGATCCTTACTGGCTCGCACGGGGCAGCCGGAAGGCCGCCATCTCTTCACCGTTACGCACGAGCAGCGTGTCACCCACGATCGCCGGGTGATTCCATGTCTTGCTGTTGAGCACGGACACGCGCGCGATCTCGGTGAACCTGTCGGGCGTCGCCGACACGAGCGCGAGCTCGCCTTCTTCCGACAGCACCAGGAGCAGGTCCTGCTCCTCGAGCAGAACCAGTTGACCGTTGCCGAAGCGGCCGCCCTTCCATTTGCGCGCTCCGTCTCCGACATCGATGCTGGCGAGGATGCTGCCGTCGAAGCCGTAGGCGTGGCCCTTGTGAATGACGAAGTCGTTGAAGTACGGCTTGAGGCCGTTCGACGTCCAGCGCTCCTCGACGTGCCAGCTGGCCGCGTCGCGCGTGACATGCAGGCGGCGCGTGGCGATGCCACCGGTGGCCCCCATGGCGTTGATCACCACGTCGCCGTCGGCGGTGATCGCCGGCTGCGTAATGGTGGTCCCGCCGATCGGCCACTCGTGCTCCCACAGAACTGCGCCAGTTTGTGGTGACACGCTGGTTGCGCCAGACGCCGTTAGCAGCAGGATCTGCGGCACGCCGTCGATCGTCATGCGATGCGCCGAGCTGTAGCTCCCGAGCTTGCGCGGTCCGACCCAGCGCGGATCTCCCGATGCCGCGTCGTAGCCAGTCAGTGTTCCGGACGCCGCAACGATGACGACGTCGCCGGCGACCACCGGCGAACTGGTGAACCCCCACTCTGGCACCTGGCGCTTCAGATCTGCTGTGACATTGCGCGACCAGATGCGCGTCCCTGTGCGCGCGTCGAGCGCATTGAGGATGCCGGTTGCCCCGAACGCATACACCCGGCCGTGATCCAGCGTTGGCGTCCCGCGTGGTCCAGGACCGCCATTCAATTCATAGAAGCGCGTGCCGTCGCGATGCCGCCAGACGGGGCTCGCCGGTCGACACGCGATAGCAGGCGACGATCTCCTTGTCGCCGCGCTGCTCTTGCGTGTAGAGCAGATCGCCTTGCACCGCAAACGACGACCAGCCGGGACCGATCGGCCGCCGCCAGATCTCGACAGGCGGCGATGACGCCCAGTCGGTGTTGATGCGGAGCGCATGGACGATGCCGTCGCGGTCGGCGCCGCGGAAGCCGGGCCACTCGGCGGGCATCTCGACTGCGGGTGCGATGGGATCTGCGGTCGCGGCCCTGGCCGCATCGGCGGCCGGCGCCGCAGGCGCGGCATCGCTCGACTTCTCGACCGCCTTCGACACGGGCGCGTCGGCTGGCGCGATGGGCGCAGCCGGCGCAGGAGCAGGTGTCGGCGGCGCAACCGCGGGCGCGGCCGGTGCACTCGCGACGGGCCCATTCTTCGCTTGCGCCAGCAGCCGATCTTCCGCGGTCGGCGTCCATCGCCAGTGCAGATCGGCGCCGCCGCCGAAGACGCCATCCGTCCGAATCACCGTGAAGGCGCCACACGCGGCCAGAATCGACGCGGCGATGATCGCGCGGCGAGATCCGCGTGCGAGTTTCGCACCGGCCACGGCGCCAGCAACCAGTGCCAGCGCGATGACGGGAGCGCCGTAAACCATCAGCATCATCCCTCGATAGCCGCCGCGAATCGACGGGTGGGCGAGCTGCAACGTCCCGAACACCGCGACCGCGATCAGGAGCACGACGCCCAGCCGCTCGGACCATGGGGCCCGGCTGAAGAACAGCCACCAGAGGACGATCGCAATGGCGCCGAGCATGCCGGCGCCGACGGCAAGCGCACCAAGCGGGATCGCGGCGAGCGACGTGTCGTCTGGCGCAATCGGGGCCACGACATATCGCGCCAGCACGGTCAGGATCGCGATGAGCACGCCAGGCCAAAGACGCAGCGATCCGACGAGCAGTGAAATGGGGCGAGTGCATGGTCGTCATCAACGAAACATCGTGAGTGTTCGGCTACTCCGCGCGCAACGCCTGCAGCACGTCGACGCGTGAGGCGCGGGCGGCGGGCAAGAGTGTCGCGATGAAAGCCGCTATGGCGAGCACCGCCGCGGCGCCCAGGACCGTGAGCAGTCCCGGCGCTGTGGCAGCGGGCGCTCCTGGGGCGGCCAGCGTCCGAGTCTGGCAGACTACGTCACGGTGATCGAGGCCAGGGACCGGGCGACCGCCGCCAGACGGCCTTAATGTCGACTATCCTCTGCCTGCTCCGTCGCGCCTGGCGATCGATCAGCCGGTGATGTCGGATCTTGAGCTCACGCCGATCCTCGCCATGCCGCTCGACGAGTTCGCCAGTCACGGAAAACTCCTGGAGGTTCGGGTTTCGTGGCTCAACGTGACGCTGTGGTTCGTACCCGAGAGCGGGATGCGGAGTCGCTCGTCCGTGACGGCGTGGGCCGGGGGCGGATGTGGACGGCGGCGGAACTGATGGACGTCATGACGATCAGCGAGCGGACGAGCGAGGAGCCGCAGGCGATCGCGTTGGCGAAGCTGGCGTTCGACGGAGACATCGCTGAGGTAGTCCAACAGTCCTGGGGCGGAGACGCTGGGGAGTAACAGAGACGCTCGAATGCGCCAATGAACGTACTCTCACGTAGCGATGTGGGGTCCGAGCCGAAGGGTGAGCGCATCGTGGATGGGCCCTACGAGGTCTCAGCGCGGCCCGTGGCGGTCCGGCATTACCGAGTTGAAGGACACGCCGGACGATGGGGAGCAGGCCGTGGATATCAAGGTTGGTGAGGGGCGCCTCTCGTCCTCCGCCCTAATCATCCCGCTGACGGTGTGCAGGTCATGTGGTGCGCCGGCGACCACGGGGAGTGCGTGGGCGCGTTGCGAACGCGCATGGAACAGATCGACAGAGAAGGAACTCCGATGACGGGGCTGCGGCGATGGGTGGCGACCCCAGAGCCTTTACGAGCATTCTCCCTCGCTTCGTATCTCGCGGCCCTCTTCCGCCGCAAACGTCGGCTATTACCGGCTCATCGTCTTCCTGGTGACCACCACACCGTTCGCTCAATCCGGGAAGAGAGTTACTGCAGATGAGACGGCTGAATGGCTGCGGAGCGCTTTAAGAGGCTACCGGCTTCGCTCCGCGGGATTGTGTTAACCGGCGAGACCGCTTGCATCGCATTGATCTATGAATTCGAGCGTGCCAGTGAAGCCGACATGGTCGTGATACGTCTTCCTGGGATGATTCAAGGTCGAGACCATCTTGTTAAAGCAGGCATCTGGCGTTCGTTGCAGGAATGACTTCAGCTGCCTTCTCACGTAAGGTGATCGCTACTCTATGGTTTATTGGTGCGCTTTTGCTATTCAGCATCTTGATTGTGCAGTCGCTCTTTGGCAAGTACGGCTCACGCACCGAGGAAGCATGGGGATGGTTCCTGCCTACGGTAATGCCGACTCTATCGCTAATAGTTGGCGTGTTGGTTTCTGAGGCGACTGGGAGGAACAGGTCTTCGAAGAGTGGCGAGGTCGCGACTTTCATGTTCTTGCTTGCGATTGGATTGTCGGCTCTCTATTTGATGCTCGTTGTTCTTGTGCTCCTGCTACAGCCCTTTACCGGCCTATCCCCCATCGAAGTAATGAAG
>JBKPAK010000327.1:0-32272 GCA_046726415.1 Candidatus Methylomirabilota bacterium
GCCATGGATCATGTGCGCGCGGCTCGCCCGGATCAGGTCTATGCGGCGGGACTGCTGGTGATGGGCGCGCTCTTCTTCGACGTCCTGGATGGGCGCATCGCGCGCTGGCGTCACAAAGCTTCGACTCTGGGACGCGAGCTCGACTCGCTGGCCGACATCATCAGCTTCGGCGTGGCCCCGGCGTGCCTGGCCTACGCCGTGGGCATGACGGGTGTGTGGGATGCACTCATCCTGCTCTACTTCGTCGCCTGCGGCATCAGCCGTCTGGCCCGCTACAACATCACCGCGGCGGCGCTGGCTGCCGGCAGCGGTGCGGTCAAGTACTTCGAGGGCACCCCGATTCCCACCAGCGTTCTCTTGGTCCTGCTCATCGTGGTGCTGGCCGCGCTGGGTCGTACCGGGCCCGCGCTGCCGTTCGGCGTGGTCGCTCTCGGCCCGTTCCACCTACACCCGCTGACGCTCCTCTTCGCGCTCTCCGGTTCGCTGATGATCAGCAAGACGCTGCGCATCCCGAAGCCCTGAAATCTCGCGCCGTGAGGATGTGGCGCGCGCGGCCTAGAAGGACCTGCTGACCTCGCTACACCGAGGCGTGCAACCCTCCCTTCCGGGTCGGGCTGTCACAGGTGATCGCCGAGGGATCGATGGGCCGAGCGGGGCCATAGCGGGACCGGCGCCAGAGCCGATAGGCGAGGAGAGTCGCGAATGCGGCGGGCGCGACAAGGAGAAGCACGCGGGCGCCGCCGAAACGCTCCAAGAGCTCGGCGGCCTCGTCTCCGAGGAGATAGCCGATGGAGACCCATACGGTCGCGTAGATCAGGGAGCCGACGACGTCCCAGCCCACAAACCGCCAGTACGCGATGTGACCACAGCCGGAGAGCACGGCGGCGAAGATTCGGACGCTTGCCGAGAACCGACTCAGGAGGATAGCGGCAGCACCGAAGCGCACGAAGTACGCCACCGTCCTCTCGACGCATCGCTCGGATCCCAAGGTCAGCCGGCAGTAGAAGGTGAGCAGACGCGGGCCCATGAGTCTCCCCGCCGCATATGGCACATGATCGCCGATGACGGCGCCAAGCGCGCTCAACCCGATCAGGCCAGCAAGTCCCTCTATTCGCTCAGTCAAGGTGGCCGCGATGAGGAGGACGAGCCGGCTCGGGAACGGGATTCCAGCCGCCTCGATGAGAAAGGCACCGAAGACGAGGGCATAGAGGTGCCTGGCCAGAAAATCGAGGTGCGGTTGAAGGAACTCCATGGCCGCGAACCTCCTCGAGTCCATGTGCAAGTCGCGAGCCGGGACCTCACCTTGACAGTCGTTGGCATCTGCGTTGCCCTCGGCGTTAGGGCCAATGATTTTTGAACAGTTCATCCTGGAGAGTCTCGGGCATGCCTCGTACATGCTGGGCTCCGAGCGGACCGGCCAGGCGCTCGTCCTCGACGTGCGCCGAGACGTGGATGTCTATTTCGCGGCGGCAAGGCGGCACGGGGTTCGTATCGCCTATGCCGTCGACACACACCAGCACAACGACTATCTCACCGGGATCTGCGAGCTCCCGGCCCGAGGCGAGGTGACGCTTCTGGCCAGCGCGCGAGCCGAGCTGCAGTACCCGACACGACCGCTCCATGACGGCGACCGCCTCGAGCTGGGCGAGATCGCGGTCGAGGTCGTCCACACGCCGGGCCACACACCCGAGCACATCAGCCTGCTGGTCACGGACCGCGCGCGGGGTGAGGAGCCGGTGCTCCTGCTCTCGGGTGGCGCCCTGCTCGTGAATGACGTCGCGCGGCCGGATCTGCTCGCGGGACATGAAAGCACCGTCCAGCTCGCGGCCGCCAGCCGGCAGACACTCCTTGGAAAGATTCTGGCGCTGCCCGACCACGTCGAGGTCTATCCAACGCACGTCGCAGGCTCGCTCTGTGCGGCCAACATCGGCGGTCGATACTCGACGACGATCGGATACGAACGCCGTCTGAACCGCTTGCTCGCATGCCTCGTCTCCGAGGAGGACTTCGTCCGGGAGTGCCTCAGGCTCGAGACGCTGCCAGCCGTCCCGCCCTACTGGCGTCGCATGCGTTCCCTCAACGAAAAGGGCCCTCCACTGCTCGGAACGCTTCGCGAGCCGCCAGCCGTCTCCGTGGGCGAATTCGCACGTCTCCGGGACGAGGGAGCGGTTGTCCTCGACTGCCGTTCCCCTGAAGCCTTCGGCGGCGGCCACATTCCCGGTGCTCTGAACGTGGGCGTCGGTGGGCAGTTCCCGACGTGGGCCGGAACCGTCCTGGATGTCGGCGTGCCGATCATGCTCGTGGTCGAGGATGCCCGGGATCTGTGGGACATTTGCTGGTCGCTGGTCCGCATCGGCTATGACGTGCCGGCCGGATGGCTCGCCGGCGGGATGTTCGCCTGGCGGGTGGAGGGCAAGCCGCTGGCGACGATGCCGCAGTGGAGCATCCACGAGCTGCGCTGTGCGCTTGAAGGCAGCTCGGAACTCCTCCTGCTCGACGTGCGGCAGTTGCAGGAATGGCGTGCCGGTCACATGGCCCTGGCCTGCCACATCGCGGGGGCCGAGCTGCCGGATCGCATAGACGAAATCCCGCGGCACCGACCGGTCGCCGTCATCTGCAGCAGCGGTTACCGCTCCTCGGTCGCAGCGAGCCTACTGGCCCGCCGCGGCCACACAAGCGTCGTCAATGTTCTTGGCGGCATGACGGCATGGCAGCGCACGGGCTTTCCAACCGTCAGCGAGCGCGAGAGGGAAAAGTGATCATCTGCGCCCGGACTTTGTGGACGTCGGCCGCATTTCCGGGCCATCCGTTGGCTGTATGAAAGCGATCTGGCAGCTACTCGGGGCCGCGATTGCGAGCTGGAGCGAGGACAAAGCACCGCGCCTCGGCGCGGCACTCGCATACTACACCGTCTTCTCGCTGGCGCCTTTGCTGGTGATCGCGGTGGGGATCGCCGGTGTGTTCTTCGGAGAAGAGGCCGCGCGGGGACAGATCGTCGATCAGATCCGAGGGCTCGTCGGCGATCAAGGTGCACAGGCGGTCGAGACCATGGTCGAGCACGCGGGCCGGCAGAAGACGTCCGGCGTGGTCGCCACCGCGATCGGCCTGGCGATGCTACTGTTTGGCGCTTCGGGGGTGTTCGGCGAATTACAGGACTCCCTCAACACCATCTGGGGCGTGAAGCCCCGGCCGGGCCGCGGCCTCCTCGGCGTGATCAAAGACCGGTTCGCTTCCTTCACGATGGTCATCGGAATCGCGTTCCTCCTCCTCGTCTCGCTCATCCTCAGCGCAGCCCTGGCGGCCCTAGGGCCGAGGCTGGGCGGGGGCACCGCGGAAGGGGCGATGCACATCGTCAACGGGCTCGTCTCCTTCGGGGTCATCACGGTGCTCTTCGCCGCCATGTACAAATACGTTCCGGACGTCCAGATCCAGTGGCGGGATGTGTGGGTCGGGGCGGCGGTCACGTCCCTGCTGTTCACCCTGGGGAAATTCGCCATCGGCCTGTACCTCGGCAAGAGCTCCGTGGCCTCGGCCTACGGCGCGGCTGGCTCTCTCGTGATCCTGCTCATCTGGGTGTACTACTCGGCCCAGATCCTCTTCTTCGGGGCCGAGTTCACGAAAGTCTACGCGAAGAGCTACGGCAGCGGCCTTCGGCCGGCACCCGACGCGATACCCGTCACGCCAGAGGCCCGGGCCGAGCAAGGGTTGGGCCCGGGTGTCGCGACCCCGTTCGCGACCGAGCAGGGCAGGCATGGGCCGACGTCCACTGCGCCGGACATAACGCCGCAGGCGTCGCTCATCTTCGCGCTCGGAGCCCTGCTGGGCTTCGCGCTCGGTCGGACACCGCTCAGACTGCTCGTGAAACACGCGCCGCGAGCAATCTCGCTGGCAATCCGGGTCACTGGGGTGGTCACGGCTCTCGGTCGCTACCGCGACCGGCGCCGCGGAGGAGGCGGCGTAGCGGCGAGACGAGGAACCCAGGGAGGGCGGGATATGAACGCGACGACCTTCCTGACGCAGGAGGACGGGGAAGTGCGGGATCTCGTCAAGGGAGTCCGCCGAACAACGGGAACGCCGCGCGGTGCCGGCGTGGCGGTTATGGCGAAGGCAGGGCACCGCTAAGGGCGCGCCTTCGCCCTGTACTTCGCGGCAGCCTCGTATAGACTATTGCCGAGCTCGCATCCTGCCGGGCAGCGATGAGCGATGTGAAGGGACGGGAAGATTGAAACCAGACTCCTCGCTCGCAACAGCCGATGGGGGTGCTACGGCGTCGCTGGATAAGTGAGACCGGGAACCGGCGCCTGGGACACCACAGGGGCGATGAGCAAAGCGGCTATCAACCACACCCAGAAGAACCGTTCGCTCCCCAAGGCCGCAACCGGCATCCTGGGGCTCGACGAGATCACTGGCGGCGGGCTGCCCCGCGGCCGCCCCACTCTCGTCTGTGGCGGCGCCGGCTGCGGCAAAACGCTCCTCGCGATGGAGTTCCTCGTCCGCGGCGCGACCGAGTTCGGCGAGCCCGGCGTCTTCTTGTCCTTCGAGGAGACCGCCGAGGAGCTCGCCCAGAACGTCCGCTCCCTCGGGTTCGACCTGGAGGATCTGGCCAAACAGAACAAGCTGCTGGTGGACTTCGTCCACGTCGAGCGGAGCGAGATCGAGGAGACCGGCGAGTACGACCTGGAAGGCCTCTTCATCCGCCTGGGCCACGCCATCGACTCGCTCGGGGCCAGGCGCGTCGTGCTCGACACCGTCGAGACGCTCTTCGGCGGCCTGTCGAATGCCGCCATTCTCCGCGCCGAGCTCCGCCGCCTGTTCCGCTGGCTCAAGGACCAGGAGGTCACGGCGATCATCACCGGCGAGCGCGGCGACGGCACCCTCACCCGCCACGGCCTTGATGAGTACGTCTCCGACTGCGTCATCGTCCTCGACCACCGCGTCACCGAGCAGCTCTCGACCCGAAGGCTGCGGATCGTCAAATACCGAGGCACCACCCACGGCACCAACGAATATCCCTTCCTGATCGACGAGAACGGCATCTCCGTCCTGCCGGTCACCTCGCTTGGCTTGCACCACGAGGCGTCCGACGAGCGGATCTCCACCGGCGTCTCTCGGCTCGACGCCATGCTCGGCGGCCAGGGGGTCTACCGCGGCAGCAGCCTGCTCATCTCCGGAACCGCGGGCACCGGGAAGACAAGCCTGGCTGCCCACTTTGCCGACGCGAGCTGCCGGCGCGGCGAGCGCTGCCTGTACTTCGCCTTCGAGGAGTCCGAGAGCCAGCTGGTTCGCAACATGCGCTCCATCGGCCTGGATCTGGCGCCCTGGTCGAAGAAGAGCCTGTTGCGCTTCCATGCCGCCCGCCCCAGCGCCTACGGCCTGGAAATGCACCTGAGCACGCTCCACAAGCTGGTCAATGAGTTCCAGCCCCAATTGGTGGTCGTGGACCCGATCACCACGTTCATCGGCGCCGGCACGTCCGTCGAGGCCCAGTCGATGCTGATGCGGCTGATCGACTTCCTCAAGTCCCAGCGGATCACGGCCTTGTTCACGAGCCTGACCCACGGTGGCAACGATCTCGAGGGGAGCCAGGTCGGCATCTCGTCCCTCATCGACACCTGCCTCCTGCTGCGCGACATCGAGCTGGGCGGCGAGCGCAACCGCGGCCTGTACGTCCTGAAGTCCCGCGGCATGGCCCACTCCAACCAGGTCCGAGAGTTTCTCCTGACCGACCACGGCGTCGAGCTCAAGGACGTGTACGTCGGGCCGGAGGACGTGCTCACCGGGTCCATGCGCCTGGCCCAGGAGGCGCGCGAGGAGGCCGCGACCCTGCATCGCCAGCAGGAGATCGAGCGCCGCCAGCGCGAGCTGGAGCACAAGCGCCAGGCTCTGGACGCCCAGATCGCTGCCCAGCGCGCCCAGTTCGAGGCGGAACAGGACGAGCTGATGCGACTCATCGCCCAGGAACAGGCCGTCACCGACCGCCTGCGCGAGTGGCGGGAAGAGATGGCACGCAGCCGCAAGGCCGACGATCAGCCGGGCGAGACCCCGAAGACCCACCCGGGTAAACTGAGTCCTCGTGGAGGCCGCAAGTGAGGCATGATCGCAGAGAGCCGCAGACCCTCGCCGAAGCAGCCGCCACCGGGACGGCCAACCCGGGCGTGTGGGAGCTGCGCCTGTACGTCGCTGGCAAGACAGCCAAGTCCGTCGCCGCCTTCGAGAACCTCAGCCGGCTGTGCGAGGAGCACCTGGCCGGCAAGTACAAGATCGAGGTGGTGGACCTGCTGGTCCACCCGCAGTTGGCGAAGGGCGACCAGATCGTCGCCATCCCGACCCTGGTCCGTAAGCTGCCCGAGCCGATCCGCAAGGTGATTGGCGACCTGTCCAACGTCGAGCGCACTCTGGTGGGGCTGCAGCTGCGCTCCGCCAAGACGTGAGCGGGACCGTCCGGCGAATGCACGACGCAGCCAATGGAGGGGCCCGATCATGACGGTGCAGACCGTCGATCAGCTCTTGCAGGAGAACGAGGACCTGCGCCGTCGGCTGGAGGAGGTCGAGGACGCTCTCCGCGCGCTGCGGGCCGGCGAGGCGGACGCCATCCTCGTCGAGGCCGAGCGCGAGAAGGTCTTCACCCTGGAGGCGGCCGACAAGCCCTACTGGCTGCTGGTCGCGCAGATGCCCCAGCCCGCGGCGACTCTCACCGGAGACGGCACGATCATCTCCTGCAACCGACGCTTCGCCGACCTGCTCGTCCGGCCGCTCCCCTCCTTGCTTGGCAAGCCGATCCACGATTTCGTCAGCCCCGATGGCCGGCCGGCCCTCGAGGCCCTGCTGCGCGACGGCCTGGGCGCCGAAGTCCAGGGGGAGGTCCCCTTGCAGCGGCCCGACGGCACCTTGGTGCCGCTTTACCTCGGCGTCAACGCCTTGCGGGAAGGCGCCCTCGGGTTGTGCCTGATGGTCACCGACCGGACTGAGCAACGGCACTACCAGGAGTTGCAATGCACCCAGGAGGCCCTGCGCGCGAGCGAGGAGCGGCTGGACCTGGCCCAGCGGGCCGGCCGCATCGGCACGTTCGAATGGAACATCCGGACTGGCGCGGTGAGCTGGTCCGCTACCAAGGAAGAGCTGTACGGACTGCCCGCGGGCGGATTCGGCGGCCGCTACGAGGACTGGACGCAAGCCGTCCACCCCGACGACCGGGACCGCGCCGAGGCAGATCGCAGCCGGGCCGTCTCCGGACGGACCATGCTGGACACCGAATTCCGGATTGTCCGGCCGGACGGGGAGACGCGCTGGATCGCTTCCAAAGGGAAGGTATTCTACGCAGCGGACGGCGAACCGTTGCGCATGCTCGGTGTAAGCCTGGATGTCACCGAGCGCAAGCAGGCCGAGGAAGAACTCCGGGACGCCGACCGCAAGAAGGATGAGTTCCTGGCCACCCTGGCTCACGAGCTGCGCAACCCGCTGGCCCCGATTCGCAACGCCGTACAAATCCTCAACGCCAAGGGCTCGATCCACCCGGACCTGCGAAGGGCCCGGGCCGTGCTCGACCGTCAGGTACAGCTGATGGCGCGGCTGCTCGAAGATCTGCTCGACGTGTCGCGCATCTCCCGCAACAGGCTAGAACTCCGTATGGAGCGGGTCGAACTGGCCGCCGTGTTGGACGGCGCCCTGGAGACCAGCCGCCCGGTCATCGAGGCCGCCAGCCACGAACTCACCCTCACCTTGCCGCCGGAGCCGATCCATCTGGAGGCCGACCCCGTGCGGCTGGCCCAGGTGTTCGCCAACCTCCTCAACAACGCCGCCAAGTATACCGACGAAGGTGGCCGCATCCGGCTGACCGCCGAGCGGCAAGGAAGCCACGCAATCGTCTCCGTCAGGGACAGCGGCATCGGCATCGCCGCTGAGGTCCTCCCGAACATCTTCGAGATTTTCTCACAGGCGAAACTCGCGTCGGTGCGATCGCAGGACGGCCTCGGCATCGGCCTGTCGCTGGTCAAGGGGCTGGTCGGGTTGCACGGCGGGAGCGTCGAAGCCCGCAGCGACGGGCCGGGCCGGGGGAGCGAGTTCGTCGTCCGGCTGCCGGTCGCCGCGGAGGCGCCGGTCCACGAGCCGGCCCGGCCGCACGCGGACGACAGGCAACCGCCCGCGACGAGGTGGCGCATCCTGATCGTGGACGACAATCAGGACAGCGCAGACAGCCTGGCGATGCTCTTGCAGATCATGGGGAACGAGGTCGGCACGGCCTACGACGGCGAGCAAGCCGTCGAAGCGGCCGAGGCCATTCGGCCTGACGTGGCGCTGCTCGACATCGGGATGCCAAAACTGAACGGCTACGATACCTGCCGCCGCATGCGGGAACAGCCGTGGGGCAAGGGGATGTTCCTTATCGCCCTCACCGGCTGGGGCCAGGCGGAAGACCGCCGCCGCGCCGACGAGGCCGGGTTCAATCTTCACATGGTCAAGCCCGTGGACCCCGACGTCCTCATGAAATTGCTGGCTTCGTGGTCCCGGGAGCACGGAGGCCGGCTCAGCAAACGCTGAAGCTGCCGGGTGTTCGCATACGAAGCCCTGATGAAGACGCGAGTCGTCGCCGCCATCCTGCTCGTTCTCGTCACCGTGCCGGTATGGGGATGTGCGTCGTCCGTCCCTCCGCCCCGGCTCACCGCTCATCCGTTCCCCACCGTGCGGCGCGTGGCGGTCGTCGCCTCGGGCGAGAGCGCGTTCACCGTGATCGAGCACCGGGCCGAACCAGGGCGCACGTTCGACGAAGTCGTCAAGTGGACCCCATACCAGTGGCTGCGCCCGCTCGGGCCCCTGGTCCACGCGGGGATCAACTGGCTGCTCGACCTTGGCCGTACCGTCAGCACCGCTGCTGACGTCGGGGGCACCGCTGCTGACGTCGGGGGCATCTCCCCGCGATTGATTGTCTCCCAGGTGTTCGCGCGCCGACTGCAATCGAGTGGATCGTTCGAGGAGGCCCGCACTCTGGAGAGCGAGCCCATCGGAGAGGAGCGGAGGCGCGCCGATAGCATCGTGCGGGTGACCGTGCCGGCATGGGGCCTCGTGCGCGTCCGGCAGGGAAATCCCGATCTCCTGTCGGCCTTCGCGGACGTGCGGGCGGAAATGGTGATCCCGGATACGGGTGTCGTCGTGTGGGAAAACAGCGAGGATGTGACCGATCCCGAGCGGCTCCCGCTGGAGTCCTTCACGCGGGATCGACAATTCACGCGGCAGCAGCTGCTCGCCGTGTTGGAGCGGGCGGGCGAGCGACTGGCCAGCGAGCTGCTCTACGCGCGGGGCGCCGGACGATGACTCGCCGCCGGCCCGGTGCGATCCCCGGCCTCATGTCGTTCTTGGCGCTTCTCGCCACGGCGGGCTGCGGGACTTCGGGGATCGACGTGCGCTATCCCGAGGCCGGCGCGAATTCGTCGATGCTCGCGGCGGTGCCGCCCAGGCGCGTGGAGATCCGCAGGGTGGCCGACCGCCGCATGGACACCAGGCGGATCGGATCCGTGGCGAAGAACGGCGACCTCCTGACGTCGCGACCCGTGGTCGAGATCGTGCGCGACGCACTCGTCGTCGAGCTCAGCAAAAACGGCCACGCGGTTGGGGCCGCGGGAGTGGAAGGCGTCGTCGCGGCGGACGTCGAGGAGTTCTGGCTGGATGTGGTCACCGGTTACTCGAAGATCCAGTACGTCGGGAAGGTGGCCATCGCGCTGACCGTGTCAGACGGACGGACCGGCAACGCGCTGTTCTCCCACCGATACATCGGAATCAAGCGGGGGCAGGTCGATGAAGCCTCCGACGGCGCCGCGCGCGACGCGATGGAGGCGGCGTTGGCCCGCACTATGCGCGACCTCGCCACCGACCCCGGCCTCGTGGCGGCCTTGGCTACTCTTCCGGGCGCCGAACCGCGGTGACTATCGCGGCACTGCACAGTGCTGGAGCGGAACCGCACGGCAATCAACCCGCTCCTCGTGCGAGGACGCCACGATGGCACTTTTCTTGCCCTTGGAGTATGGAGTGAAATGGCTGAGCCGGTAATGCTGTTCAACGTCTCGAGGTAAGGCGAGAAGCACCAGCGAGGAGGGAGGTACGCCATGATCGGATTTGTGGCCGGAGCGATAGCGGGAGGAGCGCTTGTGTGGTTCTGGGGTGACCGCATGCGGCAACTCGCCCAGGAGAAGACACAGGGGGTCCGTGACACAGTGGCGCGCGGACTGGAGAACGTGCAGGCTACGGCGGAAGGCGCCATCGACACTGCCAAGGAGCAGATCCGCACGGGACTCCAGGCCGGTCAGGATTACGTTCGTCCCGATGACAAGAAGACCCCGCCCACCTACCGGTAAGTCGTGGATGCACACGATCGCCGGGCGGATTGAGCCGTTCGAGGCCGAGCCGAACGTCGGGGCACCCTCGCCGAGTCGCCGCGGTGAGCGGGCCTGTGCTGAGACGGAATCTCACGCAACCACGGTGGCAGGCGAGAAGCCATTCTCGACGCATCCCCGGACCTCGACGACCCTTGGCACGCACGAGCGATCGGCGAACGCGTCTGAGTCGCGCCACCGTAGGAGCCGGATGCCGAACCGGCGGGCCTCTCAAGTGAGAAGATTCTACAACCTGCGCCGGCCGGGTCTCGTCGACGGACTCGCATGGCCGGCGCGGGAGAGGCGAGATCCCGTGGCACGACCGGCCATCCGCGTCGGATCGGGGCCTGAGGAGGAGCAGTAATCTCCGCTCACACCGAGAGACGACGCTAACCTTTGTTTCTCGTCGAGTGGGAACAGTGACCAAGGACGACCTCGCAGGGACGCCGCGCCTCCTGCCCTCGAGGCAAGGGCGAATCTTCATTGGCGTCATCGCGCCGATCGAGCCGCGGGTGGAGACGCCCCAGGAAGTCAGGGACCTGATCCTCACGGCGGTCAACTACATCCCCGTCGACCGCCTCGGAACGACCGGCGACTGCGGCTTCTCGCCTTTCAGCGACGACACCTCCACGAGCCGGGACACGGCCTTCGCCAAGATTCGGTCGCAAGTGCTCGGCACCGCGCTCACCGCCGAGATCATCTGAGCCAGGTGATGCAGGCGGACGACGAAGACGAGCTTCTCCGGTCGGTGGCCATCCAGAATGCGCAAAGCATTCTCGCCGCGCGGCAGCGTGCCGAGCAGGAGATCCTCCGAGCGAAAGAAGAGGTGGAGCGCGCCAGTCAGGAGCTGGCCCACTCCCTGGCCATGATGCGCGCGACCTTGGAGTCCACCTGGGACGGGATCCTGGTCACCGACGAGCGCGGCAACGTGACGGGCTTCAACGAGCGGTTTGTCCAGATGTGGCAGCTTCCTCGCGGGGTCATGGAGGCCCGGCAGCATCGCCAGATTCTCGACTTCTGCGCCCAGCATTTCAATGACCGCGGGCCCTTCGCGTCCAGGGTGGAAGAGATTTACGCAGCCTCTCCCCAAGAAAGCTTTGACGTGCTGGAGCTCGCGGACGGAAGAGTGTTCGAGCGGTACTCCCGCGTCCAGGTCGTCGATGCGGGGAACGTTGGCCGCGTCTGGAGCTTTCGCGACCTGACCGAACACCGGCGCGCGCAAGAGGCCGCGCAACAGGCGGCCGAAGAGCGGAAGCACCTCCTGGAGAGTGAGCGATCCGCCCGCCGCGAAGCCGACCGGGCCAGCGCAATGAAAGACGACTTCCTCGCGATTCTCTCTCACGAATTGCGGACGCCGCTGAGTGCCATTTTCGGCTGGTCGCAAGTCCTTCGAGCGCGGACGATGAGCGCAGCCGAGCTTCGCCAGGGGCTGGAGATCATCGAGCGCAATGCCCGCATGCAGACCCAGCTCATCGAAGACCTCCTGGACATGAGCCGGATCACGTCCGGGAGGATGCGTCTGGACACCCAGCCCGTGGATCTCGTGTCCGTCATCGAAGCGGCGATGGAAACGGTGAGGCCGGCGGCGGAGGCGAAGGCGATCAGGCTGACCAAGCTCCTGGACCTGGCGGCCGGGCCTATCATCGGCGATCCCGACCGGCTTCAGCAGGTCGTCTGGAATCTCCTCAGCAATGCCATCAAATTCACGGGAAAGAATGGAAGAGTTGAAGTGCGGCTGGAGCGGGTGAACTCGCAGATTGAGATTACCGTTGCTGACACGGGTATCGGCATCACCGCCGAGTTCCTCCCGCACGTCTTCGACCGCTTCCGGCAGGCCGACCCCTCGCGGATGCGGACGGCCGGGGGCCTTGGTCTAGGGCTCTCGATCGTCAAGCACCTGGTCGAGCAGCACGGGGGGAAAGTACAGGTCGCCAGCCCAGGCGAGGGCGGCGGGGCCACATTCACGGTGTGCCTTCCGTTGACGGTCGTCGTTCACCGGGACGCGGAGGGCGCCGGACGAGTCCACCCCGAAGAGATGGGGGCGAGCGCATCGAAGTTCAGGCGCTCAAACTTGGCGGGAATCAGGGTGTTGGTGGTTGACGATCAGGCCGATGCGCGCGAGCTGATCAAGCGGGTGCTCGAAGAGTGCCACGCGGAAGTGCTCACGGCCGGCGCGGCGGATGAGGCGCTCAGAGCGGTGGAAAGGGACAGGCCGGATGTGCTCGTGAGTGACATCGGCATGCCGGATGTCGATGGATACGAACTTCTCAGGAGGGTGCGGGGGCTCGGCCATACGAGGGGAGGGGGGATACCGGCCATTGCGCTGACCGCGTTTGCGCGCTCCGAGGATCGCACCAGCGCACTGCGTGCCGGATTTCTGGTCCATGTGTCCAAGCCCGTCGAGCCCTCTGAGCTTGTCGCGACCGTGGCCAGTGTCGTGGGCCGGACGGGCGAGGCCGCCGCCGAGTAGCGGCGACGCCCGCGTCAGCCGTTGACGATTTCCCCACCGTTGGGATGCAAGACCTGTCCCGTCATGTAGCTGGAATCGGCGGAGGCGAGAAACACGTAGCAAGGCGCGATCTCGGCCGGTTCGCCGGCCCGGCCCAAGGGGACGTCCGAGCCGAATGTCGCGACCTTGCGGGGAGGAAAGGAAGCAGGGACGAGGGGCGTCCAGATTGGACCTGGCGCCACCGCGTTGACCCGAATCTTCTTGTCGGCGAGAGCCTGAGACAACGCGCGGGTGAATGAGACGATGGCGCCCTTGGTCGCCGAGTAATCGAGCAGATGATGGCTGCCTCGATACGCGGTCACCGACGACGTATTAATGATGGCACTGCCCGCCTTCAGGTGGAGCAACGCCGCCTTCGTCGTGAAGAACATGCCGTAGACATTGGTGCGGAACGTGCGTTCCAGTTGGCGGGCGGTGACGGCGTTGAGGCTTTCTTGAGGATGCTGCTCGGCGGCATTGTTGACCACGATGTCGAGCCGGCCGAGGCCTCGGACGACGTCGCGGACAGCGCGCCGGCAAAATCCCTCCTCCCCGATGTCTCCCGCGATGGTGATGCAGCGCCGACCGTGCGTCTCCACCCGCCGGCGCGTGTCCGCGGCATCTTTGTGCTCGTTCCTGTACACGATGGCCACGTCGGCTCCCTCTTCTGCGAAGGCGAGGGCCACCGCCCGGCCAATGCCGCTGTCACCGCCGGTAATCAGCGCCACGCGATTTTCCAGCCGCCGCCTGGCGGCTGGGGCCGGCTCGGCCCTGGCGGCAGGACGCAATCTTCCTTCGAGCCCGGGCTGGCGCCGCTGGCGCTGGGCCGGACGCAACCGGCGGCGCGGTTTGGTCTTCTGCGGCATCGGCACGGATCCTTTCTTCAGAACGCTTCACGGGCACTCCCGATCCCGACGCGGTCTTGTCAATGGTGTCGCGGCCGCTCTGCCAGTGCTTCAGCTCACGGCCGCCCGGCCGCTATCGTTACCGCTTTCCCTCCGAGACGGTCACCCTCTGGGCCACCACTTTGCCGTCGCGACTCGCATAGTTCACCGTGACTCGGTCGCCCGCTTTGAGGTCGGCGACCGAGCCCGGCTGAGTGCCCCGGCGGACGCTCGTCTTGTCATCGACGCTGAAGGCCCACTCGCGCTCTTTGTCTCGCTCCTTACCCGCCACCACGAAGCCATCCGCGGTCGTGCTCTTCACGGTGCCAGTGACGGTTCCCTTCCCGTTCTTTGGTTTAGCGGCCTCCTGAGATAGGGCGGAAGCGGTCATGCTGATCAGGAGTCCGAGACTCACCAATGCAGCGAGCACGGTACGCATGGCTCAGGGGGACCGCCGTCCGTAGACGTTCTCACCACGCGCAGCCTTCCATTCGCGCTCGAAATAATCGGCGTCCTCATCGCTGCGAGGCCGAACCCCCAGGAGCACGCCGCCCTCTTTGAGGCCACTCTCGTACAGGCGGGCGCGTTCCTCGGGAATGCCGGCACCGACCAAGCCCCCGATGATACCGCCGGCCAGACTACCAGCCCCGGCGCCGGCGAGGGCCGCGGCGATGGGTCCGGCCACGACCAAACCTACCCCGGGAATCGCAATCGTCGCGGCGGCGGCGATGGCGGCAAGGGCGCCACCCGCGACCGCGCCTATTCCGGCCCCCACGCCCACACCTTCGAGGGCCTTCGTGCCCAACTCGGTCTTGGCAGTCTTGTCACCGTAGTACTTGCGCCGCGTCTCATCCGACATCATGACGTCAACGTCTTCGGCCCGGTAACCGCGGGGTCCGAGGTGCCCGTAGGCCCTCTCGGCGCTCTCTCGATCGCGGAATAGTCCCGTCACGAGTCTGTCTGGCATAAATGCCTCCCTGGCTGGGTGGGCTTAGAGTGTGCTGCCGGCTCGGGTTGCTCCGGCGCAGCCCAGCACCTTCCGGTTGTGCACCCACGATGCCAAGGAGGTGCACCGCTCTCGCGCTCGCCGATCTCGTGCGACCGGAGCTGATCTGAGCAGATTTTGCACTTTTCTACCAGCTCGGCTCCAAGGTGGGGGTCCAGAACGAGCCAACTACACGTGGTAGGACGACCTGCCTTGACCTCGTCTCAGGCCTCCGAAGACGCGGCGAGCTTCACTGGCCGGCATGCCTTCCGCAGGGCGATAGATGGCATAGAGGGCCAACAATGGCGAGGGTGCTCGTCGTCGATGACGTCTCCGCTGACGCTGACATGTGGGCCACGATTCTTGCAAACGACGGTCACGACGTCGTGACCGCCTCCGACGGTGCTGCCGCGCTCCGCGCCTGCGACCGCTATCTGCCCGACCTCGTCATCACTGATCTCGAGCTTCCGGAATTGAACGGCCTCGCGATTATCAAACGCCTCCACGACGTGGGAGCCGAGGTGGAAATCATCGCCATATCGGGCAGCGCGAGCGCATTGGAGACCGCCAAAGCCCTCGGGGTGTCCGCCGCCCTCCGCAAGCCGGTGGCCATGACCGATTTTGCTGCCGTCGTCCGTTCGCTGCTGGCGCCGGGCTGACCTGCGCCCGGTTGTCCCGACCTAGGCGGTGACGACGACGTCTTCGAGCGGTCGGCGGGGCGAGCGCGGCGCCTCGCGCCGTGCGTGTCCGAGTCTGAAGACGAATGTCGGCTCCCAGCCGTGGGCACGCGCGAATGTCGCCAGAGCCGGACCGAACTCGTCATTCCGCCCCCGCATCTGATTGCGGTCCCTCATCTCGACGGGCTGATTGAGAGGTTGTGCCGCAAGACCTTGCGCGGTCACCGCCAGATGCAGCTGCCGCCAGGCCCGTCCGCGGCGACGGCCTGAGCCATGTCCGATCGGTCGCGCACCAGGATCATGCCGAATACCGGAGCCGTCGCCGTGTGCACCTCTCGCGTCGCATTGAGCCAAAGCCGATCTGTTGTCGCCGCATCGAGATCGGGAAGCATCTTTCCCGCGATCGCCATGGGCCGGCGCGTACCGGATGTGTCGAATACCCTTCGGCCTGCTGGCATGGAAGGGTCTCGGCGGCGGCGCGCTGGGATCAGGTGATGCCGGGACCTCGAGGACCGCTCTTCAGCCGCGGCCCTCCCCGATTCCTCCCGTGGCTTCCGCCTGCCGGCGCCGGTCGTCCTGCCGCAATAGCGCGGCCCGGGACACCGAGTCGCTTGTCACGATGTCCACGATCGCTCGTCGGACGTCTTCGTCCCGCAGAAGGTCGAGCAGTTCTTCCTTGGTCATGGACGGGTCCCTACGGAGGGGCTCACCGCCCCCCGAGCGACGACTGGCTCTTTCGCGTGGGGCTACCCACACGCCGATCGCCCTACTTCCGCCCGTGGCCGTCGCCCTAGACCGCTTGACAGTGCAACCGTCGTGCTAGCGACTACGCTGTTTGGGTCGAGCCCGTTCGTGACTGCCGGGGTGCCTAGTCCATACTTTCGACATGGATACCATTTGGCTGGAGATCGCGCTGATTGTGGTGGCCATCCTGGCCAACGGATATTTCGCTGGTTCGGAGATCGCCGTTGTCTCCTCGCGCGTGAGCCGGCTCGAAAGTCTGCGCGAAGCCGGTCAGCCCGGCGCCGCCAGCGCGTTGCGCCTCAAGGAGGCGCCGGATGCGTTCCTCGCGACGATCCAGATCGCCATCACGTCGGTGGCCACGCTGGCCTCGGCGGTCGGCGGCGCCGCCGCCGTGGAAGCGCTGACTCCTCTCCTGGCCGGCCTTCCATTGCCGGGCGCCGCGCAGTGGGCGGAGCCGGTGGCGCTGGGCGCCGTCGTCGTCCTGATCACTTACGTGTCGCTGGTTCTCGGTGAGCTGGTTCCCAAGGCCCTCGCGCTCCGGAACCCGGAACGCTTCGCGTGCTTCGTGGCTCGGCCGGTCGAATTCCTCAGCAGGGCGAGCAACAAGCTGGTGCGCCTCCTGACGACGTCCACCAATCTCGTCCTCCTCGTGCTGGGTCAGAGCCGCGTGCTCGAGGCCCCGCCTGTCTCGGAGGACGACGTCCGGTATCTGGTGAGGGAGGGTGCAGCCCGTGGCGTCTTCGAACGCGAGGAGGCCGCGCTGGTGCATCGCGTATTCGAATTCACCGACACTACGGTCCGCGAAATCATGATCCCGCGCCACCGCGTCCTGGGCGTTGAGGTCGCGACTCCGCCCGGCGAGGTCATGGCGCGGCTGGCGCAGATCGGGAAGTCCAGGATGCCAGTGTATCGAGACTCTATCGAGCACACGATTGGCGTCATCACCCTGAAAGATGTTGTGAGGGCCCTCGCCCAAGGCGAGGCGCTCGATCTGGCCCGTCTCGCCACCCCCGCCCTCTTCGTGCCCGAGATGCTTCGGGTGAGCCGCCTGCTCGAGGAGTTTCGGCGGACCGGTCGGGAGTTCGCCATGGTGGTGGATGAGTACGGCAGCATCGTCGGCGCTGTGACGCTAGAGGATGTGCTCGGCGAGATCGTCGCGGGGATTCCGGGCGTGGAGAGCGACAGCGTGGGAATGTCGGGGGTCAGCCGCCTTCCCAACAGCTCGTATCTGCTCGATGGCTCTGTGTCGGCAGAGGATGTCCGGACCCGCCTCGGCGTGCCTATCCCAGAGTCCGAGGACTATCAAACCGTAGCCGGTTTCATCTTGTTTCGCCTCGAAGCAGTTCCGACCCCAGGAGTGTCTCTGGACCTTCCTGGGTGGTGCTTGACGGTGGTCGACATGGACGGGCCTCGGATCGCGAGGATCAAGGCCCAGCGAATGACGCCCTGAGGTACCCAGAGTGCGGCCGGTGAATGACGCCGTGCCGCCGAGGCCGGCTCGCCGAGGATACTGAGTGGCCCCTCCGCCTGCGGGTTCGAGCTTACAGTCGCCGCTTTACGTTATGCCTGCTCGGGAGCCTTCAGCACTTCGAAGGGGCCGCTTTCCAAGTCGAGCCGGTAGATATTGTTCAGGATGATTTCCTGAACGACCCCCCGATCGATGAGCTGTCCCTGGAGTCGGATCTCGAGGATATCGCCGACCTGCCACTGCCTCTCCCGATCACGAATCAGCCAATCAGCCATTCCATGTGCCTCTCCCTAGGTTGTGCCGCCTGCCGACGTCATAGATAGGGTAGGGCGCGCTGCGTCGTGCGGTACGGCTGCGCGGCGAATCCCAGTTCGGATTGCGCTTGCGCCGCACAGTCCGGGTTCGTGCATGCCCACGTGCCGGGCCGGATCACGGTGCGGGTCGCTCCCAATCAATCGCGAGCGTGGGAGCCGACACGAGCCGCGTCGGGGCACCGCACCTCGGACACGAGTTGCTTTGGGGGTCAGTCCGGCCTCGCAAGGGCGCCTCCTTGTTGCGTACTCTCTGTCTGTGAGGAGTGCAAGGGGAATGCCGACTGCACGACCACCGCCTTCACGGCCGGATGACGGGCAAGGTGACGATGAACGTGGCGCCCAGTCCCACGCCCGCGCTTTGCGCCTCGACGGTCCCGGCGTGGCGCTCGACCAGTTCCCTCACGATGGCCAGCCCAAGGCCTAGGCCGCTATGGCGCCGGCTGGTCGAACTGTCCTGCTGGGCGAAGCGCTCAAAGACGTGAGGCAGGAACGCTGGCGCGATGCCTTCCCCGGTGTCGCGGATGGAGACGACGGCGGTGGCTTCCATCTCCGCTAGATGGATCTCGACCGCCCCGCCGGCCGAGGTGAACTTCACGGCATTGTCCAGCAGATTCCAGAAGACCTGCTGGAGGCGATCGGCGTCGCCGGCCACCGTGACGTGAGGGAGCACCTCGGCGACGAGGCGGACGCCTTTGACATCGGCGGTGGGCCGGACGGTTTCCAGCGCAGCCGACAGGACCGGGGCCAAGTCCATGGGCTGGAGGTTGATCCGCATCCGTCCGGCCACGAGCTGATCGAAGTCGAGGAGGTCCTCGACGAGGCGCTTGAGGGCCTCGGCACTGCGCCGACTCGTGGCAATGGCGCGGGCAGCGGCGTGGGGGTCGAGGCGGCCCTGATCGAGCAGGTGGAGCCAGCCGATGATCGAGTTCAACGGCTGGCGCAGTTCGTGAGACACGGTGTGGAGGAACTCGTCTTTGAGGCGACTGGCCGCCTCCGCTTGGGAGCGAGCGTCCCGCTCGACGGCGAGGATGCGCGTGCGATCGGCCTCGAGGTCTTTGATTTCCGTGATGTCGATGCCGGAGCCGATGTAGCCGGCAAAGGAACCATCCGCATCGTGGAGTGGCACGCCGGTATCGAGGATCCACCGACGTCCGGGTGGACGTTTTCCACCCACTGCCCGCCGACCTCCTGCTCGAGCTTGCGTCCTGTGAAGCGCAGCCACGGCTGGTTGAAGAATGACCGGGTGGTATCCGCGGTGGCCATCCACACCATCACCGGGGCGGCATCGGCGATGCGCCGGAACCGGGCCTCGCTTTCCATGAGGGCCCGCTCGGCGCGGCGCCGCTCGGTGATGTCCCGGAACACAAGGACGGCACCCGTAATTGCCCCGTGAGCGCTCCGAATGGGCGCGCCGCTGTCGTCGATCGGTCCCTCGCTGCCGTCTTTGCGGATGAGCAAGGTATGGTTGGCCAGGCCGGCGACCACACCCTCCCGGAGCACCTGCTCCACCGGATTCTCGACCACGGCGCGCGTGTCCTCGTTCACGATGGCGAACACCGTGGTGAGGGGGCGCTGAAAGGCATCTTTGAAGCTCCAGCCGGTGAGCCGCTCGGCCACGGGATTCATCGACGCTACCGCGCCATGAGCATCAGTCGTGATGACGCCGTCCCCGATGCTCGACAACGTGTCGCGGAAACGAACGCGTTCATGCCTGATCGTTCTGGTGTTCGAACAGAGATGCGCCGAGAGGATGCCGGTGATCAGGAAGGTAAGAAAGCGCGAAATAGTGTCGAAGTTGAGGACGGCCCCGAGGGGCCGGAACAAGGCAAACTCGCCCGCCACGGCGGCCAAGACGCTGGCGAGGACCCCGAGCCAGAGTCCTCCGTACCATCCCGCCACAACGACCGCCATGGTGAGGAGCAGGTGACGGCTCCAGAACAGGGGCGGCCACCCGGCCGTGATGACGATAGCAACCACCACACCCACCGTGGCGAGGAGCCATCCCAGAACGAGATCTCGTCGGTCGCGGATCGTGACCCGCACAGCTCAAATGCGGGGCGCTCCGGAAACCCGATCTCCGCGCCGCAACGTCGTTGGCGATTCGCGGGGAGCGCATTGCAAACTCGATCTGGAAAAGCGTCGCTTGGGTGGGCTGGGCGATGGCGAACCACCTGGCCATTCTATACGCGCCGGGCAGCCACTCGGATGCGGCGCACCTCTCCCGGAGGCCACCGGGCGGGCGGCCCGCGGGTTGTCAGTTCTTCAACTAGGAGATGGCTTTCCTCGGCGGCGTGGATTTTGCCTGAGACGTAGACATGTTGGAGGGAAACCGCGTGTTCGTATCAGCAACTGCGTCGAACTGCGCGCTCGGCGAAACGCTTCGCCCACCATCGGCGCTGAAGCCGAAGACGTCGGCCTGACGCCGTCAATGATGCGTATCGCCGCGTTCGCCGCGCTGGTGCTCCTCAGTCTGAGCGCCGTCCATCCGATCGCGATGGGGCAAGAGCCTGTGCAGCATGGCGCTCAGCCGAATCCCGGTGAGGTGAGGCCTCCCAGTCCCCAGGGTGACGCTTCGTCTCAGACGACGGGAACGCTACAAACTGACCGGACTCTCGAACGCCCGTTCGGCCTTCCCCTCGGCCTTGCGCTTGGAGTGGCGGCGCTCGTGCTGGTGGTGGTCGCCCTCTGGATATACTCCCGACGGCGGACGATAGGGGCTCGGAGGGGTGGAGCGCTCGGCCGCCGGGACGGCGACAGACACGCCGCGGGAAGTTGACGGCGCTAGGTTGACAGCGGCTAGATAGAGGGCCTAGCTGCCCAGTCTCCACTCCCGGAACGGGCACCCACCCGAGAATGGGTCGAGCGCCACGGGGCCCGCATGCTCAGACCTAGCGAGGCGTCGACTTTCCGCGATGTCGGCCTTGATCGCTAGGTCTTGGGCGGTCCTCACTTGGTTCTGGGCGCTGTCCAGCTCCGTTCGGGCTATAGCCGTGGGCATGATGCGTCGTGGCTCGGGGGCAGCGCTCTTGCTCTTGCTGACCACCATGCTGCAGCGGAAGGGGCGGTGGCTGCTCCTGGCCGCAGGCGCGACAGCCCTGCTGCTCGCGTCGAGGCGTGCGGGGCGGCTGGCGGATTTTCACGGCCAGAGTGCCCTCGTCACTGGAGGCTCGCGCGGACTCGGTCTGATGCTCGGACGCGAGCTGATCGCCTCCGGTGTCTCGGCACTGGCGATATGCGGCCGCGATGAGGGCGCGCTTGAACGCGCGCGCCAAGACCTGACGAAGAGCGGGGCGCGAGTCCTCGCTATCCGGGCCGACGTCACCGACCAGGGCCAGGTGGAGAATCTCGTCCAGACGGTCGCCGCACAGTTCGGCCGCCTCGACATCCTGATCAATAATGCGGGCACCATCGCCGTGGGTCCGCTCGGCGCCATGACGGTGGCGGATTTCGAAGACGCCCTCCGAACGAACTTCTGGGGCCCGCTCTACGCGTCGCTCGCCGCGCTGCCGGTGATGCGGCGCCAGCGAGGTGGGCGCATCGTCAATATTGCCTCCATCGGCGGAAAGATCAGCGTGCCGCATCTGGTGCCGTACGCGGCGAGCAAGTTCGCGCTGGTTGGCCTTTCCCAGGGCCTGCGCGCCGAGCTGGCCCGGGAGGGCATCGTGGTGACCACCGTCTGTCCGGGTCTCATGCGAACAGGAAGTCCTCGCAACGCCGATTTCAAGGGACACCACCGGGCCGAGTACGCGTGGTTCAGTGTGAGCGACTCCTTGCCCGGCCTTTCCATGGACGCCCGGCGTGCCGCGCGCCAGATCGTGCGCGCCTGTCGCCGCGGTGATCCTGAAATCGTGCTGTCGCTTCCCGCCAAGGCGGCGGTCACTCTGCAATGTCTGGTGCCCTCCCTCGTCAACGGCGTTCTCCAACTCGTGAACCGGGCCTTACCGGGACCCGGCGGGGTTGGGCGGGCGCGCGTGAAGGGTCGGGACAGTGAGTCGTCCGTCTCCCCCTCGATCCTGACCGTCTTCGGCGACTCGGCCGCCCACAAGCTCAATCAGATCTGAGGTCGTCCGAGCCGGGACTCCATCGAATGAACGGAAGAGTCGGCATCGCGGGAGGAACTCCATGACAAGCCGAAGCACCAAGAAGACACGGACGCCGAAGGCGAAGCGGCCGACGAAGACGCGAACGACGAAGGGGAAACGAGCGAGGCACGCGAAACGGCCGCGCACCTCCTCGACCGATCGACGAGGTCCGACGCGGCGGACCGCGACCGAAGCGCGTTCATCTCGGCGCCCGCCTCCCTCGTCACCGGCGCGATCCAGTCGTCGTGCCTCGACGGCGCGGCCCGAGATGCGCGAACCCGAACAGCTCTTGGAGCCCGAGCGCGACGAAGCCGGGCCACGATAGTTCCAGACCCAAAGAACATCACCAGGAAAGGGGGCATCGTTATGCGGAGCACTAGGGCGCGACTCGAGGGTGAGCGACGAGAGGCCATCAAGAAGCTCCAGCAGGTCCGTGGCTCGAGCGAGGTGACGACCGCGGAAACCGGCGGGGTGGAGGACACCGTCGAGGGCGGCGATCGGGCGCAGGCGAGCCTCCTCCAACACCTTGAAGTCGCCACGTGCGAACGACTCGCGAGCCGAATCAGCCGTCTCACCGAGGCGCTTCATCGCATCGAGGAGGGGACGTACGGCGTCTGCGAGCGTTGCGGTGACGAGATTTCGCCGAAGCGCCTGCGCGCCGTCCCCGAAGCCACCACCTGCATCGCCTGCCAGGAGGCGTTCGAACGGAGAGGAGGGCGCCGAGCCCTGGCCGCGTGACCCAGCCGCCCGATCACCCACTCCGTGCCATGACAAGCCACCACGTCAAGGCCCTGGACGAGGCTCTCCCACAGCAGCGCTGGGCATGGAAGGCCGAGCGAGTCGGCTGGGTCATCATGGTTCTGATCTTGGCCGCGGCCCTGCTGGGACTGTTCGGTTCAGGTCCGCTCGCTACCGGACGCGCCAGCGGCGAGGCGGACGCGTTGCGCGTGGAATATACGCGCTTTGCTCGCTACCAGAGCCCGGCCACCATGCGGGTTTACGTGCAGCCACCACTGCCGCCGCCGGAGGGTGAAATTCGGCTGGCCGTGAGCCGTGATTTCCTGGACGCGATGAACCTGGAGGGTATCACCCCCTGGCCCGACGCCATGAAGTCGGGCGACGGGATGGTGGTGATGACATTCAGAGACGGAGGCGGTGACCGCCCGCTCCTCGTGCGCTTCGACTATCGGCCGACCGCCATCGGGCTGCACCGAGGCCAGATCGGCGTGATACCCGGTCCGTGGGTGGATTTCCGGCCATTCGTCTATCCATGACGATGACCAAGGAAGGGTCGGCATGGAATCGGTGATCCGGGCCGCCGTCATCTACGCCTTCTTGATGGTCCTCTTCCGCATCATCGGCAAGCGATCCTTGGGGCAGATCACGACCTTCGACTTCGTGCTGCTCCTGATCATCAGCGAGGCCGTGCAGAACGGCATGGTGGGCGAGGACTACTCCGTGACGAACGCCGTGCTGCTGGTGCTGACGCTCACCACCGCGGACATCGGGCTCTCCCTCCTTAAGCAGTACGCGCCCCGCGTGGGGAAATTCCTGGAGGGCACTCCGGTCATTCTCCTGGAGAACGGCCAGCCCTATCACGACCGGCTCCGGAAGGCGCGGGTCGACGAGGATGACATTCTGACGGCGGCCCGGCAGCACATGGGTCTGGAACGGCTCGATCAGATCCGCTATGCCGTCCTCGAGCGCAATGGCGGGATCTCCATCATCCCCAAAGAATCTTAGAGGCTCACGCCTGCGAACGCCTCGGCCGGGCAAGCGACATGCCGTCGACGCGGCGGCACTCGAGATCATGATCTTTAGAATCGAGGCGCGGTAGCGCCTCGACGCTGTCCGTCGGCGGGGACGGCTGATTCAGGGTCCCGCCGACGGTGACCGCGTTCGCGCTGTCGCCGCGCCCGCCGGGTCTCACACGAGCTCGCGGACCTTGTCGGCGACCACGGTCAAGGCGATGCGTCCCCGGTTCGGCTCCCCGCGGATCAACGACGTCGCGAACTGCTTGGCCTGCTCGAGGGTGATCTTGGCGGGAAGCGGCGGCTCGAATGGATCGACGACGGCCTCTACGATGACAGGCCCAGGCGTGTCGAGGGCCTGCTCGAGCACGGCGCGGCATTGACCGGGATCCTCGATGGTGTAGCCGGTGCCACCGCAGGCGCGCGCGAATAGGGCGAAGTCAATCGGCTGCAGGTCGCATCCGTACTCCGGATTGCCGAGGAAGACCATCTGCTCCCACTTGATCTGCCCCAGCGTGTTGTTCTTCACGATCACGACTTTGACGGGAAGCTGGTACTTGACGCACGTGGCGAACTCCGCCATCAGCATGGAGAAGCCTCCGTCTCCCACGAAGGCGACCACCTGGCGCTCGGGATAGGCCACCTGGGCGGCGATGGCGTAGGGCAGGCCATTGGCCATGCTGGCCAGGTTTCCCGAGAGGGAGTGGAGCTGGCCGCGTTGGGCCGGAATGTGACGCGCCCACCAGGTGGCGATGGTCCCGCTGTCGCAGGTGACGACGGCGTCATTTCGCAGGCACTGGCCGAGCTCGCGGGCGACCACCTGGGGCTTCATCGGCACGTCGCGCCGGGTGCCGCGCTCCTCCATCAGCGCCCTCCAGGCCTCCATCGCCTTCTGCGCGCGTTCGAGGAAGCTTCGATCTGTCTTGCGCTGAAGCATGGGCGCGAGTGCGGCGAGCGTCCGACGGCTGTCGCCGACCAGCCCGACCTCCACCGGATAGCGCAGGCCGATTCGCGTGGGATCCAGCTCGATTTGCACGCCCTGGGCCTGCCCGGGCTTTGGGTAGAACTCGAGGTACGGAAACGATGTGCCCACCATGAGGAGCGTGTCGCATTCCTCCATGACGTCCTGCGACGGGCGACTGCCGAGCAACCCCACGGGGCCAGTGGTATAGGGACTGTCATCGGAAACCGCGCCTTTGCCCAGGAGCGCCTTGACGATCGGGGCGGCCAACACATCGGCCGTCCGCTCGAGCTCCTCGCCCGCGCCGAGGGCACCGCGCCCGGCTAGAATCGCCACTTTCGTCCCCGCATTGAGAATGTCGGCGGCTCGGTGTAGGTCCTCCGCGTCGGGCAGCCGGGCACTATGGGCGGCCACGTCGGAGGTGTGGTGCGGAATGTTGCGCTTCGAGCGCCGCGCAGTTCCCGCCATGTCCTGGATGTCCACGGGAATGGTGAGGTGAGCCACCACTCGGTCGGCCAGGGCGGTCCGGCAGGCGAGATCGGCCGCGTTCTCCACGTGCGTCGGACCCATGATCCGCGCGTTGTAGCGCGCGACGTCCATGAAGAGCTTGTCCAGCTCGACGTCTTGCTGGGTGTGAGTGGCGACGAGATCGTGGTAGGCCATCCCGGTGAGTGCGAGCACCGGCTGACCGTCGAGCTTGGCGTCATAGAGGCCGTTCAGCAAGTGAATGCCGCCGGGACCCGAGGTGGCCAGACAGACCCCGAGCTTTCCGGTGAACTTCGCGTAGCCGCAGGCCATGAATGCGGCCGTTTCCTCGTGGCGAACCTGAATGAAGCGAATGGCGTTCTGGCGTTTGCGCAGCGCCTCCATGATGCCGTTGATGCCGTCGCCCGGAAGACCGAAAATGACGTCCACGCCCCAGTCGTGAATTGTGTCGATCAGAATATCCGCAGCTGTCTCGGCCATTGTCCCCTCCCACGGCTGGACGCGATCGATTGACGTTCTGCCGGTGCGCTGCAACGCGAGTGCCGCCCATGCGCGTCGCCAGCACTTACCTCCGAGCGAGCGCAGTCTCGTCAGCGATAGTAGATGTGCCGGCCCACGTGCGCCGTCCGCCGGTGCTGGGCCGACCACGCGGGTCGCACGTCATCCCGATGGAAACGGAGGGCGCCCCGGGTCGGGTCCGGAGGCGGCGCCGACAGCAGCTCGTCGGCTAGCGAGCGCGCGAGGGTCCAGCTCGCGCCTTCCTCGGGCTGGTCGGGCTTGCCATCGCACCAAAACGAGAACTGACAGGGCGCGGACGCGCCGCCCTGGCGCACGACTTGGCAGATCGTCGAGGGAAACTTCGCACTGCGCAGCCGGTTCAGTACGACCCAGCCTACGGCCAGCATGCCATCGCGGCCCTCCTCGCGGGCCTCCCAGTAGAGCGTCAACGCCAGGCAGCGCGCCTCGCTCTCGCTGGCTGCGTTCCCCGTGCTGTTCGGTGGGACGGCGACCAGCGCCGTCGCCAACAGCGCGATGAGCGTCACAAGCATTGCTGGCCGCAGCGTCATTCGGCGGATTACTCCCGCTCCCACCGTTGCGTCCGCCATGCCAGCTCCCGCTATGCCCTCATCCTCGCTGGCATCGACCTTGCGGAAACCATGCTCAAAGGAGCGCCGGGGTGGCGTCGAGGCACGACCCGCGCGTCATACGCCGAAGACAGGAGGAACTCATGTGGAAACGAACCGTGTTGAGTGCAGGAATCGCAGTATTGGCGCTGGTGTGGGCTGCGGGCAGTCACGCGCAGCAACCCGGGGTGGTCGTGATCGTCACCGATCCTGACCAACAGTTCATAATTCAAGCGGCGCAGGGCGGAACGGCCGAAGTCGCGGTGGGACAACTGGCCGCTACGCGCGCCGTCAATGACGCTGTGCGCCGGTTCGGCCAGCGCATGATTCTGGACCACGGCGCGATGAATGGCGAGCTTCAGGCGCTCGCCGCGCAAAAACGCGTGCCGATCGTGACCGAGATGGGCCCTCAGCATCGCGCAACGTATGACCGGTTGGCCTCGCTGACCGGGCTGGACTTCGACCGCACGTACGTCGCTGAGATGGTGATCGACCACGACAAGGACGTCAGCGAGTTCGAGCGGGTGAGCCAGACCGCCAGGGATCCCGATGTCCGCGCGTGGGCGAGCAGCAAGTTGCCCGTACTCCGCGAGCACCAGAGCCTCGCGCGCCAGCTTCACGGAATCCTGGCGCAGGCACCCATAAGCACCCCGGCTGCTCTGCCGGCGGCGGTCGTCGTCGTTCCGGCTGCGCCGGCGCCTCCGTGGTGCGGTGGCTCCTGGCGGCCTGATGGTGGATCGAACTTCAGCGGCTGCTCGAGGTAGAACGATTCGCGATTGAGGTCACCGCCAGGAGCCGGGCGAGAACGAGCGGCAATGCTGACGGTGGATCCTGGCGGTCGGCCTCACTGACCAGCGTCGCGATGGAGCTGCTTACCGGCTTCGCGATAGAGCTCACCGGCGTCTCGATAAAGATAGGCGGCGATGTGCCGGGCGTCGGCTTCGGTCACGCCGAGCTGCGGCATGATGGTCTCGGGATCCAGGGCGCGGGGGTCCCGGATCCACGCCACGAGATTGCTGGCATTGTTGACGAGTCGTCCCGCCAGGTATGGGCGCCCCGCGAGCCCGGCTAGCGGGGGACCGATTATGCCCCGGGTGGCTGGCACGCCCGGAATGACGTGACAGCCGCCACAGCCATAGGTGCGGATGGCTTTGGCGCCGAGCCGGGAATCGCCATCGACGACGATGTGCTCGGCCCGCGGAGGCTGACCGCTGCAGCCCGCGCCTACCATGAGGAGCAGGACGATTCCGATGGCTGGCGAGCTTGGGTTGGTCAGAGCAGAGCGCTCCGCCATGCGAAGCCACCCAGCGACAACGGCCACGGCGGCGGCGGCGTACGCCACGCCGCCCGGTAGCCACATAAGCAGACCCGCCAGCTGTTGGTCCTCAGTCGGCGTCAGCCCCCACGCGCTGGCCGTGGTGCTGTGGGCGGCGGCATACCAGGTCGTTTCCGCGAAGGTTATCAGGGCGCCAAGTACGGCACATTGGGCCGCGGCCATGAACAGATAGAGTGTGGCGCCCACACCGGGTATAGAGCATCTGGCCGGTGGGAGCACGCGGGCCCAGAACAGCCATGCCGTGGTGAGCAGAGTCGTATGCTCCAAGGCGTGCAGCCACGCGCTCCGCAAGGCCGCTTCGTAGAGCACGGGCAGGTGCCAAGCCCACAACACCGTCACATGGACCAGCCAGATACTCACTGTTCCCACGGGAGATCGCACGATCCCCGGCAACCCGCGAAGAAACCGCATCGCGCGGCCGAACGCCAGACGCGAGCGGCGCGGCAGGTATCGCAGAAGATGTCCTGGGGCAGCCATGGCCAGGAGGGGCGCGGCCACTACGACGAGGAGAAGGTGTTGCACCATGTGGGCCGCGAACAGCGCTTCGGCGAGCGCGTGGGACGGTGGCGCCAGGGCTGCCACGAGCGCGACGACGCCGCCGAGCCCGCACGCGTCGGCACGGGTCAGGCGCGCACGGATCATACTGAGCCTGCTCATAGGTACAAGGTCGCGAGAACGATGATCCAGCTCAGGAGAGCGAAGTACGCCACGAGCGATGCGTTGAGAAGAACGGCATGGCCGCGCGGATCCACGGGGCGCCACCAGGCCCAGAGCTGGGCGATCAGCAGCATGGCCAGCAGCAGGACCATCACGCTCCACTCGAATCCCAACAGGCCGAGCACGATAGAGCCGTACGCCCCCTCGCGCGAGGCGATGCCACTGGCGTGATAGGCCCATATCGAGAGTGCGAGGGACGCGGCGGTGAGCGTCGCCGTGGCGCCCAAGGCGAGCCGGCGGAGGCGTACCGCGCCGCGGGCCACGCTCCGGACGGCGAGCGCCATGGCGGCCGCAGCGCCGATGAGCGTTCCGGTGGCGGTGGCGATCAGGATTGGCCGCAGCGGGCCCGGCAGGGTCGCGCCTTCCGCGAAGGTGCCGCCGCCCAGATAGACGTAGCTCGCCAATAGGGTGACGAGCGCCGTGGCGAGGATGAGGACCATGACCACCGTCGCCCACCAACCATTGGACAGCGGTCCGGCCATGGCGAGCGGCAACCGCCCGGCCTGGGGAGCGCCCAGTTCGGCGATCGCCAGATCTTCCGAAGCGCGCGGCCAGAACCATCCCGTCACGCCGGCGAGACTGACGAGAAGCCCCGCGACGGCAAGGCCGCCGCTGTCGAGCAGCGCTGCCGCGAAGAGGGCGAGGAAGCCTACGGACAGCACGAACGGAAAGATCGTCGGCCCGGGCACGTGCGCGATGGCGAGCGGCCGGCCCTCCAGCGCCGAGACCACCAGGGCGCCGCGCCAACGCGTCGGTCCCACACGCAGCGGAGCCAGCGCCTGGGCGAGACGAGCGTCGCGCAGGCTCCCGCCATTCGGTTCCCACAGGGGATGGCGGCTCGTGACCACGGGGATCTCCGGGAATTGCGCTTGAGGTGGTGGTGAAGGCTCCGTCCACTCTAGCGTGTCGGCGTCCCAGGGATTGGCGCCGGCGGGCTCACCCCGGCGCAGACTCCACGCGACGTTGACGACGAAGAGCAGAACGCCGGCGGCGAAGCCCCAGGCGCCCGCGGTCGAGACGACGTTGTACGGCGTCCACCCGAGCCCGTCGGGATAGACGGCGATCCTCCGTGGCATGCCGAGCAGCCCCACGGCGTGCATCGGGAAGAAGGCCACGTTGAAGAAGACGAACATCACCCCGAAGTTCCACCGGCCGAGGCGCTCGCTCAGCAGCCGCCCGGTGATCTTGGGGAGCCAGTAGTAGAGCGCTGCGAAGAGCGGGAACACGACGCCCCCGATCAGCACGTAGTGGAGGTGAGCGACGACGAAGTAAGAGTCGTGGGCCTGCCAGTTGAACGGCACCACCGCCAACATCACGCCAGTGAGTCCGCCCACCACGAAGATGGCGATGAACCCCACCACGAAGAGCAGGGCCGGGTGCCAGCGCGGCCGCCCCGAGCCCAGGGTCATGAGCCAGCTGAAGACCTGCACGCCGTTGGGGACCGCGATCATCATGGTGGCCGCGGTGAAGAAGGCCAGGGCGAGCGGGGCCAGGCCGGTGGTGAACATGTGGTGCGCCCACAGGCCGAAGCTGATGAAGCCGGTGGCCACCAGGGCAAGAACCATCAGGGTGTAGCTCACCTGAGGCCGCCGCGCGAAGGTCTGCACGATGTGCGACACCATGCCCACCGCGGGGACGAACATGATGTAGACCTCCGGGTGGCCGAAGACCCAGAAGAGATGTTGCCAGAGGAGCGGTTTGCCGCCAGCAGTCGGATCGAAGAATCGCGTGAGACCCTTGCGATCGAGCTCCAGCATCGCGGTGCCCACGATGAGGGGGGTGAAGGCGAAGATGATCATTACGCCAGTCACCAGCATGGCCCAGGCAAAGAGGGGCAGCCGCGCCAGGGACATCCCCGGTGCCCGCATCCGCAGCACGCCGACAATCATCTCGGCGGCGGCCCCCATCGCCGCGATCTCGGCCACGCTCAACCCGATGTCCCAGAAATCCATCCCGAGCCCTGGCGAATACTGAGGGCCGGTGAGGGGCACATAGGCGAACCACCCGCCGTCCGGGGCCGCCCCGACCAGGAAGCTCGAGTAGAGAAAGAGGCCCCCGAAGAGGTAGGTCCAGAAGCTCAGCGCGGTCATGCGTGGGAAGGGCAACTCACGCGTGCCGAGCATGAGGGGGAGCAGATAGGCGGCCATCGCCTCCAGGAACGGGATGACGAAGAGGAACATCATCGTCGTGCCGTGCATGGTGAACAATTGGTTGTATGTGGCTTCGCTGAGGAGCGTGTGGTGCGGGCGCAGAAGCTGCAACCGCATGAGCAGGGCCATGACCCCGCCGGCCAGGAAGAATCCGAAGGCCGCCACCATGTACCGGCACGAGATCGGAATGTTCTGGATGGTCCGGAGAGCGCCCAGGACGCCGCCGGGCTCTTCCCAGGTGGCCTCGAACGCCGCGCGGTCGAGCCGGTCGCCGTCCCCTGTGCTCACCGCGACCAGGCGCGGAGCTGGCCCCGGCATCAGTGGAGGCTCGCTACGTAGTCCACGAGGGCATGGAACTCGTCGGAAGGCAGGGGAATGCGCGGCATCCGATTGCCGGGCTTCAACGTCTGGGGGTCGGCGATCCAGCCGGCGAGGTGCCCCTTGACGTTGGTGAGCGCGCCGGCGGCGAGCGTCCGTCGGCTGGCGACGTGCGTGAGATCCGGTCCGCCCCGGCCGAAGAACGCCGATGTTCCCCGCACCGCGTGACACTGCGCACAGTGAGCGAGAAAGATCTGCTGCGCGCGCTGGCGATCCGGTTCCCTGGCCGCTGCCGCCGGCCGGCGCTGCGCCTCGAGCCAGACGTCGAAATCGGCGGGAGGCAAAGCCACGACGAGCAGCGCCATGCGGGAGTGCTGCACACCACAGAACTCGGCGCACAGGCCGTGGTAGGTCCCCGGGCGATCGGCGCGCAGCCACGTGATGTTCGTCTTGCCCGGGATGAGATCGAGCTTGCCCTGAAGAGCCGGCACCCACAGGCTGTGAATCACGTCGGCCGAGAAGAGCCGCAGCTCGACGCGTCGACCGACGGGCACGTGCAGCTCGTTGGCCGTGACCGCGGTGGCGTTTGCCCCTCCGCCGACATACCGCAGCTCCCACCACCACTGATGCGCCGTGACTTCCACGACGTGGGCGGCGGGCTCGGCGGCGAGAAGCCCTCCCTGGGTCCGCACGCTGACCACGCACAGCACGGGAACGACGAGAAGCGGAAGGACAATGCCGCCCGCCACCACTCCGAAACGCGGCCAGAAGCGCGGAGGGCCGTGAGGCTGCCGCGGCGCGTTCGCTCCGCGCACGGCCCAGAGGGTCACCGCGGCAACGAGAAGATACACGACAAGAGCCACCACCAGGAGGAACCACCAGAGGCTGGCGATCCGCTCAGCCCCAGGTCCGCGAGGACTCAATGCGGAGGCGGGGCCGGCGCATCCCGCGAGTAGGGTTGCTGTCGCGGCAGCGCTGAAGGCGCGCGCCAGCGCCAGGTCCGCCTTCCCGTCCCCCTCGACCACCCCGTTCAGCTCTATCCTCACTTCGCGGGGTATCTGAAGCCAGGGCCGATCTAGCCGCCGCGACGCGCGCGGGGTTGTAAGGACTCCAAGCTCCTTGGAGAACTTACAGGCGGCCCGACTCACGTGCTTCGGGCGCCCTCTTCTTCACCGCGCGCGGGCGCCGCATCCGGGCCATTCCGGACGTCGGTGCGGGGAGAGCTTCGACCGATGGCAAGGGGGGGCGGTAGCAGCTGACGTGAATCAATTGCTGCTTATCTACGAACGCGACCGCCTCGTCGAGGGGTAAGGGTTGAAGACAGATGGGACAGTCGACGCCTGCCATAGTTCGGCTCCAGTGCGAGGGTGCGACGCCCGCCCGCCGGTGCTACACGGACCCCGATGCCTGCCGCACTGCGGTT
>JBKPAK010000328.1:0-8135 GCA_046726415.1 Candidatus Methylomirabilota bacterium
GATTCACCCTGACCTGGAACGAGTTCACCTACGCGCTGACGTTCGTCTCGCAGACGGCGAACAAGACGGCGGTGGTGGGAGTGACCGCGGATCTCATTCGCGGTGACATCTACTACTGGGGTTCCCTCATGGCGGGCGCGATCCTAGCCAGCGTGCCCATCGTCATCGTCTACGTGCTCTTCCTCGACTACTACGTATCCGGTCTCACCGCGGGCGCCGTCAAGGGCTGACGGTCCCGGCGCAGCCGTTGCGCTCCTCGGTGCTGCGCCAGCTGCTGGCGCGGAGAGGACCCCGCCGCAATCGCACGCCCTCGATGATCGCGCTATCGCCCCGACGGCGGGGGCGGCGCGCCGGGATAGGATCCCGGTGGTGAGAGCGGGCCGCGCTGAGGCAAGGGTCGTGAGGGGGTCCCTGGTGTTCCCTGAAAACTCTGACCGGTTCCGGGGACATCGGGAGGCGGCGGGAGATTCCGAAGGCGCTCCTGCACTTGCCGGCGCTCTTCGGGTGTCATCTGCTCGAAGCGTTCGCGGATCTGCTGGCGCTCCTGAGGCGGCAGGCGTCGCCAGCGCTGCTGGTTTTCAAGTATCCGCTGCCGCTCCTCGGGGGGCAGCGCCTGGAACTGCCGGAAGCGATTCATGATCTGATCACGGCGTTCAGGGGGAAGCTGCCGGAAACGCTGGTAGGCGTCCTGAAGCTCGCGGCGCCGAGCTTCGGGTAGATCGTTCCAGCGCTGGAAGTCCTCCAGGATCTGCTGCCTTTCTTCGGGCGGCATGTCGCGGAACCGCCGGATGTTTTCTCTCGCCCCCTGCTCTTCCTGCGGCGCGGGCGGCGCGCCGCCCGGTTGCTGTGCGTGCGCCACCTCGAGCGGCCCACCTGCACGAGAGGCGAGCAGGAGCAGTACTGCCACCATCCAGTTCGACGCTATCCGCACGGCTCGCCGTTGGCCAGGAGATCTCGCGTTGCGTCCGTGGCTAACCCTCGCGGCGTTCCGCGGCGCCATCCAGGCTGCGGAGGATCTCGAAGTCTTCGAGAAGATCGAGTCGTTCGACCACCCGGTAGTTTCGCAGCAGCTCGAGCCTGCGTGCGATGGCCGCTTCCTCGAACGCCATGCCGTCGAGGCGCTCGGGAGACCGAAAGCCTCCGTGCACGGCCAGAAAGAGCAGCACACTGGCGAGCCCCGCCGAGAGGGCCAGGGGGACCGGCCAGTGCCACCACGGGCGCAGAGCCGCTCGCTCGACTCGCGTCCGGAGCCTCTGACGCAGTTCGGCCCGATAGCGCGGCCAGGAGATCTCCGGGGGATCGGGCGCGCCGCGGAGTCCATCGAGGATGTGCCGGAAGTCGTCGCATGCGGCCCGGCAGGCGGGGCACGCCTCCAGATGGCTTGCCACGCGATCGTGGGTGGGCCCCACCAGCTCGCCGCGGACCAGCGCAATGAGTTCGGTCTCAGGATGCCACATGTCAGTTCTTCCTCACCGTCTTCCTGAGGGCGATCAGGGCGCGGTGCAGGTGAACGCGCACCGTCGCCTCGGAGCATTTGAGCACCGCGGCAATCTCGGAAGTCGGCAGTTCTTCCTGAACCTGGAGGAGAAGGACGGCCCGCTGCTTGGGGGACAACCGCTCGACGGCCTTCCACAGTTGTGTCATGACCTGCTCTCGCGCGAGCCCCTCGACTGGATCGACCGCAGCTGCCGGCTGCTGCTCGACCGCGGATTCCACCGTCCCATCGTCGCGAGCGACCGGGGCCACGGCGAGATACCACCACCGCCGGCGCCGCCGGGCGTCCAGGCACAGGTTGACGAGGATTCGATAGAACCACGTGGAGAAGCGAGATTTGCCGCGGAAGCTACCCGCCGTCTCGTACAGTCGGATGAAGGCCTCCTGAGACAAGTCCCGGGCCTCCTCGGCGTCGCGAAGGATCGACCAGGCGAGGCGATAGGCGCGCTGCTGGTAGCGCTCGACGAGCATGTGGAGCGCCTCGTCGTCATGCTGCGCCACTCGCTGGCACAAGGCCTCATCGCTAATCTCCACTCGCGAGGTGTCCCTTGGCCACCCATCGTCCCAGACCGTCTCGACGTCGCGCAAGCTGACGGCCTCGACCATGCCGACCTGAGGCCCGCCCTACCCCGCGCCGGCTGTCGAAAGCGCTTCGACCGTCGCGTCCCTTTCACCAATCTTTTCCGGTCGTTCGGCCGACATCGGTCCGCCTCCCCGCCGAATTAGACGGGGTGGCAGAACGGCGCGTTTACGGATCGGGGGGCGGCGCCACCCCGTCCGCTGGAGTTACTCCGCCGCCGGCGCCGCCATGATGGCGGAGCGCTGAATGTCCTCGTAACGGACCGTGGAGACGTCGAAGGCGTCGAGATTGTCGCGCAGCTTTCGGAACGTCTGCTCAAACGAGGGGAGGGTCTTGCGTGCCCGCGTGAGGGGCGTGGTGCGCGCCAGGAGATAGTTCTTCACGTAGGGGTGATTGATTCCGCGCTTCTTGACCCTGGCCACCACCGTTGCCAGCACCGCGTCCGCCGTGCGCACCAGTTCCGCGCGCTCCTCGCGCGACTCCAGCCCTTTCCGCAAACTGGCCTTCAGAAAGGCATCGACACGCCGCAGGATCGGAGCGAAGGCTCCGCCTGCGAAGCGCTTGTTCGTCTCGTACAGAAGCCCGAGGGTGATGAAGTGCGCCGACTCGAACTGAAAGGCCCAGTCGTCTTCCGTGGAGGTGGGTCGTTCCTCGGCCAGGGCCCGATACATCCGGATGACTTCCAGGGACTTCTCCTTCAAGTTGTGCGCCTTCTCGGTATTTAGGGGCAGGATCTGATAGCCGACTTCCGACTCCGCTACCAGGATGGCCGGGACGAACTCGGCCTTGAGCTTCAGGAGGGCGGTCCGGCGATGGTTGCCGTTCGGCGTCCAGTAGACTCCGGCCCGAGGGGAGACGACCACCACCGGGTCAATGAAGCGGTCGAGCTTCTCGACCGCTTCTTTCAAGCGCTTCACGTGAGTCGGCGACAGGTCGCGCTGGTACGGACTGGCCTCGACCTTGGCCATGGGCAGCAGGCAGAAGATCTGCCAGTGGTCGCCTACGGGCTCCTGATACACGGCCAGGGCGTGCCCGCCGTCGCGCTCGATCTGAGCGGTGAGGTCCTGCACGGTTTTGGGCGGTGCCATCTGCGCTGCCATCCTACGCCTCCCGGTGACCGCCCGACGCGGGCCCTGGCCCCGTCATAGCCCTCCTCATGCCGCGACCTCCGCCGGCCGGGCTGCCCGTCGCGCGACGAGGTCGCGCAGGCTGCCGTAGATCCCCGAGGGCAGGAAGATGATGAAGAGGATGAGGAGCAGCCCGTAGATGGTCTCGGCCATGCCGATCAGTTTGAGACCGAATACGATGCGCAGATACTCCGCGAGCGCGATGGTCAAGGCCGTCCCGATGGTCGGCCCCAACCATGAGTACATGCCACCGAGGACGACGGCGAACACGATGCGCAGCGAGACCCCGATACCGGCCAGCGTGTCGGGGTTCACGTAGGAGATGTACTGCGCATAGGCGATGCCTCCAATGGCGGTGAGCAATGCCGACACCAGCGTGATGCCCATCTTGAAACGCGAGACGTGGATCCCCACGGAGGCCGCCGCAGTTTCGTCCTCGCCGATCGCCTCCATGGCGGAGCGGGTCATGCTGCGGTCGATCCGCGACCAGACGTACAGCCCGGCCAGCCACAGGACCAGCGTGCCGTAGTAGAAGACTCGCTTGTCGGCGAACTGGATGGCCAGAAGGCTATCGCCCCCCGCCGACCTCAGGGAGAGACCGAGGGAGCCACCGGTCCAGTCCCGCTCGGCGATGATCAGCAGTCGGATCACCTCGCCCACGGCGAGCGTCACGAGACCGAAGTAGTGACCGACGACCTGGAGGCGCGAACACGGGTACGCGACCACCAAGGCCAGGATGGCTGTGAGCCCGAGGGCCACGATCGTCCCCAACCAGGGGGTGAGCCCGTAGAAGTTCCAGAGCAGGGTGGTGGTATAGGCGCCGAGACCGAGAAAGGCGCCGTGACCAAGGGAGACCAGACCGAAGCGCCCCATGAGCGACCACGCCCCGCCGATGAACGACCAGATGAAGATCTGGATCATCACGTGCAGGACGTACAAGCGCATGCCGCCCAGGGGGATGAACGGGCCCACGGCCAAGAGCGCGAGGACGATCGCCGCCGCCGTGCCCGCCACGATCAGCTTCGCTTGGCCAGGATCCCGCCGGGCTTGGCGAAGATCATAACGATGAAGAGGGCAAAGGCGATCACGTAGCCCATCTCCGTCGACCACAGCACACCGCCGAGGGAGATGATCTCGCTCATGATAAAGGAGGCCAGGAACGCCCCGATCATGTTCCCCAGACCCCCCAGCACGCAGATCATGAAGGTCAGGGGACCGAAGGCCGCTCCGAAGAACGGGTGCACCGAGTACTGGATGATGAGCAGCGCCGCGGCCAGTCCCGCCATGGCTCCGCCCACCGCCGAGGTGACCACGTAGACCCGCTGGGGATTGGCACCCATGAGGGCCATGGCATCGCGGTCCTGTGACACCGCCCGGATGGCCGTGCCGATGTACGTGCGGGTCAGGAACAGGTACAGCCCGAACATCGCGAGCAGGGCGATGGCGAAGGCAATCAAGCGAGAGAACGACAGAAACATGCCACCCAGCTCGATGGTGGGGAGCGCCACCCGCACGCTCTTGTGATCCGTGGTCCAGAGAAAGGTGGCGAAGGACTGCAGAAAGAAGAGCAGCCCCCCGGTGGCAAGGAGCTGATTGACCGGCGCACTTCCCAAGATGGGGGAGATGATCAGGAGATGCACGCCGATCCCCAAGAGGGCGCCCAGGGCGACCGAGACGAGGCCGCCGAGCCACAGCGGCCAGCCGTAGACCTGAACCAGGAAGTAGACGGCGTACATGCAGAGCATCACCAAGTCCACGTAGGCGATCCACACGATGTCGACCACCCCGAAGATGAGATTCAGACCGAGCGCGAGCAGGGCCAGCACACCACCCAGGAGGAGACCGTTCACCGCGGCTTCGACGAGGAAGATCGGATGCATCAGAGTCCCACATAGGCCTTGCGGACAAAATCCTGCTCGGCTAGCTCGTCCGCTCGTCCCTCCGTATGGACGCGGCCCACCTCCAAGAGATAGGCCCGGTCGACGAGCTTGAGCACCTGGCGGACGTTCTGCTCCACCACCAGAATGGTGTAGCCCTCCTCCCGCACGCGGCGGATCAGATCGAACAGGCGCAGGACCATCACCGGGGCCAGCCCCATGGAAGGCTCGTCTAGGAGGATCAGCTTGGGGCGTGACATCAGGGCGCGCCCGATAGCCAACATCTGCTGCTCCCCCCCGGACAGGCTGCCCGCGCGCTGCTTCTGCCGCTCGGCGAGGACGGGGAAGAGCGCATACACTCCGGCCAAGGCCTCGGCGTAGGTCCGCCGGGCGGCGGGCAGAAAGGCGCCCATCTTGAGGTTGTCGGCGACGGTCAGCGCGGGAAAGATGCGCCGCCCTTCGGGAACGTGGGCGATGCCGCGCGCGACGATTTCGTGCGACGGCCGGCCGGCCAGGGATTGGCCCTGAAAGACCAGGTCGCCCGTTCGCACGGGGATCATGCCCGAGATCACGCGCAGCAGCGTGGTTTTCCCGGCTCCGTTGGGGCCGACCACGGCCACCGCCTCCCCCGAGGCCACGCGGAGGTTCACCTCCCATAGCGCGGTGAAGTGGCCATACCCGGTCGTCACCGTCTTCAGCTCGAGCATGTCAGGTCAGGACGATCTTCTCGCCGAGATAGGCCTCGACGACCTTCGGATCATCGGCGACCTCCAGCGGAGTGCCTTCAGCGATCTTCTCGCCGTGATCGAGCACCACCACCCGGTCGACGACGCGCATCAGAGTGGCCATGATGTGCTCGACCCAGACGATCGCAATCTTCAAGTCGCTCCGGATCCGGCGCAGCATGTCGGCCGCGCCGGCCATCTCCGAGGGATCGAGGCCTCCGAGGCTCTCGTCGGCGAGGAGCAGCTTGGGACCGGTGGCGAGAGCCCGCGCCAGCTCGAGCTTCTTGAGACCGCCGGCGCCGAGGAGCGTTGTCTGGGCATCGGCGCTGGTGGGCAAGCCCACGAGGTCCAGGATTTCCCCCGCGCGGCGGCGAGCCGCGGCTTCCGTCGTCCGCTGGGCCGCCCCGAAATGCGCGGCGACCGCCACGTTCTCGAGGATGGACAGCTTGCGGAACGGCCGGGGAATCTGGAACGTGCGCGCCACCCCTCGGTGACAGATGGCGTCGGGCGTGAGACGGCTGATCTCCTCGCCGAGGAAGGTGATGGAGCCCGAGGTTGGCTCGAGGGCCCCGGAGATGCAGTTGAAGCACGTCGTCTTGCCGGAGCCGTTCGGTCCGATCAGGCCGAGGATCTCGCCCTCCGACAGCTCAAACGACACCTGGTTCAGCGCGGTAAATCCACCGAACCGCCTGGTCAGCCCCGAAACGGTCAGCATCCGCCGGTCAGGCGCTCCCGGCCACCAGTCGGCCGGGCGGATCGGCCGGTGCGAAAATCGGCCCTTCCCGAACGGGGAGGTCTTGGAGGGGTCGGCGAGACCCCTCCAGTGTTCCTATCGAGCGGCAAACGGCGAGGACGCCGGCAGCGGCAGGACGGGTTGTGCCGTGGCCACCGCCTTGGGGAAGACGAGCGCCCATTTGCCTTCGATCACCTGGAACACCGCCGGAAATGAGCGCTCGTTCTGGCCGGCGAAGCGGTGTCCCGACGGGAAGAACTTGACGCCGTATCCCTGCATGGTGCCGCCGTCGGGGATCTCGGTCTCGCGCGCCGCCTTGGCGAGTGCCTCCGGCGTCCAACCGCCATGCTTCTGGATGGCCCGTGGCAAGACGTCGTTCAGGAGGATCCACATGTTGTTGAAGCCCATGGAGACGTGCGGAGCGATGGCCGCTGGCTCGATGTTGGACTCGTACTGCTTGTAGCGCTTCACCATCTCGGCCGTCATCTCGCCGACGCCAGGTTTCAGCTTCTTGGCGTCGAGGAGCTGGGACGCGATGGGATCGAGGGTGTGGAAGAACTCCGCGTCCTTGCCGAGGACCTCCTTCAGCTTGTCGAGCTGGCTATGGCCAGCTCCATGGCCGATGTACGCCCGCATGCGAAGCCCCTGCTCCTTGCTCTGCCGCAGAAAGAGTGAGATATCGGGGTTGTAGCCGGTGTGGAAGACGACGTCGGGCCGCACTGACCGCAGCTTGGTGACGAGCGAGCTGAGGTCGGGGGCGCTGATCGAGTAGCCCTCCTTGAGGACGACGTTCAGTCCCAGCTCCTTGGCCTTGGTCTCGTTGCCCAGCGCCACGTCCGCTCCGTAGGCGCCATCCTCATGGATGATGGCCAGCCGCAGGTCCTTCGGGGCCTTCTTGAATCGATCCTGTGAATAGTCGTTGATGTACTGCACGGACAGCTCGCCGAACTGGGTGCCCGTCGGCTGCGGCCGGAAGGTGTACTGGAGATTGCGGCCGTCGAAGACCTTTGATGAGATGGCCGTGGTGATCCACAGAAATCTCTTCTGCCGGTCGACCTTCTCGGCGAGGGGGACGGCGTGGGCGCTGGAGTACACGCCGGCCAGGAGGTCGACTTTCTCCACGTTGAGCAGCCGTTCCGCTTCGTTGATGGCGACCTCGGCCTTTGACTGGCTGTCGCCGTCCACCTGCTGGATCTTGTACTTGCCGAGTACGCCACCGCGCTCGTTGACGTAGTCGATCATCATCTTGGCCCCACGCCAACAGTTGAGCGAGCCGGCGGCCGAGAAAGGGCCGGTGTGGTCGTAGAGCACGCCGATCTTGATTGCCTGGCTTTGCGCATCGAGGCGCGGACCCGGCACGGCCACCACGGCCACGGCTCCCACGAGCGCCAGCGCCACAAGGGCGCGCGGAATTCTCATGTGACGAACCTCCTCGGTGAATGTCGATTCGGGATGCTGGTCGAAAAGTGCCCGTAACCGTAGCACGGAGGCATGCCTCCGTCCACCGGGCGGCGGGTCTACACGCGGCGCGCGAGCACCATCCACTCCTGTCCTTGACGGCGCGGCGCGGACTGGAGCGGGGGAAAGGCACGCTCGATC
>JBKPAK010000329.1:0-8880 GCA_046726415.1 Candidatus Methylomirabilota bacterium
CAGGCGAGAGAGTACCGCCCTCTACCCGCATGAATTCAGCGGTGGCCAGCGACAGCGGATCGCCATCGCCCGCGCCCTGGTGACGTATCCAAAATTCATCGTTCTGGACGAGCCCGTGTCGGCGCTGGACGTCTCCATCCGGGCCCAGATCCTGAACCTCTTGAAGCGACTCCAAGAACAACTGGGGCTCGCGTACATCATCATTTCCCACGACCTGGCGGCCGCCCGCTACCTGGCCACCCGCCTGGCCGTGATGTACGCGGGAAAACTCGTGGAGACGGGCGAGTGCGATGCCGTGTACACGGAGCCCCTGCATCCCTACACGGAAGCGCTGCTGTCCGCCGCCCTCCCGCTCCATCCATCCGCCCACCGGCAACGCATCGTCTTGCCGGGCGAGGTGGCCAATCCCATGAACCCGCCGTCCGGCTGTCGCTTTCACCCCCGCTGTCCGCGCGCCATGCCCCACTGCCGGACCGAGGAGCCTGAATGGCGCGAGGTCCGGCCCGGTCGGTTCACCGCTTGTCACCTGTACTGATCGCGATCGTGGAACAGCGACGCCTGGACCGGGCATCTCTCGAGGGCATCGAGCTCGAGTGTGAGATACGAGGAGCCGGCGAGCCGCTCGTGCTGATCCATCCGGGACGCTTTGCCGATTGGTTCGTGCCGCTGCTGGACCAGCCGGTCCTCCTCGAGCGCTACCGCATGCTCCGCTACCATCGCGTCGGTTGCGCGGGCAGCAGTCGTCTTGCGGGTCCGGTCAGCTTCGCGCAGCAGGCCGCGAACTGTCGCTCACTGATGCGGCATCTCGGCATCGAGCGGGCGCACGTCGTCGGCCACTCCTCCAGCGGGAACATCGCCCTCCAGCTGGCCCTGGATGCCCCGGACGCGGTGCACTCCCTCGCCCTCCTGGAACCGGCGCTCATGTCGGTGCCAAGCGCCGCGACGTCGAGAGCATTCGTCGGGGCCGCCGTCGAGCGCTACCGGGCGGGCGACAAGTCCGGGGCGGTCGATACCTTTCGGCGGGGGACCTGCGGACCTGGCTACCGTGCCGTGCTCGATCGCGTCCTCCCAGGGGCCTTCGACCAGCACGTGGCCGACGCGGACACGTTCTTCGGCCAGGAGCTGCCGGCCCTGCAACAGTGGTCGTTCACGCGCGAGCATGCGCGCCGCATCGCCCAGCCGGTCCTCGCGGTCGTGGGGGCCAAGAGCAAGGAGCTGGATCCGATCTGGGGCGAGCGACACGAACTGCTCCTCTCCTGGTTGCCCAACGTCGAGCCGTTCGTCCTTCCCGGGGCGACCCACCTGTTCCAGATCGAGAATCCCCGCGGCATGGCCGAGGGCCTGGCTGCTTTCTTCGCTCGCCATCCGCTCTCGGCCTCTCCTCGATGACGGGGTCGGTCATCGATTGATCTTCACGAAGATGCGCTTGGCTCGATGGCGGGCAAGCGGTTGACCTCGAGTCGGCCTTCGCTATACTACGCGCTCATCGGCCAGGGGAGAGCGTGGTGGCGACGGTGCAATCTCCAGCAGTGACCCCCCGGATGGACAGACTGCGTGCCTGCTGGCACGCGGTGGCCTACGCGCGGGAGGTTGACACCGCCCCGCATCGCACCGAGTTGCTCGGGGAACACCTCGTGATCTGGCGAGACAGCGGCGGCACGGCCCACGCGTTTCGCGACCTCTGCATCCACCGCGGCACCGCGCTGTCTCTCGGATCGATCGCCGGCGACGAGATCGTGTGTGCCTACCACGGCTGGCGCTACGCCGCCGACGGGCGATGCACGGCGATCCCTCAACTCGAGGATCCAACTCGGGTCCCGGCCAGAGCGCGGGTGGCCGCCTACCTGTGCCAGGAGCGCTACGGCCTCCTGTGGGTCGCGCTCGACGAGCCGCGCTGGCCGATTCCCGAGTTGCCCCAGCTCGAATCTCCGGGCTGGAAGACCGTGGCGTGCGGCCCGTACGCGTGGGGCAGCGAGGCCTCCCGCCAGATCGAGAACTTCACCGACCTGGGGCATTTCCCGTGGGTCCATCCGGGCCTGCTCGGGGACCCGAGCCGCGTCGTCGTGGTCCCTCCCGCGGTGCGGACGGAGGGACACGTCCTGCACTACGAGTTCGAGCGCCCGGAGGCGAAGAGCACCTCGAAGTACCCGCTCTTCCCCAACGTGCATCGCGAGCAATCGATTCGCCGTACGCGCTACGAGCTGCACGTGCCCTACACCATCGTCGTCCACATGGACTGGGGCGGTCCGGAGAAGCTTCTGTATCTGTTCGTCTCGCAACCGATGGCCGCCGATCGCTGCCGTGGCTATTGCCTGATCGGCCAGAACTACAACCTCGACCAGCCGGACTCCGTCTTCCAGGAGTTCGAAAACGTCATCTTCGAACAGGACCGCCGGATCGTCGAGTCGCAGCGCCCCGAGCAAGTTCCGTTCGACCTCGGCGAGGAGTTGCACCTCAAGTTCGACTCGGTTGCCGTCGCCTACCGGCGCGCGATGGGCGACCTTCAGCTCGTGTGACCCCGCCCGCGCGCCGCGCGTGACCGCCGTCGTCCTGCAGCAGGTGGTGAACGGCGTCACCATCGGCATGGTGTATGCGCTCATCGCCGTCGGCCTAACGCTCGTGTTCGGCATCCTGGACGTCATCAACTTCGCCCACGGCGAGTTCTACATGCTGGGCGCCTTCCTGACCTACAGCCTGGCCGTGGGCTTCGGTCTCGACTACTTCGTCGCTCTCGCCCTGACCCTGGTCGGCGCCGGCGCCGCAGGGCTGTTGGCGGAGCGCCTCACGGTGCGGCCGCTCAAGGGCCGGCACATGTTCACGGTAGTGCTGTCGACGTTGGGCCTCTCGATCTTTCTGCAGAACGCCGCCCAGCTCTGGTGGGGGCCCGACCCCCGCGAGATCGGTCTCGGATGGGGCGGGCGTCCCCTCCTCCTCGGGGGCGTCGTCATCACATCCTTGCGCCTGGTCGTGCTCGCCACCGGCGCCGCGCTGATTCTCGCCCTCACCGTGGTCATCCGGAGCACGACGTGGGGCATGGCCATGCGGGCGGTGGCGGGCAACCGTGCCGCCGCCGCCCTGATGGGCATCCCCGTCGATCGCGTCTATGCCATTGCGTTCGCCGTCGGCACCGGCCTGGCGGGCGTGGCCGGCGGGCTCCTCGGCGCCATGTTCACGATCGAGCCCTCCATGGGTGAGTGGGCGGTGGTCAAGGCCTTCAGCGTCGTCATCATGGGCGGGATGGGCAACGTGCCGGGGGCGGTTCTGGGAGGGATCATCCTCGGCGTCGCCGAGAGCCTCGGCGCCGGCTTCCTGCCTGGCGGGGCCAGCTACAAGGACGGCATCGGCTACGCCATTCTCATCCTCGTGTTGCTCTGCCGCCCGCAAGGGCTGTTCGGCCGAGGCACCTGAGCCCTATGCCGGCGCCGAGGACGACGGCCATCGGGGTCGCCGCGGTGGCGATCGTCCTGCCGCTGGTCCTCCGGGGTTCGTATCACCGACACGTGTTGGTGCTGGCGGGCGTCTTCACGTTGATGGCGCTGGGATTCGACCTGGTGCTCGGCTATCTCGGCGAGCTGTCGCTGGGCCACGCCGCCTTCTTCGGCGTCGGCGCCTACACGACGGCGCTCCTCACGCGGCACTTCGCGATGCCGTTCCCACTCGATCTGCTACTGGCCGGGGTCTTCACGGGGATCTTCGGCGCCCTGATCGGCATCCCCTCCCTGCGACTGACCGGGCCCTACTTCGCCATCGTCACGTTCGGCTTCGCCGAGATCCTTCGCTTGATCGCCCTCAACTGGACGTCCCTCACGCGGGGGCCGATGGGGCTGCCAGACATCCCCCACGCCCAGCTCGGCCCGCTGAGGATCGACACCGAGCTCGGCTACTACTACCTGATTTTGGTGCTGATCGGAGGGGCGATCCTGGTGACCCGGCGGCTCCTCGACTCCACCGTCGGCCACGCCTTCCTCGCCATCCGCGAGAACGAGGAGCTGGCGTCGGCGACCGGCATCGCGACGTTCCGCTTCAAGCTCGTCGCCTTCGTCGTCGGGATGATCTTCACGGGGGTGGCGGGCAGCGTCTACGCTCGCTACGTCCACTTCGTGGATCCCACCGCATTCTCCTTCTATTACACGGTGACGGTCGTCAGCATGGTGATCGTCGGCGGGCAGGGGAGCATCGCGGGCACCACCCTCGGCGCGCTGATCTTCACGCTCGTGCCGGAGTATCTTCGCGTGGCGGAGCGGGCCCGGCTCGTGATTTTCGGAGCGCTTCTGATGCTCGCGATGGTCTTCATGCCGGAGGGGCTGAGCGGGATCTGGCGACGGTCGCGGGCAAGCCGGCGAGACCATGCCCCTGCTTGAGGTCGAGGGCCTCACGGCGCGGTTCGGCGGCCTGCTCGCCGTCAACGGCGTCAGCTTCTCGATCGAAGAGGGCGAGATCCTGGGGCTGATCGGTCCCAACGGCGCCGGCAAGACGACCTGTTTCAGCCTCATCACGGGGTTCGTGGCGCCGAGCGCCGGTCAGGTGCGATTTCGCGGGCAGCTTCTCACCGGATTGGCGCCGCACCTGATCGCCCGTCGTGGGGTGGCTCGCACCTTCCAGAAGACGAGCCTCTTTCCGCGCCTCACCGTGCACGAGAACGTCATGATCGGCCAGCAGGCGCGCCTGACCCCGCGGGTCTGGCCTGCCCTCGCCCGCACGGCGAGCCAGCGCCGGGAGCTGATGACCGTCCATGGCCGGGCCGACGAGGTCCTCGATCTCCTCGCGCTTTCGGCGGTGCGCGAGGTGGAAGCGCGGGGGCTGTCGTACGGCGAGCAGCGCCATTTGGCCATCGCCATCGCGCTCGCCGCGCGCCCCGTGCTCCTGATGCTCGACGAGCCCGCGGCCGGCCTCACCCCTGCGGAGGCGCGCCGCCTCATGGATCTCATCGGGCAGATCCGCCGGAGCGGCATCACCGTCCTCCTCGTCGAGCACGACATGAAGGTCGTGATGGGGGTCTGCGAGCGCATCGTCGTCCTCGACCACGGGTCGAAGATCGCGGAGGGGACCCCCCACGAGATCCGCGCGCACCCCGATGTGCTCCGCGTCTATCTCGGCGAGGCCCCGGCCGGGGCATGAGCGTCGAGCCGCCTCTGCTCGAACTGGAGGATGTGCACGTCCACTACGGGCCCATCGAGGCCCTGCGCGGGATCTCCCTGCACATGGCCACCGGGACGATCGTGACGTTGATCGGCGCCAACGGCGCCGGGAAGTCGACGACCTTGCGGACGATCTCCGGCCTGTTGACGCCGACGGCGGGACGGATCACCTTCGAGGGGCGGCCGATCAACGGCCGGCCGCCGCACGAGATCCTGGGACTCGGGATCGCGCACGTGCCGGAGGGACGCCAGATCTTTCCCACGCTGACCGTCTGGGAGAACCTGAGGCTGGGCGCCTTCCGCGAGCGCGGGAGCCGGGTGCGGGACCGCCTGCAGATGGTCTTCGAGCAGTTCCCAGTGCTCGGCGAGCGCGCCAAGCAAATCGGCGGAACGCTGAGCGGTGGCGAACAGCAAATGCTGGCCATCGGTCGCGCCCTGATGGCCGGGCCGCGCCTGCTGATGCTCGACGAGCCATCGCTCGGCCTGGCGCCCCTGTACGTGGAGCGCGTGGTGGACATCGTGAAGGCGTTGAACGCCCAGGGGATGTCGATCCTCCTCGTCGAGCAGCGAGCCCAGGCCGCGCTCAGGATTGCCAGGCGGGGGTACGTGCTGGAGACGGGGTGCATCGTGCTCCAGGACGACGGCGCCCGTCTGCTGGAGAACGAGAACGTGAAGCGAGCCTACCTAGGGATCTGACGAGGAAAGGGAGGAAGCCATGAGACGGTTCTGGATCCTGCTGGCGTCGGTGGCCGTCGTCAGCGGCGCGTCGCAGGTGGTTCCCGCACAGGAGCCGATCAAGATCGGCATCGTGGGCCCCCACACCGGGCCGGCCGCCTACGACGGCCAGAGCACCTTGATCGGCGCCCAAGTGGCCGCCGAGGAGATCAACAACGCGGGCGGCCTCCTCGGCGGCCGCAAGATCGAGATCGTGGCCGCCGACACGCGCGGGATCCCGGCCGAGTCGGTGAGCGCGTTCCGCAAGGTCGTGACGCAGGACAGGGTGGTGGGGGTCGACTGCTGCTGGTTCAGTTCCTCCACCATCGCCACGCATCCGACTATCGAGGAGCTCAGGATCCCGACCACGAACGGGGTGTCGTTCCTGCCCGACGCCAAGGAGACGAAGCTGACCTACCTGTTCAAGTTCGCCCAGACCCCCCGCCTCGAGAGCCGCTTCGTGGATTACTGGGTCAAGAAGCTCAACGTGAAACGGGTCGCCTTTCTGGCCCGCAACGACGACTGGGGGCGCGCCACCTCGGGCGTCTACCAGGCGCGGCTCAGGGAGTTGGGGGGCACGGTGCTCAGCGCGGCCTTCTACACGCCGAGCGAGAAAGACTTCTATTCGTACCTCACGAAGATCAAGGCGCTCAATCCGGAAGGCATCAACCTCGTCGACATCTCGGCGACGGCCGCTACGCAGGTGAAACAGATGGCCGAGCTCGGGATCAAGGCCGCGGCGCTGGGATCGGATGGGCCGATCACCGACGCCTTCATCCGGCTGGCCGGCAAGGCATCCGACGGGGTCCCGCTCGTCGTCCGCTACGGCACCACCCTCGACACCCCGCGCAACAAGGCGTTCGTGGCCGCCTTCAGGGTCAAGCGGAACGGCGAGGATCCGGACCAGTACGCGCAGGGCGGCTACGACAGCGTGTATCTTCAGGCGGAGGCGATCAAGCGCGCGGGCTCGACCGATCCCGCCAAGGTGCGTGAGGCCCTTGCCAAGAGCGACTACACCAGCATCGCCGGGAGTCCGATCCGGTTCGATGGCAACCAACAGGCCACCCCGAAGCTCTACGTCGCGGTCATTCGGGACGGTAAGCGCGTGATCGTCGAGGAGGTCGACACCGCCGGCGTACCCTACTGAGGCTCAGCTGCGCCGGCTGGCTTCGGCGCACGGGATGCCGGGCCGGTGCCGGGGAGCCGGTTGTGACGTTCGATCCGATCAGGGCAAGGCAATGCGAACTAATCGGCGACGAGTCAGATCATGAAACAGTCGCGTTGGGATCGGGCCGCGCTGGAGGGCATCGAACTCGAGTATGAGATACGCGGAGCAGGGGAGCCGGTTCTGCTGATCCATCCGGGTCACTTTGCCGATTGGTTCATGCCTTTGTCCGATCAGCCGGCCCTCATCGAGCGCTACCGCGTGGTCCGCTACCATCGCGTCGGATGCGCGGGCAGCAGCAAGGTGGCAGGGCCGGTCAGCTTCACCGAGCAGGCCGCCCATTGCCAGTCGCTGATGGGCCACCTGGGGATTGAGCGGGCGCACATCGTGGGCCACTCCTCCAGCGGCAACATCGCTTTACAGCTGGCCCTGGATGCTCCCGACGCGGTGCACTCCCTCGCCGTCCTGGAACCAGCGCTGATGTCAGTCCCGAGTGCCCAGGGCTCGCGAGCATTTGTGGGGACCGCCCTCCAGCTCTATCGGGCGGGCGACAGGGCGGGCGCGGTTGAGACCTTCCTGCAAGGCGTCTGCGGGCCCGGCTACCGTACCGTGCTGGATCAGGTGCTTCCGGCGGCCTTCGACCAGCACGTGGCGGACGCGGACACGTTCTTCGATCGGGAGTTGCCCGCCCTCCAGCAGTGGTCGTTCACGCGGCAGGACGCGCGGCGCATCACCCAGCCGGTCCTCGCGGTCATAGGGGCCAGGAGCAGGGAACTGGATCCAATCTGGGGCGAGCGACAGGAACTGCTTCTCTCTTGGTTACCCAACGTCGAGCCGTTCGTCCTTCCCGGGGCGACCCACCTGTTGCAGATCCAGAATCCGCGGGGCATGGCCGAAGCTCTAGCCGCCTTTTTCGCCCGTCACCCGCTCCGGGCATCGGCCTGATGAACGGCGCCGTCGCGCATTCGTCCCGCGCGACCTCTGCGCTGGGAAGAATGGATGCCGGCCGACAGGGTTGTGGTTTACGATGCCCGCCGTGATGGGCGACTTGATCAGGGGTGACGGTGTGTTTCCGCCCGCCGCCTATGCGCGGGACGACGAGGCAGAGGATCCGGAGTTCTACGTCTCCCCGCGCAAGGTCGTCCACATCGACGATCGAGCCATCGCCGCGCTGGGGCGACTGTACGCCGAGATCCTGCCCCCGGGTGGACGTCTTCTCGACCTCATGAGCAGCTGGCGCAGCCACCTCCCGGAAGACTTTCGCGCCGGCGACGTCGTAGGCCTGGGACTGAACGCCGAGGAGATGGCCGAGAACCCACACCTGACGAGCTACGTCGTCCACGATGTGAACCGCGAGCCCCGGCTGCCGTTTGGAGGCGACGAGTTTCACGGCGCGCTCTGCGCCGTGTCGATCCAGTACGTGACCCATCCACTGCTCGTCTTCCGCGAGGTGTGTCGGGTGCTGCGGCCGGGTGCGCCCTTCGTCATCTCGTTCTCCAACCGCTGTTTCCCCACCAAGGCCGTCGCGATCTGGCGCCACTCGACAGACCAGCAGCACCTCGCGCTTGTCCGCGCGTATTTCGAGGCGGCCAGGGGGTGGACGGATCTCAAGGCGGAGGACCGATCGCCGGGTGGCGACGGTGATCCGCTGTACGCAGCGTGGGCGCGCAAGCAGGACGGTGCCACGGCCCGGAGGGGGTGACAGCGCGGCGCTCCGCCCTAAGCTGCACCATCTCCGCCTTCGGCAAGTCGCCCTCAGCCGCGCCATTCTCCACCTGCGGCCGATAAGGATCGGCGGCCGCGACGGGGTGGTCCGCGCTCAGCGATCGGCCGCGAGCTTGCTGGGACCGCTGTTCGGCCGGA
>JBKPAK010000330.1:0-10672 GCA_046726415.1 Candidatus Methylomirabilota bacterium
CGACGATACGTTCTTCATCCGGGTGACTGGGGGCGACGTCGAGACCAAGAAAACGCTCCGCTTCGACGTCGAGAAGAAGACCGTAGAAGTGGCCAACCGCGCGCTTGGCCAGCGGTAGCCGGGCTCAACAGGTCGGCATGATTGAAGCCGACGCGCCGGTGGCCGGCGAAACCTTTCAAACCGGCAACTGGTCGATGCGATCGGCATCCATCAGCCCCTGGCGCAGACGGTCTAAAACCTCATCGTAGAGGCGGTGCGAACGGAAGCCACCGATCCCGCCGAGACTCGGCCGGCCAGTGATCGCTTCGAACGCGTGCTGGCCTCCGCGGCGTTGCTCCGACCGCGTCACTCGTCCGGCGAGGGCGAAGAGGAAGGCGTCGCCCTGGGGTGCCGACCTCGTGACCGAACGCCGCTCGCAGGATGGGACGCTGGTCGGCCAGGATCGTCGCATGTTCGTCGCTCAGTCGTCACCGGAAGGCAGCGCCGGCCTCGGCTAAAGCAGGCGGCTATTCAGCTCGGTGGCTTCACCGAGGGGTGCCGGCCCCTCGATGCTTCCCGATTCTTGCGAAAAGCGCTTCCCCCAGGGATCCATAGGCACCCTCTCACCCTCTCAAGACACGTCAGACCCTCAGAGGAACGCCCTGGAGGAAGGTCGATGAAGGGAATACGTGAGCGACTCGAGATGGATTTGCTCAGGATGGTGTCGCGCCTTCGCTTAGGGCCCGAGGTCGAGCCGGAGGAAGTCTCCGGCGCCGGCGTCGGGCGGCACGCAGACGAGGGCGACGAAAGGGTGGCCAGCGAGGAGAGGGAGGTCCGATTCGGGACCCGCGAACTTCTCCGCGCGCGGGTCAACCGGACCAGGGCTGCTCTCGATCGCTTGAATGATGGCGAGTACGGGATCTGCGTGGAGTGTGGCAATCCGATCTCGCCGGCCCGGCTGCAGGCGATGCCGGAAGTGGAGACATGCGTGCCCTGCCAGGAGCGCCTGGAGCGACGCGAGCGGCGCGGGCACCAGCTCCAGTCCGTCGGCGTGTACGCGATGGTGATGAGGGCGTCTGAAGGATCGCGATGAAGACCGGTATGCGATCGGCGGGATAAGCATCGCCATGCCCCACGACTTCGCGGGACCACGTCGATCCCGCGGCCGCCGCGCGATCGCGAAGCGGCTCCCGTACAGCTCTCGCGAGAGCTGCGGGCCCATGAGATCGCGCCGAGGAGGACGCGCACGGTCCCCCGGCAGGCCGCCGGGCCTGGCGATCGCGGCACCAATGACCTGCTCAACGTCACCGGCCACCGCATCCGGGAGCTGGCGATCACTCTCGACAAGCTCCTGTGAGGCCGTGTCCGAGTGGGTGACCACAGAGCCGTGATCGGCCCCACGCGGCTGGCCGGTCGGATACCGTTCTGGGTTGCCATCGTCACAGTTGTCGTCGGCCTGCTCGTCGTGACCGGTAGCTTCCCGATCGTCTACGACCTGTGGTGGGGTCAGCGGAACATCGAACTTCTCAAGGCTGACTACCTCGAGCAAGTTGCTGACACCGCCGAGACGGAGGTGGCCCGACTGTCACACATCGGCGCCCAAGCACTCCTCGCGCAGCGCTATCGCTTCGAGACTGGGTCCTATTCGACGGGCAATGGACTCGCCTTGGCGCGAGCCCTGGCCGCTGTGCTCCGCGCGGACTCGGACATCCAGGGGATCAGCTTCAGTGAGGGGGCGACGGGCCGCGTGATGCGAGCAAACCGCCTCGAGGGGAACGAGTTCGCTCTGACGGTCTCGGACCCTCGAGTCCAAGGTGGGGTGCCGGGGGAGTTCCGAGCCGACACCCTCGCTCCTTCCATCCGCATGCCGCCCCTGATCGCGCCCGACGAGCCGCGGACGCGTGAGTGGTACCGCCGGGCGATCGCGGAGCCGGAGAGCATCATCTGGATGCCGCCCGACGCCTTCGCCGGACCTGCCCTCGGTATCACGGCCGCCCTCGCCGTGAGGGACCGAGCCGGGCGTGTGCTCGGCGTGGTCACCGTGGATTTCGCCCCCTCTGGCATCGCCGGCTTCCTTCAATCGATCAATATCGGACAGCACGGCACGGTGGTCTTGTTCGGCCAGGACGGAGAGCCGCTGGCCGGGGCCGCGGGCCCGGGCCGCGAGGCCGCCGCCCTCGCCGTGGCCCGCTGGACTCGCGGGGCGGGCGGCGCCATGGCCGATACGAAGGTCCGCCGGGCGGAGATCCTGGTCAACGGCGAGAAGTGGGACATCGTCGCGCGATCCATAGCTCGCGAGGTCGGCCCGCCGTGGATTGTCGCCGCGGCCTTGCCCGACGGCGACTTCATGGGTCCCGTCTACGCGAATCGCCGTGCCGCCATCACGATCATGCTGCTGGGGACGGTGGTTTCCGTCGGCGCTGGCGTCGGACTGTCGACGGTTATCGCGCAGTCCCTGGGCGGCGCGACGCGCGCGCTCGACCGCATCGCGCGGTTCGAGCTGGAGCAGCCGCCCCGACCCCAGTCGATGCTCCGCGAGGTTGCCCAGCTCGAAGACGCCGTGGGGCGAGTCACGGCGAGCCTTCGGTCGTTCACCCGCTATGCCCCCGAGGAAATCGTCCGCGACGTCGCGGCCAGCGGCCAGGAGGCCATCCTCTCCGGCGAGAAGCGCGAGGTGACCGTGCTCTTCACCGACTTGCGCGGCTTCACAGGATTCGCGAAGAAACTCCCGGCCGAGGAAGTTGTGGCCATTCTCAACGACCACTTCGATCTGCTCGTGGGCTTCATCGCCCGGCACGGAGGCTTCGTGGTCGACTTCCTGGGCGACGCGATCTTCGCCGTCTTCGGCGCGCCCCAGGCCGGTGGGGATCACGCGCAGCACGCGGTGGCGTGCGCCATCGAGATGCAGCGCGCCCGGGCCGCGCGGAACGACGAGAACCGGGCCTGCGGATGGCCGCCGATGGAGATGGGCGCCGGAATCAGCACGGGACCGGCGGTGGTCGGCAACATGGGCTCGCTTCGCCGGATCAAGTACGGGGTCGTCGGCCCCATCGTCAACGTGGCCGCCCGGATCGAGACGCTCACCGTGGGCGGCCAGGTCCTCGTGGCCGACTCCACCCGGCTGGCCCTGAGTGACCGATTGGTCGTCGATGGCCCGTTCGCGGCCGAAGGCAAAGGAGTGGAAGGAGTCATGCGTCTCTGGGAGGTGCTCGCCCTGCGGGGCGAGCGGATGCTCGTGATGCCCTCGCCGGTGCGCGACCTGGCCGAGTTGCCCACGCCGATCGAAGCCTCCGTCCGCCTGATCCTCGGCAAGCAGATCGATCGGCAGAGCTACCCGGCGCGGCTCTACCGGCTCGGCACCCCGGGGGCGCGGAGCTCGAGTCAACGGCTCCTCTCGAGCTCTTCGGCGCCCTTCAGCTCCTGCTGCGGGAGCCGGTCCGACAGGAAGGCTCGCAGATGATCGACGGAAAAGTCATCGCGTTCGGGGAGCGCGCGGGCGCACGAACGGCGCTCGTGCGCTTCACCGTCGTCGACTGGGACACGGTGGCCTGGATCGAGCCGCGAGTCCCCTCGATGAGCTGAATAGCCCTGCGCGCGCGACTGCCTGTCATAGACCGAGGTCGGAGAGACCAGGGTGGTCATCGGGCCGGCGGCCGAGGGGCCAGAAGTACTTGCGATCCGTGGCGCGAATGGGCAGATCGTTGATGCTCGCGAGGCGCCGCGCCATGAGGCCGTTCGCCTCGAATTCCCAGTTCTCGTTTCCGTACGATCGAAACCACTGCCCGCTGTCGTCGTGCCACTCGTAGGCAAACCGGACGGCGATCCGGTTGTCGTGAAACGCCCAGAGCTCCTTGATGAGGCGATAGTCCAGCTCTCTGACCCACTTCCGCGCGAGAAACTGGACAATCGCCGCACGACCGGTCAGAAACTCCGCGCGATTGCGCCAGACGCTGTCCAGGGTGTAGCCCCGCGAGACTCTCTCGGGGTCACGGGTGTTCCAGGCGTCCTCGGCGAGTCGCACCTTCGCCATCGCGGTTTCCCGATCAAACGGCGGACAGGGTGGGCGGGCGGCCTCGGCCGTCATCTTGCAGCCCGGCAGCCGCGTTTCCCTACGGCTCCGGATCGCTGCCCTCGGCGATCCCTTCGAAAAGCGCCGTGGACAGATAGCGCTCGCCCGTGTCCGGCAGCATGGCGAGAATGACTGAGCCCTCCGGCGCCGCTTCGGCGACCTTGCCGGCTGCGGCGAACGTGCCGCCGGATGAGATGCCGCAGAAAATGCCTTCGCTGCGCGCGAGCGCGCGCGCCGCCTCGATGGCTTCGGCATCCGTCACCGGCAGGATGCGATGGGGTACCGTGCGGTCGAGCACGGCGGGCACGAAGTCCGGCGTCCATCCCTGGATCTTGTGCGGTGTGAAGGGCTCGCCCGAGAGCAGTGCGGCGCCGGCCGGCTCGGTGGCGATGATCTGCACCTCGGGCCGGGCGAGTCGGATCATCTGCCCGGCACCCGTCAAGGTGCCGCCGGTGCCCCAGCCCGTGACGAAGTAATCCAGACGCTGGCCGGCGAAGTCCGACAGGATCTCGGGGCCAGTCGTGTTGCGGTGGTAGGCGGGGTTCGCCTCGTTCTCGAACTGGCGAGCGAGGAACCAGCCGTGCTTCTTGGCAAGCTCCTCGGCCTTGCGCACCATGCCCGTGCCGCGCTCGGCGGCCGGCGTGAGGATGACCTTCGCGCCGAGCATGCGCATGACCTTGCGGCGTTCGACGGAGAACGTCTCCACCATCGTGGCGACGAACGGATAGCCCTTCGCCGCGCAGACCATCGCCAGTGCGATGCCGGTGTTGCCGGAGGTGGCCTCCACGACGGTCTGCCCCGGTTGCAACGCACCGGTCCTCTCCGCGTCTTCGATGATGGCGATGGCGAGCCGATCCTTGACCGAAGCGAGCGGATTGAAGAACTCACACTTCACGTACATCGTGACGCGCTTCGGCGCGAGGCGCTGGATGCGGACGATGGGAGTCCTCCCGATCGTGCCGAGGATGCTGTCATAAATCACATGGCTCTCCTTGCGCTCGTCGGGTGCGCGGTCGAGCGCTCGTCGCGCGGTCATCACTCTTCTTGATGCGGGGACGGACAAGGAGGTTGCCTGCCCGCCAACTGAGAGAGGCTAGTGACCCCCCTTTTAGGAGGGGGTCAACCCACACCAACGCACCCATGGGCCGGCCGCACCCCCCGCAATGCGGTACGACTCCTAAGGGCATGAGGGCTGCGAGGACCATCCCCATAACCGGTGGCCGTGAGAGCTCGTCTAAGGCGCGCGAGGCGAAATTGGCCACGCGGAGGGATCCAATGGGCGAGGCGAATCGCTGGCGGCTCCGGCCATGAGCCTCTGCGCCCTCTGCGGCGGCCCGAGCTACGGTGCGGACGCCCTCTGCGCCCATCATCTCCCCGTCGGCGTCGACGGTTGGGCCACGGGCAATCGGATCATATGCGACTTCATCCACCGTGGCATCGTGTCTCGCACGCCGGTCGAGTCTTTCCTGAGTCAGGCGGACTGATCGAATGGCCGGTCCAGCGAACGCGCTGGACAAGGAGGACTGGCGATGAACATTCTGATGGACCCGCGGATGGAGATCGACGACCGGTCGGACACCTTCCGGATCCTCGCCGACGAGCTGGGCGAGTCGAATCGCCAGCTGGCAGCGGCCTCCGGCCAGAACACCAAGCTCGTCCACGCGCTCTCCGAGGCGCGCCATCAGATCGCCGCCCTCAAGGGCCGGGGCGGCTGGATGTGAAGATCAAGATCGCGCGGCCCGACCGGGAGGCCGCGGTGGACATCTTCCGGAAGTACCTGACCACGGACATCCCCGTCGCCGAATCGGAGAACCGAAGGCTCTCGCCCGAGGGCGCGGTTGTCATCGAGGCGCTGATCGACGAGGTGGTGGAGGCCATGTATCGGCCGTCGGAGGACAATCTCTTGTTCGAAATCACCTACGCCAGCGGCGACCAGGAACGCCTCTCCTTCAAGGACTTCGCGTCGGGGGCGATGATCGAGTCGATCGTGCGGCGGGCCAAGAAGCGGGCGGTGAAGCGGTACATCGCGCGGGGCAAGAAGGGCATCACTCTCGACGACCTGCTCACGGCGACGCGCGAGGAGTTCAGCGAGAACGAGGATCTGCCGAACACGACCAACCCCGACAACTGGGCGACGATCACTGGCCGAAAGGGGGAGCGGATCGTTGACGTGGCGGCGCTCCGGCGAGCTACGGAGAAACCGCGCAGCGTCGACACCGTCGTCACCACCGGACAATACCTCTGAGATGTCGGCGGTGCGGCGCGTTTGCTGAGCACTATAGGCATGCTCACCGGCGCGCCGGTGACGCTCGCCGACGGCACACGGCAGGTTTGGGGTCGAATTCCTCCGCGACGGCCAGTCTCATCGGATTGCCGCTCGCTGCGGCATCCGCTTCGGCGAGTTGATGAAGTCCTGGAACTTGGTCGGCTCGCGGACGAAGACCGGGGTGTCCCCGAGAATCTTTACGACGTCATCAACAAGCGGCGCAACCACCAGACCAAACTCTTTCTATCGGGCACTCCCCTCCCGGAGGCCGGCCGCGCGCAAGCGGGGGAAGACGGCGTCGCGGAAGGCGCGGACTTCCTGCTCCGGCGCGGCGAAGGTCTGGAAGGGCATGAGATAGAGGTTCCGCACGCCGAGCTTGGTCATCTCGGCGATGCGTCCGGCACAATCCTCGGGCGTGCCGACGAGGCCCATCGCATTGCAGAGCTGGGCCACGACCTCATCGGGGACGAATGACGTCGCCGCGATGGCGGCCTCCCAGTCCTCGGCGTGCGAGAGGTCGGGATAGATCTTCCACACGGCGTCGGGGATTTCGAGCTTCGGAAGGCGCAGTCCGGCGGGCCCGAGCCAGTGCCCGCCCCAGCGCAGGATTCCCCAGTGGACGGCGGTAGGCCGGGCGAGTCGGCGCGCCTCTTCGGAGGTCCCCGCCGTCCCCGTGCGCACCGCCCAGATGATCTCCAGATCCTCTCGCCGGCGGCCCGCGCGACGGGCACCGCGCTCCAGATGGTCGAGAGCCGTCTCCACGATGCCCCGGTTGAAACCCACGAGCAGGACGACGCCGTCGGCGATCTCGCCGGCCACCTCGATGGCCTTTGGGCCCGACGCCGCCATGAGCAGCGGAATCCGGCGTCCAGACGCGTAAGCGAGACGCCCGGGCGTGCCGCCGAAGTCAACGCGCTCGCCGGCGAGCAGCGCTTTCACCGCCGCGAGGCACGCGCGCATCTCGGCGAGGGTGGCGGGCTTGCGCCCGATGGTGCTCGCCGACGTGTAGCCAGTTCCAATCACGAACTTCACCCGGCCCGGGGCCAGCTCCTCGACCGTCTGGATCGCCCCCGCCAGCACCGAAGGGTGACGCGTGAAGGGATTTGTGACCGCGGGGAACAGGGCAAGGCGCGCGGTGTGAGTGGCGGCCTGGCCGAGGGTGACAAAGGTGTCTCGGCATAGGAGCTGACTATCGAGGATGCCTACGCCGTCGAATCCCGCCTCCTCGACACTCTGGATGAGCGAGATCAGCTCCCGCATCGGCGCGGTACCGGGAACGCGCATGTGGACACGAACGGGATCGCGCATGATCGATTCCTCCGATACCCCCGCTTCTCCGGTCTATGTCCGAGGGGAGGGCGGCGATGACCTCGCGCGTCCTGGCTCAGCGGTCGCTGCCCGCGACGACCGGGTGCCGTGTCGCGAAGGCACCTCAGAGATCGATCGGCACGGACTCCACCGCCTCCAGCCCGAAGGCCTGGAGGTGATGCAGCCGCAGGGGATTGTTGGTCAGAACGCGGAGGCGCCGCAAACCCAGATCGCGCAGGATCTGTCCGCCGATACCGAAGTCGCGCCGGTTCATGGGGAGCGCTCGCGCCCCCGCTCCGTCGGCGCCGATGAGATCCGGCCCGTCGGGATCGTCCCCGCCCGCCGCGAATGGGTACATCCAGCTCTGCAGGCGCTCGGATAGCCCTTCGCCGGCCCCCTCGGGGCGCAGATAGACGAGCACGCCGTGGCCCTCGGCCTGGATGCGACGCAGCGAGGCGGCCAGCAAGCGGTTGGAGGGATGGACCTTGTCGCCGAAGACGTCGCCCAGCAAGTCGCGGCGGTGCATGCGGACCAGCGTGGGCTCGTCGGTCTCCAGCGGGTGGCCCGACGGATCCAGCCGACCGACGTCGCCCGTACAGAACGCCAGGTGAGGCAGGCGGTCGACTACGCTGCGGTACGCGATGACCTTGAACCGACCGTGGTCGGTGTCGACGACAATGCCCTCGGCGGGCGGCAGCCGGCGGACGAGGCGCTCGCGGCCGAGCCGATGGTGAATGATCTGCTCGACCGAGCAGATGCGCAGCCCGTGATGTTCGCTGAAGACTTCGAGATCCGGCATGCGCGCCATCTCTCCGTCATCGCGGCTCACCTCGCTGATGACCGCTGCCGGGTGCAGTCCGGCGAGCCGCATGAGATCGACCGACCCTTCAGTCTGTCCTGTGCGCACCAGGACGCCGCCGTCCCGCGCTCGGAGCGGCACCATGTGACCCGGACGCACGAGGTCGTACGGGCGGCTGGAGGGGTCGGCGAGCAGGCGCGCCGTCCGCGCCCGATCGGAAGCCGAGATGCCTGTTCCCACGCCGTGCTGTGGGTGACCATCGACCGAGACCGCCATGGCCGTCCCGCGCAGCGAGGTGTTGGACGCCGTCTGGGGATGAAGCTCGAGGCGATCGCAATCGACGCCGCTCAGTGCGACGCACAGGTAGCCGGGGGTGTAGCGGGTCATGAAGTTGATGAGCTCCGGCGTGACCTTCTCGGCCGCGCAGACGAGGTCGCCCTCGTTCTCGCGATCCTCGTCGTCGACGAGGATGATCGGTCGGCCTCTGCGGAGGTCTTCCAGGACTTCGCCGATCGACGAGAGCATGCGCACAACCTCCGTCCCCTGGGCGGCAGGGCGTCCGAGGCGAGGTTATGAAGGGGCGAACGATTCGTCAAGCTGCTTCCGAGCCAGCATGTGGGCGCTGACCGAAGGTTCTGCGGTTGGCGTTGCTGAGATGAGACACGAGAGCCCCGGGTTCTCCGGGGCTCTCGGTGAGAATCGGCCGGCTACGGGTTCATCCGTGGGGGTAGGATGACCTTTCGCGTACAGCACGTTACTGCGACCGATTCTGCAAATCTCCCGTGAAAAATCTTCGCCCTTCGCTACTGCGTCTTTGGCTGTGGCGTACTGCCGGATGGCTGTGAGCTGGCCGGTGCACCTTCCATCTTCGGGCGCGACGATTTACGCGGCTCTTCGCCCGGCAAGACGTCGATGGACCGCGCGATGTTTTGACCGGTCTTGGCTTCGTACGAGGCCTTTACCTTGTCGCCTTCGCGAAGCTCGGCCAGACTGCCTTGCTTGCCCTGGACCTGAATCTGCGTGTCAGGTGTCACCTCGAGCGTTCTCCCGAAGAGCCCGAAGAGTCCCGAGGAAACCTGCACTTTTCCGGCGGCCGGTTCGATTTTGCTCACCGTCCCTTCCACGGAGTTCACCGTTGGGCGGGAGGATTCCGGTCTCTCGGTCGGCGCGGGTCGGGTCATCTGGGCCATGACGACCGATGACACGAGCACCATCGCGACCGCGACGGCCAGGCCAAGAGACAAGGGCGCAAATCTCCTGCTATGTCCCGACATGGGGCACCTCCTTCCGGGACCTCAAACATGCATGGCGTATGCCTGGCACATCAAACGTGCATGGCGTATGTCTGGCACATCGGTCCTAGCTCGGCGATCGACAAGACTCGGGCCGCCATTTTCGCTGTCGGCGGGCGGGACACGATGGCACCCTGGAACGGGATCATGGTGGCGACCGTAGGGCGATGGGCAAGGTCGACGGTCGGTGGAGCGCTTCTCGGCGCTGTCATGGCGGGATGCGGCATCGCCAAGTTATGGGCCCCCACTCAGGACGATGTCATTCAGCGCATCCTCCCTGCCACTGTCCAAGTTCTCGTCGAGCAGCAGGAAGGGCGGCGCCTCCGCAGCGCTTCGGGCGTGGCGATCGCCTCAGGGCAAACGGCCAGTGGGAAGGCGTGCTTCATCCTCACCAGTGGCCACACGGTGGCTGGCACCCAGGGCCACCGCCAGGTGTCTGTCGTTTTCGACCGGCACCAAGGCGAGGGCGTGGGCAAGAAAGTGCCGGCCACGGTCCTCGCCCACCGCGAGAACAGCGACCTCGACGTGGCGATCATTCGGGCGGAGGGCTCCCCGTGCGCCTCGGCTTCTCTCGGCGTTCCTCCCCGGCTGGGCGCTTCAGTCTGGGTGGTCGGATTTCCGTGGGGCCGTCACATGACCTTGGCGAGTGGCGTGGTCAGTCAGCTCAACTTCGATCTCGCGCAGAACTCCGAGACGGCGGCGCGGTTGATGATCGACGCATCGGTGAGCTATGGATCGAGCGGCGGCGGTGTGTTCGACGCTCGCACGGGTCATCTCATAGGATTGGTGGAAGGCTATCGGACCGCCCGCGTCGTCTCCCATGGCGCTGGCCCGGAGTGGTATGTCGAGGTGCCCGAACCCGGGCAGACCTTCGTGGTACCCTTGACCGCCATCCGCCGCTTCCTCTTGGAGACCGGGTACACCGGGCTCCTCCATTCGTGAGCACCAGCGTGCCGCGG
>JBKPAK010000331.1:0-16844 GCA_046726415.1 Candidatus Methylomirabilota bacterium
CCGAGCTATCGGTACTTCGTCGAGATGGTCGAGCGCTTACACACGGTGAAGCCCGAGGATCTCACCGAAAATTCGGTGCTGCTCGGATCGGCCGCGCAGATCACGGACACGCTGAAGAAGGTCGAAGCGGCCGGCTTCGCCGAGGTGATCCTCTACTTCAACGTCGGCCTGAAGCCGCACGCCCAGGTCAAGGAGGAGATGCATCGCTTCATGGCGGAGGTCGCTCCCGCCTTCGAAGGCGCGCACGCGCGGAGGGTGCCGTAGCGAAGGGTGCGGATCGCGCTCCCGCTGCCGACTCGAGCCGCTCGCGGGAGACGCGAGAGGTATTCCTGCTATAGTCGCGGGTGATGACGACGGCCGCGTCCGAGACCGGTTGGGCGACGGTTCACGACGTGCGCCTCGAGATTGTCGAGCGAGGGCAGGGGCCGCCGATCCTCTGGCTCCACGGTGAAGAGGGACTCGCTCCGAACGCATCCTTTTTGGATGCGCTGACCGCCCACGGTCGGGTGCTCGCGCCCTCCCATCCCGGCTTCGGTCATTCTCCCCACGCCCACGAGATCGATACCGTCGACGATCTGTCGTATCTCTACCTCGACTTGCTCGCCGCGCGCGACCTGCGCGAGGTCGTGGTGATTGGCGCGTCGCTCGGCGGGTGGATCGCCGCGGAGATGGCGGTGAAGTGCGCCGACCGTCTGGTCGGACTGGTGCTCGTCGCTCCCCTGGGCATCAAGGTCGGGGATCGCGAGACGCGCGACATCCCGGACATCTTTGCGCTCCATCCGGACGAGGTCCTGCGGCTGCAGTACCGGGACCCTGCCCGCGCCGCGGTCGACACGGGGAAGCTCGCCGACGATCAACTCACCGTCATCGCGCGAAATCGCGAGGCGACTGCCCAGTACGCCTGGGAGCCGTACTTTCACAATCCGAAGCTGCGGCGCCGGTTGCGTCGAATTCCCGTCCCCACGCTCCTGCTGTGGGGCGCCGACGATCGGTTCGTGACGGCGGACTACTACGGGGCCGCCTATCGCGCGGCCATTCCCGGAGCCCGACTGGAGACCATCGAGCGGGCGGGACACTTTCCCCACCTCGAACAGCCGGACGCGCTCGTCGAGCGCGTCGGTCGATTCCTCGTCGAGCGGAGGGCGTAGCGCGATGCAGGCCTGGTTCTTCAGCGAAAACGCGTATCATCTGCTGCCCGATGCGAAGGAGTACGACTCGATCCGGGTCCAGCTCCCCAATCGCTACTACGATCCGAAGCTCGGCGCCGATCTCTATCACCGCTTCATCGACGAGTGGGTGATCGCCGAAGAGCTGGGACTCGAGATCATGGTGAACGAGCATCACCAGACAGCCACGAACCTGAACCCAAGCGCGGCGGTGGTCATGGGCACGCTCGGGCGGGTGACGCGGAAGGCGCGACTGCTGATCCTCGGCAACCCGATCGCCAATCGCAAGGAGCCCGTCCGCGTGGCCGAAGAGATGGCCATGGTCGACGTGTACTCTCGCGGCCGCCTGGAGTGCGGGTTCGTGCGCGGCGTGCCGTACGAGCTCTCGGCCGGGAACCACCGGCCGACCCACATGATGGAGCGCTTCTGGGAAGCCCACGACATGATCGTCAAGGCGTGGACGAGCCACGACGGCCCGTTTAACTGGGAGGGGAAGTACTTTCATCACCGGCAGGTGAACATCTGGCCACGGCCGTATCAGGACCCGCATCCCCCGATCTGGATCACCGCCCTCAGTCCGGCCAGTGCGCGCGATGTCGGCGAGAAGGGCTATGTCGTGGCCTGCTTCCTGACCGGATGGGACGGCACGAATGCCGTGTTCGGCGCCTATCGCGAACGGCGGGCGGAGTTGGGGCTGGGAGCGCCCGGGCTCGATCGCTTCGCCTACGCGGCACTCGTCTACACCGGCGAGACCGACGAGGAAGGCTATGCCGGTGCCCGCAAGCTGCTGTGGTACATCGAGTCCAACAAGGTGCCCCCGCAGTACACCAGTCCTCCGGGCTATCACCCGATCGCCTCCGCGGTGAATGCGATGAAGGGATCGGCCAGCGCCGGTATCTTCCGGCTGTTCAAGAACCCCGCGCCGCTTGACGAGTACATGGAACGCGGGCTCGTCTTCGCGGGCAACCCGGACTCGGTCTACCGCCAGATCAAGAAGATGTACGACCACGTGGGAGGCTTCGGGCACCTGCTCATCATGGGCCAGGCGGGGTTCCTCGACCACGACGAGACCGTGAAGGGCATGCAGATGTTCGCCCGGGAGGTCTACCCCCGGCTCAAGGAGCTGGCCCGCGCCGCGTAGCCATCGCGTGGTGGCCCCCCGCGGTCTCAGACGCGCTCCATGATGCCGAGCGGGATCTCGCGCGTCGTCCGCGTCTGGTTCTCGTCGGAGGCCGGTCCGCTCGAGGTCACGTCAGAAGCCGGTGCGTCTTTTGGATCAGTCGAGCCGATAGGCGCGGCGCGCCGTGCCGCTGAAGAGCGCCAGCTTCTCGGCGGGGGACGCTCCGGCGGCAATGCGCTTGAACGCGTTCCACAGCGCCGCCCATCAGGTCCCCATCTTCTCCACCGGGAAGTTGCTCTCGAACATGCAGCGATTCGCCCCGAACCGCTCGATGCACGGCTCAATGTAGGGGCGCCAGAGGGTGGCCAGCTCGGCCGAGGACGGCGGCCCGGGCTGGGTCCGATAGTCGTAGGCGGCCAGCCGCATCATCATGCCCCCGAGCTTCATGGTGTGATCCGGGCGCTCCCACAGATGGTGATGGGTGTCGACGATGGGCAGGTCGGCATCGAGGACGGGCTCGGGCGGCTGTCTCGCCAACCACGCCTCGTCGGGCGGGTAAATCCTGCCAAACTGCGTCGGACGTGTGGAACCTGGCATGGGCTCTGTCTCCGGTCAGGCCCGGGCCTGACGCATCAGTTGCACGCAGCGATCGAGGACAGGAAGCTACTTCTTGGGCAGATCGCCCCCCTGTGGAAACGGCGACTGGCGCGAGAGCGGGATGCGCGAGTGCTCGGGCGCCCAGAGCGACTCGAACCCGCGCTCCTCCAGCGCCCGGCCAAGCGCGGCCGGCCCCACCGAGTAGTCCGTGAAGAACATCGCCGCTCCGAACTCCATGGTCGCCTCCCGTCGTTCCTGGCTGTCTTCGGCCAACAGCTTACCCGCAGTGCACGGGGAGCGGCGATCGCCCTTCGCGAGCGCGCTCGAGAAAGGAGTTGAGACGTCCGCGCGGGTGTTTGCCCAGCGAGGTGCCGTGGTACGCTGTTCCCTCTTTCGCGGGCGGTGAGACTGAGCCGGTGGCCGCGCATCGCGCGCGGCGGTCGTCGGCGCAGATGTGTCCTCCGATGTCTCGAGAGACGGCAAAGGAGCCATGACCATGCACATCGTCGATTCGCAGGTTCACATCTGGGGCGCGGATGCTCCCGACCGGCCGTGGCCGACCGGCCGCGCGCAGGAGGCTCAGAAGCCCTATCCGATCTCCAAGGAGACCCTGCTGTTCCAGATGGACCTGGCCAAGGTGAAGGGGATGGTGCTGGTGCCGCCTTCGTGGGAGGGCGAGCGCAACGACCTCGCCCTGGAGGCGGCACGCGCCTACCCCGACCGGTTCGCCGTCATGGGGCGGCTGGCCCTCCAGAAGGCCGAGAGCCGCGCGCTGGTTGCCGACTGGAAGAAGCAGCCAGGCATGCTCGGCATGCGCTTCACCTTCCACAACGAGCACAATCGCCATTTCCTCACCGATGGGTCGGCCGACTGGTTGTGGCCGGCGGTGGAGCGAGCGGGCATCCCGCTGATGGTCCTGGTGCCGGGATCGCTCGACGTGCTCGACCGCATCGCGGGGCAGCATCCCGGGCTCAAGTTGGTGATCGACCACGTGGGACTCGACATCCGGGGCAAGGGACCGAGGGTGTGGGAAGATTTGCCCACCGTCTGCGCGCTGGCCAAGCACCCGAACGTCGCGGTGAAAGCGTCGGGCATGCCGTCGCTCTCGACCGAGAGCTATCCCTTCCGGGATCTACATCCGCATATCCGCACCTTGGTCGACGCCTTCGGCCCGCGCCGCACCTTCTGGGGCACGGATCTCACCCGCATGCCGTGCACCTACTACGAATGCATCTCGCTCTTCACTGCGCACCTGCCCTGGCTGAAGGGCGAGGACCTCGAGTGGGTGATGGGCCGCGGCGTGTGCGAGTGGCTGGGCTGGCGCTGATGGACTTCGACGCGGCGTTAGTCGGGTTCGCGGCCCTCGACGAAGAGGCCCTGGCGCGCTCGTGGTCCTGGCGTGGTGGTCAGATAGACGTCCACTACGCGCTCTACCGAACGCTGGAAGAGGCGCAGGAGGCATACGTCCAGGCCGCCGCCGGCCAGCATCCCGAATCGCGTCGCATCCTGGCCCTCGCGCAGCGCGCGTTTGGCGATCTTCGCGGCCTGCTGGTCGGACTACCCGCCGATCTGCTGGAGGTGCCGCCGCGCCGGGGCGAGTGGTCGATTGGGGAGACGCTCCGCCACCTGCGAGCCGTGGAGCAGCGGTATGCCCTGCATACCCTCTACGCAGTCGAGCGCTCGGATTCCGATCCGGTGCGCATCCCTGACGACCGGCTGCCGCCGACCGCGCCCACGGCGAGCGGCGGCGACCTCGGCGTGCTCCTCGCGCAGCTGGCCGAGGCGCGGGCGGACACGAACCGCCGGCTCGGCGACGTGGCGCCGGCATCGATGACCCGGCCGACGATTTGGATGCACTGGGAGATCGACGTGCGCTTTCGGCTTCACCGCTTCGCCGCGCATTTGGCCGAGCACATCGTCCAGTGCGAGAAGACGCTGGCCGCCCTGGTGGGGCGCCAGCCAGAAGGACGGCGGATCGTGCGTCGCCTCACCGCGGCGATCGGCGAACTCGAAGGGCTCGGAGCGCTCGCCGAAGCACACGAGATCGAGGCACGCCTGACCGAGCGTTTCACTTCGGTGACCGCCTCGGTTTGACAACGCCCGCGCGACAACGTATACCCCTGGATCGACGTGCGGTGATGTCGGCCGCGCTCCTCGGCACGGAATCTGCAGTACCTCGGGTGGGAGAGAGTCGATGAAGAACGTCCGTAAACAGCTAGAGAAGGAGCTCAGTACCGCCATCGCGCGACTGCAGCAGCTTGGTCTCACGCCACGAGACGACGAGCAATCCTCGCGGCCAGACTCTCAGTCCGTGAGCGATATCGGAGACGTTGCCCAGGTGAGCGAGCGAAGAGAGCTGGAGTTTGAGACACGTGACCGGCTGGCCGAGCGCATCAACCGGCTCTCCGCCGCTCTGCAGCGGCTCGACGAGGGTAGCTACGGTATCTGCGAGCGGTGCGGTCAGCGCATACACCCTGCGCGACTGCGCGCCCTGCCGGAAGCCCCGCTTTGTCGCGATTGTCAGGAACACGTCGAGCGCATCGCAGGCACCGCCCGCCCGGCATCTCTCTGATCGGCGTGGTGCCTCGGATCGCCCGCGGTGCAGTGGTGGATCGCCAATACCAGGCGCACCTCGCCTGGGGGCTCCGCCGGACTGGCCTAGACCGTGCCTCCGCGAGCGCTGAGCGCGCCGTGGTCAGCCAGCACTTGGGCGATGCAGGCGGTCACCTTCACGCCGGTAGGCAGGTCGATGAACTCGTTGGGCCCATGGGCGTTCGAACCGGGGCCCATCACACCGGTGACCAGGAACTGGGCCTCGGGGAATCGCTCGCCGAGCATGCTCATGAACGGGATGGAGCCTCCGAGTCCGTCGAACATCGGCGGCGCGTCGAAGTATGCACTCGACGCACGCGTCACGGAATCGCGAAGCCACCCGGCCATCACCGGGGCATCCCAGCCGCGGGCGGGCCGCTCACTGGTCGCGAACGTCACCCGCGCGCCGTAGGGCGGCTCGGCCTCTAGAACTTCCGTCACGCGCCGGCTCGCTCGGTCGGCGTCGGCGGTGGGTGGCAGGCGCAACGACAGCTTCAGGGACGTCTTGGGGCGCAGCACGTTGCCGGCGTCGGCCAACGCCGGGATACCATCGACGCCGGTGACCGCGAGCGCGGGCCGCCACGTATTGTTGAGCAGCGCTTCCACCGGGTCCACCGTCACCGGGCGCATGCCCGGGACATACGGGAAGCGATGCCAGACGTCCTTACCCAGCACCGCTGCGACCGCCCGCACCTCGGCCATCCGCGCGGGTGGGATCTCCACGTGGCACTCGCGGACCAGGATCTCTCCTGTCCGTTCGTCCTCCAGCCGGCCCAGGATCTGACGCAGGATGCGAAAGCTCGACGGGACGATGCCACTGGCGGCGCCCGAGTGAACGCCTTCGCCCAGCACCTCCACGGTCAGTGTGCCGCTCAGCACGCCACGCAGCGATGTGGTGGCCCACAGATGGTCGTAGTCGCCGCAGCCCGAGTCGAGGCAGACGACGAGGCCGGGCCGAATGCGATCGGCCAGCTTCTCCACGTAGGCCGGTAGGTCGGGACTGCCGCTCTCCTCGGATGCCTCGATCAGCACCACGCAGCGGCGATGGCGCACGCCCTGGGCCTGGAGCGCCTCGATGGCCGTGAGCGCGGCGAAGGCGGCATAGCCGTCGTCACCGGCGCCGCGGCCGAACAGCCGGTCGCCGCGGCGGACGGGAGTCCAAGGTCCGCCGTCCTCGGCCCAGCCGACCATCTCCGGCTGCTTGTCGCAGTGGCCATAGAGCAAGACGGTCTCGCCGCCCGCTCCCGGCGCCTCCATCAGGATCAGCGGTGTGCGGTGGTCGAGGCGGATCACCTCGATATTCAAGCCCTCGATCTTCCGGCCCCGGGCCCAATCGGTGATGAGGGTCACGGCGCGCTCGATGTGGCCGTGCGCCGCCCACCTGGCGTCGAACATAGGCGACTTGGCCGGGATGCGGATGTACTCGGTGAGGGCGGGGACGATGTCGCCATCCCACGCCCGCTGGACGAAAGCGCGCGTGCGGTCGCCGTCGATGGTCATGGCTTCAATACTATCCGCAATCCCGCTCATGGAATTGATCGGCTAGCGACGGTGCGCTCCGCGCGCGCCTCGGTCGGGCCTCGATCATCTCTGGCCATCTCCGCCGGCTTCGCACGCGGCGAGCCGGCCGGCCAGGAAAACCTGCTCTCGCGCGTTGTCAGCTAGTCCGAGCGCCCGGCGGTATTCGGCGGCCGCCTCCGTCCACCGTCCCAGTCGCCGAAGGAAGTCAGCGCGGGCGGCGGGCAGCAGATGATATCCACGTAGCGCTGACCGATCGATGTGGTCGAGGGCGGTCAGGCCAGCCTCCGGTCCGTGCGCCAGGCCGATCGCCACCCGCGCGGTTCAGCTCGACCACCGGTGACGGGGCGACCTCGCCGAGCGCGCGGTAGAGGGCGACGATCCGGAGCCAGTCGGTCGCTTCCCAGGAGACCGCGCGCGCGTGACAGGCGGCGATGGCGGCCTGGAGCTGGTACGGTCCCGCGCGCTCCAGCGAGCCTGCGCGATCGAGACAGGTAAGACCACGGGCGATCCGCGCCTGATCCCAGCGCGCGCGCTCCTGATCCGCGAGCAGGACGAGATTGCCGTCGTGGTCGGTGCGCGTCGCCGCCCGCGAAGCCTGAAGCTCGATCAGCGCGAGCAATCCGAGGACCTCGGGCTCACGGGGCATCAGCTCGGCGAGCATCTGTCCGAGGCGGAGGGCCTCCTCGCAGAGATCTCTTCGCACGAGCGTGTCGCCGCTGTAGGCGGCATAGCCCTCGTTGAAGATCAAGTAGACCACCGCGAGCACAGCGGGCAGGCGCGCGGACAGTTCGGCCCCTTCGGGCACCTCGTAGGGGAGGCCGCGATCGCGGATCGCTCGCTTGGCGCGCACGAGCCGCTGAGCGATCGTGGGCTCGGGCACGAGAAAGGCACGCGCGATCTGCGCCGTCGTGAGACCGCCCACCAGCCTGAGGGTGAGCGCCACGCGGCTGTCGGCGGGTAGGCCCGGATGACAGCAGGTGAAGATCAGCCGGAGCCGGTCGTCGGGGATCGCCTCGGAATCGGTAACATCAGGGATCTCGTCCATCGCGCCGAGCGCGACTTCGTAGGCCAACGCTTCGGCCCGCGCCTCAGCCCGTCGGGTGCGGCGCAGGCGATCCAGCGCGCGCCGTCGAGCCGTGGTGAGAAGCCAGGCACCCGGCCGGTCTGGCGTTCCGTTGGCGGGCCAGTGGCCGAGGGCCTGCTCGAAGGCCTCCTGGCTGACCTCCTCCGCCGCATCGATGTCGCGCACGATCCGAAGCACAGATGCCACCACGCGCCCGTACTCCTGGCGGAACACCTCGGCGACGCGCGCGTGCACCGCGCTGTCCAGCGTTTGCCCGCGGTCCATCGACTCCACGAGCAGATGGTACTCGAAACGCCGGGGGTGCTCCGGGAGGCGTGTGCCACACGCGCGCGTTCCCGGGCCGAGTGAGCAGCGTCACCCCGCCGCTCACATCGACCAGATCGGTCGCACGTCGACGAAGGCCCCCTCGCAGAGCGGGACCTTCTTCGCCCACTCGATGGCTTCGTCCCGGGTCTCGCACTCGATCAGATAGAAGCCGCCCAAGGCCTCTTTCGTCTCGGTGAAGGGGCCGTCCATGACCTGCCGCTGCCCGGCCTTGAAGCGGACACGGCTGGCGTCGCTATCCGGGCGCAAGCGCTCGCCGTGGACCATTTTGCCGGCCTTGTGCAATTCCTCGGCGAAGCGCGAGTGAGCCTGCACGATGGCCTCCATCTCGGCCCGGGGAGGTGGAAGAGCAGCCTTATCATCGGAGCAGATGAGCAGCATGTAGCGCATCGGGCATCCTCCAGCGTGAATGTGGTGGCTACCGAGGAGGCTGTGCCAGACTCGGCCGCCACTACTCAGTCGACGCCGGTGAGTAGCCAGAATCGACACTCGAGGCGGAGCCGTGCCGACCGTCCGCGCCTAAGCTGCTCTTTGCCGAAGCCGTGCCTTGTCTAGACAGTGTCGGTACCGCGACGGTTGCAGACCGCGGGGCTCTCAAGTATGTTCCTGCCCTACCCGACGCTGGGGCCCTCGAGCGAGCCGGCGTTCGCCTCCAGCTCCGAGGAGGATCCATGACGGACGAAGCAGCGACCCTCTACGCGCGCCTCGGTGGCTACGACGCCATCGCCGCGGTGGCCGACGATCTGCTACCCCGCCTGATGTCGGATCCCCTGCTCGCGCGCTTCTGGACCAACCGCGCCGCAGACAGCCTCCGCCGCGAAAAGCAGCTGCTGATCGACTTTCTGTGCTCGAGCGCGGGCGGCCCGCTCTACTACACGGGCCGTGACATGGTGACGTCCCACAAGGGGATGGGCGTCACAGCGCGAGACTGGGACACCTTCATCGGCCACGTTCACACCACGCTGAACAAGTTCGGAGTCCCTGCCCGGGAGCGCGGGCAAGTTCTCGGCTTCATCGAAGGCCTGAAGGCGGACATCGTCGAAGGCTGACGGGTCCGCCCTCACCGGGGCAGGCGGTCGAGAAATGCCCGGAGGGCGGGAGCCCATTTTGCGCAGTCGGCACCGGCGGCCAGGTGGCCGAAGTCGCTGTCCAGCTCGACGTACGTGGCGTCCACGCCAGCTGCGGCCAGCTTGCCCATCACGTCCGGAGCCAGCGACGGAGGGAACAGCACGTCCGTGCGCGACAGGACGTAGAGGACCTTGGCGCGGATCTTCGCCAGATGGCGCTCGGCGTCGAAGTGCAGCCGCGCCTTGCGCAGGGTCACCAGCGAGTTCGGATCGAACTGACGCACCCACCGCTCAGCCATCTCGCGCATCCGGGCCTCGCGGGCCCCGGGGTCCGGGATGGTGCCGGCGAGGATCTCGTTGGTGCCGTAGCGCCTCAACGTTTCCATCCGGAGCGCCGACATGGTCGCGGGGATGCCGCCCCGCTCGTAGTGCCAGCCGCCGTTCCAGTTGGGGTCGGCGGCGAGCTGAGCGATCAAGGCCTCGAGCGAGGCCTCGCCGCCAGGCCCCGTCGGCGCGGTCACCGTCGCCACGATGCCATCCATGAAATCGGGATACGCGATCGCCCACTGGAAGGCCTGAAATCCGCCATACGATTGCCCGGCCACGGCAACCAGATGCCGTACCCCCAGGCGGTCGAGCAAGACCCGCTGCGCGCGGACGATATCGCCAAGGGTGATGTCCGGGAAGTCGGGACCGTAGGGCCGTCCAGTGGCCGGGTTGGCGCTGCCGGGGCCGGTAGAGCCGAAGGACGAGCCGAGCATGTTGGACGAGACGACGAAGTAGCGGTCGGTATCGATCGCCTCGGCGGGGCCGATCAGACCCTTCCACCAGCCGCCGGTCGGATTGTCCGGCGTCGGCGGCCCGGCCGCGTGATGGCTCCCCGTATATCCGTGCGTGACGAGAATGGCGTTGGCGCCGTCGGCGGCGAGGTGCCCATAGGTGTTGAAGGCGAGGGTCATCTCCGTCAGGGTCCTGCCGCGCTCCAGGGCGAAGTTGTGCGAGGTGAAGCGGCGATCCATGACGGCGTTCAGTTCGGCGAGCGTGACCATCTCGAGCCTCCTTCGGCTGTGGCCCGGCAATCTCCGCGCGATCCCGAGGGGTCTCGAACGGGGCCATCCCAGACATCGCCGGCGCTGATTTGGTGCGCGGGCACGTAGTAGATGGGGATGGGCCACGCTGCCGCGGCCGGCGCCTGACGGAACAAGGGATTGCCCGGAAGGGCAACCCACACTTTTCACCCCGCACCCTGGGCGCACTCGCGATAGTCGCCGTAGTTCGACATACTCGGCGGCCACTGGGCATCGCTGCCGCCGATGCGGACGTAGAGGGCACCGTGCCGGCCGGAGTCCTGGTTGCGGAAGGCCTCATCCGTCTCGCAGATCGCCCACACACCCCAGTCGGGATTCTTGAAATCGGCCCACCCGCTCAGCCCGTCACGGTGGTTGATCACGATGTCGGCCACGGGCTCCACGCCATGGCTCAGCAACTCGACGAGCATCGCGCGGTGCTCGTCGAGGGATCCGTAGCTGTTGTCCAGCCGGAAGTACTCCCTGGGGTTGTAGCCCGCGCTGAGCCCGCCAGCAAACGAGGGGGGTGGCAGCCAGATCAGGTCGAACCGCCCGTCCCGGATGGTGGCGGCGTTGTCGCGCACGATTTGATACCAGCGCTTGTCCCCGAAGCCCGGGAGATGGCCGTGGCGGTACGACTCCCAGTAGAAGCCCTGGAGCATGACGCGATCGTCATCGAATCCCGCCTGGGCCGCGGCGAGCCCGCAGCTCGCCAGCATGAGCGCAACCGCGATCGCGAAGGCGCGGATCGGGACTGTGGACTTCATGGGCCACCTCCTCGACCGTGGTTTCGGCAACGTGCCGCGCCGCCGTCGCACGATCGAGGCGAGCACCCGTCCGCGCGAACGGGTGCCCGCTCGCCTCAATCCGGGGGGCGGCTCGGCGGACTACCTCGCCATGGCCGCCGGGGAGGGCTGGCGGAGAACCTCGTCCCAGGGCCCGGGGAACCTGCCTTTCTGGCCCTCTCCCGAGAATGGCCGCTCGCGGTGCCACTGGCTGCGGGGCAGCTCGTAGTAGACCTCGAGGCCGTTCCCGTCGGGATCCGAAAAGTAGACGCCGATGGAGACGGTGTGATCGGCCACGCGAATCGGTACGTCCTTGTCCTTCAGCCGCTGGTACATCTCCTTCAGGTCATCGAGGCTCGCCATCTTCCAGGCGACGTGGTTGAGGCCAACCTGCCCTTTCTCCTGTCCGGGGGCGTCCTCGCCCACCTCGAACAGCGCGATATCGTGCGCGTGATCCGGATCAGCCGAGAGGAAGACGGCTCGCAGCTTTCCCGTCTCCGGGAACGTCATGGTGTCCTGGGTATGTAGCCCGAAGACGTCCGTGTACCAACGGTGGGAGCGCTCGGCGTTGCGCACGAAGATATTGACGTGGTCGAGCGATACGGGTTTGTGGGTCATGTGTTCCTCCGCGTTGATTGTGGCAGCAGATCATCGACGAGGCGCCCGGCCGGCGCGGCCAGTGGCGTGACGATCTCGCCCCGGCGCAGGACCTGCGTCTCGGCGCACCCAGCCAAAGCGGGTCACCTTCGAGAGTGTGGGCCGGCGGTACCACGAGGTGGCCATTGCCGAGAGCGTAGTCGTTGCGTCCTGACTCGTCAATGTCTCGGCGGTGGGACGCTCGTCCGGGAGCGCCCCGGCGGAGCCGGGACGCTCCTCGGGATTCTCAGTTACTTCTTCCAGTAGTGCGCGACCACCATCTCGATCGGCGGGCGGATCTTCTGGGCGTGGGGCACCGCCCGCTGGGCGAACTCTTTCTGCGACTTGAGCACCTTGGCGAAGAAGGGGTTCTTCTGGGCTTCGACCTCGTACACCTTGTCGATGGCCACCACCTGGGCTCTGAGGATGTCGTCGGGCGTCTTCTTGATCTGCACGCCGTGCTTCTTCTCCAGATCCTCGGCCGCCTTGCTGTCGAGGTCGACACTGTAGGCGGTCATGCGGATGATCTCCGCCATGCCGGCCCACTTGACGATCGCCTTGAGATCGGCCGGCAGCTCCTCCCACTTCTTCTTGTTGATCACCACTTCCTGGTAGGAAGCCGGCTGGCGCAGGTCCGGCATGTAGTAGTACTTGGTGACGTTCTGGAAGCCCATGATGATGTCGTGGCTGGGGATGGCCCACTCCGCCCCTTCCACCGCCCCGCGCTCCAGCGCCGGGATGACCTCTCCGCCGGCCAGGGTTACCACGGAGATGCCCATCGTCCTCATCATCTCCATGCCCAGACCGGACGTCCGGAACCGCATCTTGCGCAGGTCGTCGAGGCTGTTGAAGGGCTTCTTGAACCAGCCCAGCGGCTCCCAGTACGGCAGGCTCGTGGTGAAGACGGGCACCACCACGTTCATCTTCAGCTCTTTCTGGAGCAGCTCGTTGTACAGCTCGAGACCGCCGCCGGCGAAGAGCCAGGAGAGGTACTCTTCGCGATCCATGCCGAACGGCCCGCCCGGCCCCGGCGAGAACAGGCCGGCCGCCGAGTTCTTGCCCGCCCAGTACCCGGGCCAGGCGTGGGTGGCATCGATGAGGCCGCGGTTGACCGCGTCGAGCACCTCGAATGTCCCGACCACCGTGCCGGCGGCCGACATCTCCCACTTCAGGCGCCCGCCCGACATCTCCTCCACCATTTTGGCCAGTTCGACCGCAGACACGTGCAGGAGGTTGGTGGCCGGCCAGGCGCTCTGCACCTTCCATACGATCTTTTGCTGCGCACTGGCCGATCCCGGCCCGTGCCAGAGGACACCGGCGAGGACCAACACCGGCAGGGCAAAGGCGATCCAGATGGCGACGATTGTCCTTGGTCTCATGGCTGATCCCTCCTCGATGGGTTGGGCGTTGAGGACGGGTCGATCACGCGACTACTTGCCAAAGAGCCAATGCGGGAACCACAGCGAGATCGCCGGGAACGCAATGCAGAGGGCCAGGCCGATGAGCTGGAGCACCATGAACTGGCCCATGCCCCGGTAAATGTCCCTGAGCTCCCAGTTCGGCGCCACCCCCTTGAGGTAGTAGGCCGACATCGCGACGGGCGGCGAGAGGAAGGCCGTCTGGAGGTTCACGGCGATCAGCGTGGCGAACCACAGCATGTCGATCTTCATCGGCGCGATGATCGGCTGCATCAGCGGCACGAAGACGAGAATGATCACCGGCCATTCGAAGGGCCAGCCGAGCAGGAAGACGAGGACCATGATGATGGTCAGCATCGCAACCGGCGGCATCTGCCAGGCGAGCAGCGCGTTGGTGGCCACCGTCGCGGTCCCCAGCCGCGAGAACACGGCGCCGAACACGTTGCCCGCGACGGCCAGGAACAGGACCGTGCTGGACTGGAGCAGCGTGTTGTAGACCGCGTCCTTGAGCCGCTGCCACGTGAACTCCCTGTACACGACGGCCAGGAACGCGGCGCCGACGACGCCCATGGCCGCCGCTTCGGTGGGCGTTGCCCAGCCCCAGATGATGGTCCCGAGGGTGGCGATGATCAGGATGGCGTGCGGCAGCATCCCCATCGTCAGCTCGATGGCGATCTCCCTGAGGCTTCCGGCTCGCTCCTCGGGCGGCAGCGGCGGCCCCAGCTTCGGGTTGATGAGGCTGCGGATCAGCGTGTACGCGATGAAGATGCCGGCCAGGAGGAATCCGGGACCGAAGCACGACGCATAGAGCTCGGCGACCGAGACGCCCATGACCGGCCCCATCACCACCAGCATGACGCTCGGGGGGACCAGGATCCCGAGCGTTCCGCCAGCGGTGATGGCCCCCGCCGACATCGGGATGTTGTAGCCGGCCTTCGTCATGATCGGCACTGCCATGATGCCCATCAGCACCACCGTCGCCCCCACCGTGCCGGCGGCGATACCGAAGATGGTGGCAGTGATCAGGACGCCCACGTACAGCGAGCCCGGCACCGGGCCCATCATGAGTTGGAATCCCTTGAACAGGCGCTCCATGAGCCCGCCTTGCTCCATCAAGTAGCCCATGAAGATGAACAATGGCACGGCCGCCAGCACCTCCTCCTTCATGAGCCCGATCGTCTGGAACACCATGATGTAGAACGCCCGGTCCCCGAGCCCGAGCCAGCCGAAGATCAACGCGAGGAGCAGCAGCGTGAACGAGATGGGGAAGCCGATGAAGATGGCGCCGAGCATGACGACCAGCATGATGGCGCCCAGCAGTTCGGGACTCATCCGATCTCTATGGCCTCCCGTTTGGCCCACAGCCGTCCCGTCCGGATGGCGTAGAGGCTCTTGAGGAACTCCGCGATGCCCTGAACGAGCAGGAGGAGCGCGGTCAGCGGGATGACGGTTTTGAACGGGTAGACGATCGGGCGCCAGGGGCTCGCATCCGAGGTTTCGCCGATCGCCCACGCGTGAAAAGACTCCTGCCACCCGAAATAGAACAGGAGGATCATCGCCGGGAAGAAGAAGAAGAGGTAGCCGATCGCGTCGACCAGGTTCTGGCGACGGATGGACCACCCCTGGTAGAGCATGTCGGTGCGGACGTGCCCTATCCGCATGAGGGTGTAGGCCGTTCCCAGCATGAAGTGGGTGCCGTACAGCATGTACGTCACGTCGAACGCCCAGATCGTCGGGGCGCGGAAGAAGTGGCGGGCCACGACCTCCCAGGTGACCGCGATGGTCATCGGCACGATGAGCCAGGCCACGGGCTTACCCGACCAGTTGGCGAACCGGTCGATCATCTGGATGGTGGCCCGGAAGGCCGGCGCCACGTCCCGGTGGTTCTGTGCTACGGGCGCGGCCGTCGCCACACGGTTCCTCCGTTCTGGTCGCGGGAGTGGAGCGCCGAGGCCAAGGAGGAGCGAACCCGCGGGAGGGCGGGACTATCCTTTGGCCGTCTGGGCGACGGGGCAGGCGCTCGGCCCCGTCGCCCGGTGTGCGGACTCGCCGAGTCTCCTACTTCAGCCAGATCTTGTCCTTGTAGTAGTGCTCGCCGATGAAGTTGTAGTTTGGCCAGTACGAGAGGCGGTAGGGCACCAGCAGCCCGGAGTACTTCTTCTGCGAATCGATCACCTTCCGGTAGAACTCGTCCTTGGCCGCGTCCGCCTGCCAGACCTCGTCGTACGCCCGCAGGAACGCCTTGTTCAGATCGTCCGTCGTCTTGATGATCTTGACGCCGGAGGCGAGCAGCTCCTGACAGGCCTTCGCCGTCTTCTCCTGGAACCGGACGAAGTGGTTCCAATACGAGGCCTGGACGGAGGTCTTGACGATCTCCTTCATGTCCGGCGCCAGTGCGTCCCACTTTCCCTTGTTGATGATGAACTCTCCCACCGTCGTGGGCTCGTGCATCCCCGGGGCGTAGTGGAACTTGGCCACCTTGTCGATGCCCAGGATCTTGTCATCGTAGCAGTTGATCCACTCCGCACCGTCGATGGCGCCCCGCTCCAGGGCGGGGACGATCTCGCCGCCGGCGAGCACCACGGCGGGGATGCCGAGCTTGTTGTACACCTCGGCCCCCACTGCGTAGATGCGATACCGTTGCCCCTTGATGTCAGCGAACGTGCGGATCTCCTTCTTGAACCACCCCATCGCCTGGGGGCCTTCGGGGTGGACCTGGAAGCTGACCACGTTCATCTTCAAGCGTTGCTGGTACGCCTCATTGAGGAGCTCGTGCCCGCCTCCCTCCCAGTACCACCCGTAGTAATCGATGAAGTCCATCCCGAAGAGGGGGCCGTGGGTCAGAGGGGCGAAGGCCTTCAGCTTGCCGATGATGTAACCGGGAGTGGTGTGGCCGGCGTCCAGCACGCCGCGGTTCACGGCGTCCTGGATCTCGAAGGGCGGGACGATGGCGCCCGCGGGCGACAGCTCGATCTGGAGGCGCCCGCCGGAGTTCTTCTGGATCGTCTCCACCAGCAACTTCGCGGCGTCCTGGACGATGGACGTCGGCGGCCAGGCGCTCTGCACCTTCCATTTGATCGGGGCCTGGGCCGTGGCCATGCCAGGCGCGCTGTAGGAGCCTGCCAGGAAGGCGAGAAGCGCGATGACGACAGCGAGCGCAATCGCGGACCTCAGGGGCACCATCTTGTGCATGTGCATCCCTCCGTTGGGAGCGTAGTGAGGTGTTTGGTGGCTCGGAAAAGTGGCGCGAGTCTAGTCAGCCTTCCATAGCTTGTCAAGGCGAACGACCTCGCGAAGCGTTGCCGAAAACGTGCGCAGGATTGCCGCTTCGGCCCTGACCGAAATCGGTACCCGCGCCGACCAGAATTGAGCCAGGACGTCACAGCTTCGGCAACTTCGGGAGCCGGTAGTGTCAAAGCCCCGCCGGGGCACCGCGAGCACCGGAAGGGGAGGTGGCTCCCGCGTTG
>JBKPAK010000332.1:0-8075 GCA_046726415.1 Candidatus Methylomirabilota bacterium
GCCCGCGCCTTCCGCGCCTTCGCCGCCACCTCAGGAAACGCGCGCCCCGCAGCCGGCCGCCGCTCCTCCGCCTCCGGCGCCGCCTGCGCCTCCCGCACCCGCCGAGACCCCGGCGGCGCGCGGGGATCCAGCGGTCGCCGCCCTTCCGCGAGAGAGCGGCCCGGGCCGAAGCGTCTCGCCCGACATGAGGAGCGCGCTGCGCCGAGGCGGGGCGGGAGGACTAAGTGACGGGCGGGGAGGTATCGAGGGTGAACCGATCCCGCTCGACTCGCAGGATCCCAAGTACAGCGATTATCTGGACCGGGTTCGCGCACTGATCAAGTCGAAGTGGATCTATCCGTGCGTGTCGAATCCGGTGACGCGGCAGTGCGAATACAAGTCCGCACAGCTCGAGATCGAGTTCGGCATCGCCAAGGACGGCCGAGTCCCGTTCGTCATCGTGCGCCAACCCTCGGCCTTCGGCATCTATGACGACTTTGCGGTCAACGCCATCAAGCTGGCCTCGCCGTTCCCGCCCGTGCCGGACGAGCTGGGCAAGAAAGGCATCCCCATCCTCGCGCGCTTCAACTACATCCTCGAGTCCACGTCGCTGACCAACCTCCTCCGCTGAAATCTCCTGCAGTCACGCGCCCTTCCGTGTTGACACTCGCGCGCCGTCACGTGTAGCATGAATTACTCTGAAACAGGCTCGTAGCTCAGTGGGAGAGCGCCTCTCTGACGCAGAGGAGGTCGGCGGTTCGAAACCGCCCGAGCCTACCATGCACATCCGAGAGCACCAGGGGCTCGGGGCCCTGCTGGTGCTCTCGCCGTCTTAAGGCGGAATGGCCGAACCGGAACAGGATCGACACCTCAAGCTCACGGGCGAGTTCGACTGCGACAACACCCCCCTGGCCACCGTCCGACACTCGGCCTCGCACGTCATGGCCCAGGCGGTGAAGCACCTGTTCCCCGAGGTCAAGGTGGCCATCGGGCCCGCCATCGACGACGGCTTCTACTACGACTTCGCCAAGGCGGCGCCGTTCGCTCCCGAGGATCTTCCCCGCATCGAGGCAGTCATGCGAGAGATCGTCGCCGCCGACGTGCCCTTCGAACGGACGGAGATGTCGCGCGCGGATGCGATCGATTTCTTCCGCCAGCGCGGTGAGCGATTCAAGGTGGAGATCCTCGAGGGCATCGCGGCCGAGCGCGTATCGCTCTACCGGCAGGGCGACTTCGTCGACCTCTGCCGGGGTCCACACGTGACATCGACCAGCCAGATCAAGGCATTCAAGCTGCTCTCCTCGTCGGGCGCCTACTGGCGGGGCGACGAGAAGAACCCGATGCTCTGGCGGATCTACGGGACGGCCTGGCTCACCCAGGAGGAGCTCGACCAGCACCTGTGGAGGCTGGAGGAGGCTAAGAAGCGCGACCACCGCAAGGTGGGGCGCGAGCTCGACCTGTTCCTCTTCGACGAGGTGGCGCCGGGGGCGCCCTTCTGGCTTCCCAACGGCTGGACCATCGTGCGCGAGCTGGAGCATTTCGTCCGCGAGTCTCTCGACGCCGGCGGCTATGGGGAGATCTCGACCCCCATCATGGTGCATCGGAAGCTCTGGGAGCAGTCCGGGCACTGGGAGCACTACGCGGAGAACATGTTCCGCCTCGAGGTGGAAGAGCAGCCCTTCGGCCTCAAGCCCATGAACTGTCCCGAGTCCACCATCGTGTACCGGCACAGCCTGCGTTCCTACCGGGACTTGCCGCTGCGCTTTTCGGACATGGGCCGCCTGCACCGCAATGAGCGCTCGGGCACGCTGACCGGCCTGTTCCGCGTCCGGCAGTTCACCCAGGACGACGCGCACGTCTACTGCCGGCCCGACCAGCTCCAGGACGAGATCGCCGGGATGCTGGGTCTCGTCCGCGAGTGGTACAAGGCATTCGACCTGCAGCCTTCCTACAAGCTCTCCACGCGTCCCGAAAAAAGGCTGGGCACCGATGCGCAGTGGGATGCGGCGGAGGACGCACTGCACGAGGCGCTGCGGGCGAACGGCCTGGCCTATGCGCTGAACCCCGGTGATGGGACGTTCTACGGACCGAAGATCGACGTGGACGTCCAGGACGTCCTGGGGCGGCGCTGGCAGAATGCCACCATCCAGGTCGACTTCCAACAACCCGATCGGTTCGGGCTCGAGTACATCGACACCGACGGCCAGCCCAAGCGACCGGTCATGGTCCACCGGGCGATCTTCGGCTCGTTCGAGCGCTTCGTCGGTATCCTCACCGAGCACTTCGCCGGGGCCTTTCCCACGTGGCTGGCGCCAGTGCAGGCGCGGGTCGTGCCGATCAGCGAGAAGCACGCCGCCTACGCGCAGTCGGTGCATGAGCGCTTGCGAGCCGCCCGCGTCCGCGCGGAGCTCGACAACCGGAACGAAAAACTCGGATATCGCATCCGCGACGCGCAGCTCCGAAAGGTGCCCTACATGCTGGTGGTGGGCGAGCGCGAGGCCCAGAGCGGGGCCGTGAGCCTTCGCCACCGCACCGGAGACGATCTCGGCGCCCAGCCGCTCGAGCGGGTGCTGAGCGATCTCCTGCGCGAGATCGCGTCGCGCTCCGTCACGCTCACCGTGGGTCGCTCGTGAGCGAGCGCCCGGCCCGCCGCGCGGTGCGCCCGCGCGGACGCCTCCCCGCGACCCCTTCCCGCGCGCGTTGGCCACGCGGCGACTAGGAGCGAGCTATCACTCAAACCAGAGAGATCCGCATCAACGAAGCCATCCGTGTCCGCGACGTCCGCGTGGTCAGTGAGACCGGTGAGCAACTCGGCGTGATGCCGACCCAGCAGGCCCTGGAGCTGTCCCGGCAGCGCGAGCTGGACCTGGTGGAAGTGGCGCCCGATGCCACCCCGCCCGTCTGTCGCATCATGGACTTCGGGAAGTACAAATACACCCGGCCCGGCGACAGAAGGAAGCGCGCAAGAAGCAGACCGTCATCCACGTCAAGGAAGTGAAGATGGGGCCCAAGACGGAGAAGCACGACTTCGAGTTCAAGCTCAAGCACGTGCGGCGCTTCCTGGAGGATGGCCACAAGGCCAAGGTGACCGTGCGCTTCAAGGGCCGCGAGATGGCCCACACCGAGCTGGGCTGGAAGATGCTCCAGAAGATGGTCGACGCGGTGAACGACATCGCCAACGTGGAGAACAATCCGCGGATGGAAGGACGGATGCTGCACATCATGCTGTCCCCGAAGGCGCACGCGTAGCGCGGCCGGGGCGAAGAGGGCCTTCGATGCCGAAGATGAAGACAAAGCGCGGAGCGGCCAAGCGGCTCAAGAAGACCGCGTCGGGCAAGCTCAAGCGAGCGGGTGGTTGGAAGCAGCATAAGCTGGAAAAGAAGCAGCCGGCGCGCCGGAGGCGTCTGCGCGCTTCCAAGCTCATCGACAAGGCCGATGCGCCCCGGATGAAAGTTCTCGTTCCATACCTGTGATCACGCGCGGCCGCCAGGGCGGGGCCAGACCATCAATTTCGCATCGCATGGGGGAGGAGTGAGTCATGCCACGGGCCAAGGGTGGCGTCAAGACACGCCAGCGCCGAAAGAAGATCCTCAAGCGGGCCAAGGGCTATGTAGGAGGGCGCGGCCGGCTCTACCGCACGGCCGCGGAGACGGTCCTGCGCGCGGGGGCGTTCGCCTACCGCGACCGCAAGGCGAAGAAACGCTCCGCACGTGCCCTCTGGATCGTCCGCATCAACGCGGCCTGCCGAGAGGGAGGCCTGTCGTATTCGGTTTTCATGGCCGGTCTCAAGAAGGCCGGCATCCTCCTCGACCGGAAGGTGCTGTCCGAGCTGGCCGTGAACGATCCCGCCGGATTTGCCAAGCTGGTCGAGAGCGCCAAGGCCGTCGCCGCCCGCTGAGCGTCCGTGACCCATCCGCGCGTCGAAGCCATCCTTCGCGAGGCGCGCGCTGCGATCGACGCCGCCCGATCGGCGGCCGACCTGGAGCAGGTCCGTGTCCGCTTCCTCGGTCGGCAGGGTGCGCTGACGCAGCTGTTGCGCTCCCTCGGCAATCTGAGCGCCGAGGAGCGCCCCCTCGTCGGCGCCGCGGCGAACGAGGCCAAGCGTGACCTCGACGCCCTGCTCGAAGCGCGGCTGGTGGCCGCGCGCGAGGGGGAACGACGCCAGCAGCGCGAGCGCACGCGCCCGGACCTCACCTTACCGGGCCGCCGCCCTCCCCGGGGTTCCCTGCATCCGCTCACTCAGGTGCGCGACCAGATCATCGGCGTCTTCGCGGCGCTCGGCTTCTCGGTCGCCGAGGGGCCGGAGATCGAGACGGACTACTATAACTTCGAAGCCCTCAACCTCCCGCCCGATCACCCGGCCCGGGACATGCAGGATACATTCTATTTTTCGGCTGACACCCTGCTGCGCACCCAGACCTCGCCGGTGCAAATCCGGGTCATGGAGGTCCAGCGCCCGCCCGTACGCACCATCGTCCCCGGCCGCGTGTATCGGCGCGACTCCGACATCACGCATTCCCCGATGTTCCACCAGGTGGAGGGACTGGCGGTGGATCGCGACGTGTCGATGGCCGACCTCAAGGGGACCCTCGAGCTGTTCGCACGGGAGATGTTCGGGCCCGGCCAGCGCATCCGCTTTCGCCCGTCGTTCTTCCCGTTCACGGAGCCGTCGGCGGAGGTCGACGTACTCTGCTTCGCCTGCGGGGGCGGGGGCTGCCGGCTCTGCAAGCAATCGGGATGGCTCGAGATCCTGGGTTCGGGCATGGTGCATCCTCAAGTCTTGCGCAACGTCGGCTACGATCCCGAAGAGGTCACCGGGTGGGCCTTCGGGATGGGGATCGAGCGCGTCGCCATGCTGAAGTACGGCATCGACGACATCCGTCTCTTCTTCGAAAACGATCTGCGCTTCCTCCAACAATTCGCGTGAACCGGACCAGCAGGAAGCTGCGCGCGATGAACCCCGCAGTCGTTTCCCTGGTCGATGAATCCGGGCCACGGATGCCGCCACGCCCGCCCAGAGCAAGCTCGCCACGGCTCGAGCCGCTCACCGCGGCTCCGCTCCCATGAAGATTCGCTACGGCACGGCTTCGCGGCCATGAAGATTCCGTACGGGTGGATCCGAGAGTTCGTGCACCTCGACCTGGCGCCGGCGGAGGCGGCGGACCGCCTGACCAATGCCGGCATCGAGGTGGCGAACGTCACCCCGCTTGCCCCCGCTGGGCTCGTGGGCGTCGTGGTTGGCGAGATCCAGGCCATCGATCGGGATCTGGGTGACAGCCATGGCCACCGCCTGGTCCTGTGCCGCGTGTCCACCGGGCGCGACACCTACGCGGTCGTATGCGGCGCCCCCAACGCCGCCCCCGGCCTGCGCGCGGCCTTTGCCCCGCCGGGGGCCATCTTGCCCGGTGGCCAGCGTATCGCCGTGGCGAAGATCCACGGCGTCGAATCGCAGGGGATGCTGTGCTCCGAGCGCGAGCTCGGCTTGAGTGAGGAGCACGCGGCGGGTGTCCTCGTGGTCGACGGCGGCGCGGCGCCGGGGACGGATCTCATCGCGCACCTCGGCCTCGACGACACCGTGCTCGAGATCGAGGTTACCCCTAACCGCCCCGACTGCCTGTCCGTGGCGGGGATCGCCCGGGAGCTGGCCGCCCTGACCGGCAGCGCGCTGTGCGTGCCAGCCACCGCGCTGAAGGAGTCAGACGAGCCGGTGGACCCGCTGGCCCGCGCCCGCATCGACGCCCCGGACCTCTGCCCCCGCTTCACGGCGCGGGTGATCTCCGGGGTGACCGTCGGGCCCTCCCCGTCCTGGATGGCGGCGCGGCTGCGAGCCGTCGGCCTGCGCCCCATCAGCAACGTGGTCGACGTGACGAACTACGTCCTCTGGGAGCGCGGGCAGCCGCTCCACGCGTTCGACTACGACACGGTGGCGGAAGGGACCATCGTCGTGCGCCGGGCGCGGGCGGGCGAACGGCTCACCACGTTGGATGGCCAGGAGCGCACGTTGACCGACAGCATGCTCGTCATCGCGGACCCGACACGGGCGATCGCCCTCGCCGGCGTCATGGGCGGCGCAGCCACCGAGGTCGGCGAGCGCACGACGCGAGTGCTGCTTGAGAGCGCGTACTTCGCGCCGGCGTCCATCAGGCGCACGTCGCGCGCGCTCGGACTCCTCACGGACGCGGCGTACCGCTTCGAGCGGGGCGCCGACATCGAAGCGCTCCCCGATGCCAGCGCGCGCGCCGCCCAGCTCGTCGCCGCCGTGGCGGGTGGTACCGTGGCGCGAGGCTTCGTCGACACCTACCCGGCCCCCCGCGCACGCCCGCGGGTGCGCCTGCGCATGGCGCGCGTGCAGCGCGTGCTCGGAGTGGCGCCCTCCGCGGCGGAGACCGTGCGGATCGTGAAGTCGCTGGGCCTGCCGGTCACCGAGCGGGGGGACGAGGTTGACGTCGAGGTACCGGGCTTTCGTCGCGACATCAGCATGGAGGACGATCTCGTCGAGGAGATCATTCGGGTGTGGGGGTACGACAAGATCCCCTCGGCCGCGCCGACCGGCGCCCTCCGGCTCGTCACCGAGCCGGAGAGCGTCCGTCAGGAGCGGGCGGTCAGCCAGGCCCTCGTCGCGGCCGGCCTCACCGAAGCGATGACCTACTCGTTCAGCGATCCCGACCTCGCGGCCGCGCTTCCGTCGCTCGATGGCGACGCACCCATGCGACTGCTCAATCCGCTGAGCCAGGACGCGTCCCTCATGCGCCGGCACCCGCTGGAGGGCGTCCTCGGAACCGTAGCCCTCAACCTGCGCAGGCAGCAGCCAAACGTGCGTGTTTTCGAGATCGGCAGCACGTACGGCCGGGCCGCGGAAGGGATACGCGAGCCCCGCTGGGCGGTAATCGCGTTGACGGGCGCGCGCCACCGCCTCGGGTGGTGGCTGCCCCCTGACCGCGTCGATGTGTACGACGCGAAGGGCTACGCCGAGCATCTACTCGAGACGCTCGGCCTCCGTGTGGGCGAGGTCCGTGAGGTCGAGGTGAGCGGGCTCGAAGCGGACTCGACCGGCGCTCTGGTCGTGAATGGCGAGACGGCGGCCTTCTTCGGGGAGGTGGCGGTGGGGGTGCGCGAGCGGTTGGGCATCGAGGCGCCAGTCTTCGCGGCGATGATCCCCCTCGACACGGTGGCCCGGCTGCCCCGGACCGCGATGCGATACGAACCGCTGCCGCGCTACCCCACGGTGGCGCGCGATGTGGCCTTCCTGATCGGGGCCGAGCAGACGCCGACGGCCGCGGCGATCGAGTCAGCGATGTCCGCCGAGGGAGGGGCGCTGCTGCGCGAGATGACGCTGTTCGATGTGTTCCGCTTTCCCGATGGACGCCGGAGCTTGGCCTGGCGCCTGGTGTTCCAGGCCGACGACCGGACGCTCACCGACGACGAGGTCAATGCCATACACGCACGGGTGGTCAGGCGCGTGTGCGCTCAGTTCCATATCTCGCTGCGAGGAGTGTGATGGCTGACGGAGTCCTGGATCGACTGGCACAGCTGGAAGAAGCAGTACGGCGGGCGAGCGACTCACTGGTCCGCCTGCGCGACGAGAACGAGCAGCTCCGCCGGGAGGTAGAACGCCTCGGCGACGAGCGACGGCAGGTGGTGTCCCAGATCGACGCGATCCTCAAGGACATCGCCAAGCTCGATCTCGGTTCGCCGTAGCCGCCCGCCGACTCCGGGAACATGTCGGAGAGTCGAAGGACGCTACGGCTGCGCCAGGACGCCCCGCTCGGTTAGGGCCCGGCATAGGGGCCCGTTCGAGGCTCCCGGGGACGCCGCGGGTGGTCGAGGAAGGCCCCGGCTAACGCCGGGATGCCCGGGCGCTTGGGGGGATGGGTCCCTTTCAAGGATCCCAGCGCTCCGGCGGGCCGGGGCGCCCTGAGCGTGGGGGTATGGAAGGCCCTTTCGAGGCCCCAGCCCGCCGCGGAAGCTCGAGGGGCGCGCCGGCTGAGCCGGGGCGGCCCGAGCGGTGGGGGGGTTTGGGGGCCCTTTCGAGGCCCCGGCCCGCCGCGGAAGCTCGAGGGGCGCGCCGGCTGAGCCGGGGCGGCCCGAGCGGTGGG